>JBBISD010000024.1:0-35304 GCA_037441485.1 Burkholderiales bacterium
CTTCGTAACCGCGCACCATCATGGCTAGGGCGTCGCGTAGGGCGCTTTGGGCGCCGCGTCGGCTTTCATTGACGGTGCGTTGGAGACGAGAGAGACCAACGTCTCGTGAAGCCGGATCGTAGACCTCGACTAGGCCCTGTGTCATTTCCGCCGTCAGTCGAGAAAGGTCACTTGCATCCGCGGCAAACTCGCGCGCCAACGCCACGCGCTCCTTCGCTACCGAAACATTGCGCACTTCAAGTAGCAGTCGCGCGTAATAGCATTCCGCCATCGTCCTTGTAATTCGATCATGCACGTCCAGGGGCGCACTGAGACCCGCAATGGCCTCTTCGGCAGCCAAAAGTCCGCTCTGAAAGTCGCGAAGTTGAAGGTATGCCAGCGAGAGATTTGACAGCGCCGTCGATCTTATGGTGCTGGTTGGGTTGCTTTCCTTGGACTTTTCAACCGCGCGTTCGTAACAAGGGATAGCGGCGCTGTAATGCCCAGCGTATTGATGTGCCAATCCAAGGTTTGAGAGGATCGATACTTCAAGATTGTCATCGCCGGCTAGTCTTGCGGCCGTAATCGCCGCCGTCAAAGTCGTAACCGTATCCGGGTAGGACCCGGTTTCCAGGTAAATGACGCCCAGAGCATTGTTGGCTTTCGCCAGAAGCAGTGAGTCGCCCACGGTCTTGGCAATAGCGACCGCCTGCATTGCAGGTTCGAGTCCGGCGTACGCGTTCCCAGAAAGGCACGCGTAGCGGCTAAGCAGAAGCAGGCACATGGCGCGGTCCGCAGACACAAGTTCTGCGGGCATTGCTTCCAGTTCTCGCGCCGCGGCGGTGAACAGGGGTTTGCTTTCCTCCGTCATGGGCGCGTCGCGCAGGCTCGCGACCAAGGAGCTCATGCGCCGGATCAGCACTTCACTGTTGCCATTTTGCGAAGGCGTGCTTGATTCGGTTATTGACGGGGTAGGCGACTGCATATACGTTCCCAACCTGGTAAGGCCCATTAGAGGCTAATCCCGCGGCCTTCCGGTTAATCGGCAGATTTGCCGGATCCTTTAGGCCAATTTGAAACTTTTGTACTTTTTCGCGGAGTGAAGAATGGAACAAGTCGTAGAAATCACGGGTGAGCGCGCCGAGGCGGACGTTTCGGCTGAGGAGCAGGTTCTGGAACTATCGGTCGATCTGCTGTCCAAGATCGGCGGTGGTACGGTTTCGATCCCGCTGTAAGCTTCATCTTGCACGACCGAGGCCCGCTTAGCGGGCCTTGTTGTTTAATAGCGTCCCTCGGTCGTGGTCAGCCATTTGGCATCCCGAGCAGGGATGTAGTCATCGGGAACGAAAGACAAATCCAAATGAAAATGGCCACCGGAAGGTGGCCATTTTGTCCAGGACATTAACGCTGCTGATTTACGAAGCCTTCTTCGTCTTGCCCTTGGCCACGTCCGTCGCAACGGCCACGGCCGCGGCGATGTTCGACTCGGCCGTCTCGGTGGCCTGGCGGGCCGCCTTGGTGACCGCGTCGTAGGCCGTGTTGGCGGCGGACAGCGAGTTCTTGATCAGGCTGATCGCGTGCTCCGAGCCGGCGGGCGCCGACTTGGCGACGACGTCGATGATCTCGCTCAGCTTGCGGTTGCCTTCGGCGATCTGGGTTTCCAGCACCTTCGTGATCTCGGCACCGGCGGCGCTGGTGATCGCGTAGGCGCTGCGGGCATAGCCGGCAAGCTTCTCGGCGCCGGGTTGCGCCAGTGCCGTGGTGATGCCGGCGAATTCCTGCGGATCCTTGGCCGAGAGCAGGCTGTGCGCAGTGCCGGCACTGTCCTGCAGGAAGGCGCGGGTCGTCGCCAGGTTCAGTTGCGCCAGCTTCTCGGTAGCCTGGAACATCGAGCTGCCGAAGGCATGCAGCGCGTCGAATTGGGTCTTTTGGATTTCAAGCAGTTGGTTCGGGGTCGGGACCATGATGTTCTCCAGAATGTCGTTAAATTCGTTGCTGCGATGCACAACAAGAAGTATATGCTGCGCCGCAACAAAGTCAAGCAGTTTCGGAGTTCATCCTGAAAATCACGCTGCCTCCTATTAAACGAAGTTAAATACATTAAATCATATTGTTATCAAAGCATATTAATGTAATTTCTAAAACTATTCCCGGGTCACCACCAAAAACCCGTCAGGCTGAGGTTCCCAAAGCCTGGTCGACCAGTTCTATCCAGTGGCGCACCGGCCGGCCGGATCCGCTCTGCAGGTGCTGGATGCAGCCGATATTGGCCGACACGATGACCGGCGCATCCAGCCGTTCCAGGTGCTCCAGCTTGCGATCGCGCAGGCGGGTTGCCAGGGCCGCCTCCAGTACCGAATACGTGCCGGCGGAACCGCAGCACAGGTGATGCTCGTCGGCGGCGATCTGCACCTTGAAGCCCAGGCGCGCCAGCAGCGATTCCAGCGTGCCGGGCAGCTTCTGGCCGTGCTGCAGCGTGCAGGGGACGTGCACCGCCAGGGTGCCGGCACTTTGCGCCAGGCGTGGCGCCAGCGCCGGCGCCAGGTCGGCGACGAACTCCGCGGCGTCGCGCGTCAGTGCACTGATGCGTTGCGCCTTCTGGGCATAGCCGGGGTCGCGGGCGAGGTACTTCGCATATTCCTTGACAGTGGCCCCGCAGCCCGAGGCATTCATGAGGATGGCTTCCACCCGCGGCATGCCGCCCGTGCCGTCGACGTACGGCAGCCAGGCGTCGATATTGCGCCGCATGTCGGCCAGCCCGCCGCGCAGGTCCGCCAGGTGGGCGCGAATCGCCCCGCAGCAGCCGGCTCCGGGGGCCACCAGTGTCTGCACGCCGGCCGCGTCCAGCACCCGCGCCGTCGCCGGGTTGATATTGGGCTGCAGGCCTGGCTGCACGCAGCCGGCCAGCAGCAGTACTTTGCGCGCGTGCGGACGATCGGGCCATGGCTGGCCAGCGGCCGCGCCGTGCGGCGGGCCGAGCTTGTCGCGCAGCGCGCGGGGCAGCACCGGCCGCAGGGCGGCCGCCAGCCGCACGGCCGTCGTGAAGGCCGGGGACGGCAGTCCCTCCTTAAGCAACCACCGCAGCGCCTGGCGTACCGGTGGCCGCGGCACCTGCCGCTCGACCAGGCGGCGGCCGATATCCAGCAGTTCGGAATATTCGACTCCCGACGGGCAGGTGCTCTCGCAGTTGCGGCAGGTCAGGCAGCGGTCCAGGTGCTGCTGGGTCGCGGGCCCGGGCGCCTGGCCCTCGAGCACCTGCTTGATCAGGTAGATGCGGCCGCGCGGGCTGTCCAGTTCGTCGCCCAGCAACTGGTATGTGGGGCAGGTGGCAAGGCAAAAGCCGCAGTGCACGCAATTGCGCAGGATCTGGCCGGCGCGGGTGCCATCGGGGGTCGCCAGGTAGTCGGGGTGCAGTTCGGTCTGCATGGTTCCAGGAGGCGCGGGCGCTCAGCGCGCGGCAGGGCAGCGGGCCGCCACGGGCGCATTGCTCATAGCCAGGGATAGAGTCGGCCGGGATTGAAGATCCCGGAAGGATCGAAAGCCGCCTTGAGCGCCTTGTGGATGCGCTCCAGCGGTGCCGACAGCGGCGCGAATACCTCGGTACGGGCGTCGTCGCCGCTATAGACCGTCGCATGGCCGCCGGCCTGGCGCGCGGTGTCGCGCACCTGGGCAGCGGGCCGATCGGTATACAGCCAGCGCTGGCCGCCGCCCCATTCGATCAGCGTCTCGCCCGCCAGGTTCAGCGGCGCATGGGCGGGGGGCACGCAAAGGCGCCACAACGGCCGGCACGCGGCCGTGCCCGGATGGAAAAACGGGTGCTGCTGGTCGCGCAGCGCGTCCCAGTAGCGGCGCGCGCTCTCGGGCTCCAGCACCAGGGCGCCGTGGCCGGCCGCCAGCCGCGCGGTGCTGGACTCGACCGCCGCCTGCGCGCCCTCGAGGCGCAGGGTCAGCACCCCGGCCTGCCAGGCACTGGCGCGCACCGGTACCGCCGCGCCGGCCCAGGTCTGGAGCAGTTCGATGGCGGCGGCCTGCTCGACCTCGAGCGCCAAGGTCTGGCGCGCGGCCGCCGCCGGCGGCACCTTGAGCGACACTTCGGCAATCACGCCCAGCACGCCCATGGAACCGGCCAGCACGCGGGAAACGTCGTACCCGGCGACGTTCTTCATCACCTGGCCGCCGAACTGCAGCAGTTCGCCGCGGCCGTTGATCATCGTCGCGCCGAGCACGAAATCGCGCACGCTGCCCACTGCGGCGCGCGCCGGCCCCGCCAGGCCGGCGGCGACCATGCCCCCGAGCGTGCCCGCGGGCCCCAGGCGCGGCGGCTCGAAAGCCAGGCACTGCTGGTGCTGCGCGAGCGCCGCTTCCAGCTCGACCACAGGGGTCCCGGCCCGGGCGGTGATCACCATCTCGGTGGGTTCATAGCTGGTGATGCCGCGCAGCCCGGCAAGGTCCAGCGGCGTGCCGCGCAACGGGCCGCCGTAGAAATCCTTGCTGCCGCCGCCGCGGATGCGCAGCGGCGTCGCATCGGCCTGGGCGGCGCGCACCTGGTCGATCAGGCGCTGCAGCACGGGGTCCGGAGGCGTGCTCATCGCGCCTGCTCAGAAGCGGGGCAGGTCGGCAAACGGCAGCATGCCCCGGTGCACGTGCATCCGCCCGTATTCGGCGCAGCGATGCAGCGTCGGCACGGCCTTGCCGGGATTGAGCAGGCCGGCCGGATCGAAGGCGCCCTTGAGCGCCAGCATCTGTTCGCGCTCCGCGGGCGCGAACTGCACGCACATCGAGTTGAGCTTTTCCACGCCGACGCCGTGCTCGCCGCTGACCGTCCCGCCCAGGCGCACGCTGGTCTCCAGGATGTCGGCACCGAACTGCTCGCAGCGGTGCAGCTGGTCGGGGTCGGCGGCGTCGTACAGGATCAGCGGGTGCAGGTTGCCGTCGCCGGCATGAAAGACGTTCACGCAGCGCAAGGAATACCGGCGCTCCATCTCCTCGATGGCGCGCAGCATCTCGGCCAGCCGCCGGCGCGGAATGGTCGAATCCATGCACATGTAGTCCGGGCTGATGCGCCCGCTGGCCGGGAAGGCGTTCTTGCGCCCGCTCCAGAAGCGCAGGCGCTGCGCCTCGTCGCGGCTCACCGCGATCTGCGTGGCACCGCTGCTCTCCAGTACCGCGCGCATGCGGCCGATCTCCTCGGCAACCTCCTCGGTGGTGCCGTCGCTCTCGCACAGCAGGATGGCGGCCGCGGCCAGGTCGTAGCCGGCATGGACGAAATCCTCCACGGCGGCGGTCATCGGCCGGTCCATGAGCTCGAGGCCGGCCGGAATGATGCCCGCGGCAATGATGCCGGCCACCGCGTCGCCGGCGGTCTCGACGCTGTCGAAGCTGGCCATGATGCACTGGGCCAGCTGGGGCTTGGGCGTCAGGCGCACCAGCGCTTCGGTGACGATCGCCAGCATGCCCTCGCTGCCGACTACCAGCGGCAGCAGGTCCAGCCCGGGGGCATCGAGCGCGGCGCTGCCAAAGGTCACCGCGTCGCCCTCGGCCGTGTAGCCGCGCACCTGCAGCACGTTGTGCAGCGTGAGTCCGTACTTGAGGCAATGCACGCCGCCGGAGTTCTCGGCGATGTTGCCGCCGATCGTGCAGGCGATCTGGCTGCTCGGATCGGGCGCGTAGTACAGCCCCAGCGGCGCGGCCGCCTCGCTGATGGCCAGGTTGCGCACGCCGCACTGCACGAGGGCCGTGCGCGCCAGCGGATCCAGATGCAGGATGCGGTTAAGGCGCGCCAGCGACAGCGTGATGCCGGAGCGGTGCGGCAGGGCGCCGCCCGACAGGCCGGTGCCGGCGCCCCGCGCCACGACCGGGACCTCGAGCGCGTGGCAGGTCTGCAGCACGGCGGCGACCTCGGCGTCGGTACGGGGCAGCGCCACCACCAGCGGCGCCTGCCGGTAGGCGGTCAGGCCGTCGCACTCGTAGGCGACGGTGTCCTCCCGGGTATGCAGCAGCGCATCGGCCGGCAGCACGGCCGCCAGCGCCGCAAGCACCTCGGCCTGGCGCCCGATGCGCGCCGCCGCCGAACGAGGGTCCTCGGGTTCGGCGGTGTCCGGGTTGCCGTGGCTCCGGATCTCAGCGGTGTTTGAGACGGTCTCCATCCTGCAGCCACTTTCCCGCCGATTCGCCCAGCCAGGCGCGGGCTGCCGGCTGTTGGCGTACGGTCGCATCCAGAAATGCCAGCGACACCGCTTCGAAGGATGCCACGCTTAGGCCCGCGTGGGTAAGCGCGCGGCTGCGCGCGGCCGCCATTTCCAGCCGGGCGGCCTGCATCGCCTTCTTGTCCACCGGTCCGTCTTCGTCCTCGCCTTCGGGTGCCATGCTGTCGCGCGCACCGGCGGCACCGGGCACCGCCAGCGGTCCCTTGCGGCGCCGCTCCGGGCCGTCGCCGTCGGCGCGAACCGGCCCCGGCGGGCGGTGCGGTCCCTCGGCGCCCGCCGTGGACAGCATTTCGCCGGCCAGCCAGCGGTGCGACACGGCGCCCAGCTCGAGATACCACGCCTCGCCCGGTCCCAGCCGGTCGAACGCCTGGCGCCGCTGGGTGGCATCGGTGACGAGCCCATAGGCGTCGACATCGTCGCGGGCGCTGATCATCAGCACCGGGGCGTGCGCCGGCCGCGCCGGCGCGGCGCCGGCATCACCGCTGCGCCGGGCATAGGGGTTTATGACGATGTAGGCCAGCGGGGTCAGCGTCCAGCCGGGCGCCTGCAGCGCGGCATCGGCTTGCAGGGTCGTTTCAACGGTGTAGGCACCCAGGTCGGCACCGGCCAGGACGACGCGCGTCCAGTCCAGTGCCTCGAGCCCCGTCTCGCCGCGCTGGCTGCGTGCGTGCACCTCGGCCAGACGGCGCACCAGCTGCGCAATGCGCTCGGGCATCAGCTCCGGCGCGAATCGCGCCCGGGCGACCCGGGCGAAATCGCCGCTGCGCGCATCGGCGGTGGCCCAGGCGTCGGCGTCCTCGGCCAGCGGCTGGATCGTGAGCACGGCGTAGCCGGCGCGGGCCCAGGAGCCGATCCAGCGCACCGGCGCGGTGTCGTCCTCGCCCAGGCTTGGCAGCAGGACGATGACGGGATGCGCGGTGGCATCGGCCGTGCGGGTCAGGCTGACGCTCCACGATGCCTCGGTCAGCGGCGCGCTAATGCGGCGCGTCTGCAGCGCCGCGGCGGGCGGCATCGGGTAGCCGCCCTCGCGGTAACGCTGAATGGCGGCCTCGTCGGCCACCGGCAACGGGACGGATCCGGACGCGCAGGCGCCCAGCAGCAGGGCGGCGAGCGCGCCGCCAAGGCGGCGCGCGTACCTGCCACTGCTCGCTGGCGGGTGGACGCCGGCCGTGTTTGCTGTCATGCGCGGGACTCGGTTCTGCGGTCGAAAGGCCGGGCGCAGTGTAGCCGCAGCGCCGCGGCGTTCACCCCGCACGAGGGTCGGACATGGGGGCCGGCGCAGCGCGCAAATGGCGTAGCATCGGCGCCCGCAGCGGACCGCCAGTGCCGCCCGACGAGGATGTCCATGATTCTGGAAATAGCCGATCTTTCCATCCGCCCCGGCACCCAGGGCGAGTTCAACGCGCAGATCGAACGTGGCGTGCGGACCATCATTTCCAGGGCGGCCGGGTTCCGGCGCTACGAGGTCCAGCATTGCCTGGAAACGCCCGAGCGCTACGTGCTGATGATCGAGTGGGAAACGCTGGAGAACCACACGGTGGATTTTCGCGGGTCGCCGGCGTTCACGCAGTGGCGCGAGATCGTCGGGCCGTATTTCACCCGCCCGCCCCACGTGGAGCATTTCGAGCGCGTCGGCGGGACGCGCTGAGCGTCAGTGCGCCGTGCGCAGCGCCTGGCGGATATGGCGCGTCGCGCACACGCTGAGGAAGTCGCGCACGCGGGCGCCGTCGGTGAGGCGCTGCAGCTCGCGTTCGTAATAGGCCTTGATTTCGGCGGCGGGGCGGTGCATTTCGCCGGCGAGGGCATCAATGGCCGCCTCGTGCAGCGCAGCCTCGACGTCGCTTTCGTAAAGCGTTCCCATCCCGATCCCTCCGCGCAAACCCCGCCCTGCCGTGGCCGCTGCGTGCCGTCTCCTGCACGGCGGCCTTGCTTTGCATCGTCGAGCCTAGGGTCCAGAAACCAACTATCGCCCACGCCGGGGCGCCGGTCAAATGTTTTTACCGCAAATTTCCGGCCGTTATAGATTTGTCGCAAAAGTCCTGCATATTGATCAGGCACGCCCGGTCGCCCGGGCGCGCCGGCTGACGTACCGGCGGTATCAGCCGGGCGCGCGCGGCCAGGGCAGGCGCTGCTTTTGCGCTTCCTCGTGCCAGCGCCGTTCCTCCTCGTGGATATATCGCTGCGTGGTGCGCCGGTCGGCATGGCGTGCGTCCTTCTGGACGTAGCGCTCTTCCATGCCGGCGTCCACCTTGGCGGTGATGCCGGTATGCCGGCCCCAGTGGGCGGACGCCGCGCGCAGCTTGTCGGCCTTGTGGGCGTTTTCCGGGCCCAGCCGATCGGCCGCCTGGGCGAACAGCCGCTTGAGGACCTGGTTGAGACGGCGCGCGGTGATCGGGGCGCGATCGCGCAGGCCGACCAGCAGCGGCGTGGTGTCGTTGCGCCGGGGCACGGCGGGCAGACCGAGGTGCCGGCGATACCGCACCAGCGCCTGCATCATGTCGTCGGGTACCGGGATCTTGGCCTGCTTGGCACCCTTGCCGACGACATGCCACCACCACAGGCCGCGCTCCTCGCGAAAGCTGTTCATCCGGTGCGTTTCGAGTTCGCCGGCGCGCGGCGCCAGCAGGTAGAGCAGCGCGCAGATGAAGCGCAGCCGCTCGTAGTTGTCACATTGCGCCGGCGAACCGCGCGGCATCGCCTCGACCGCCGCGGAGACGGCCGCCCACATGTCGGCATCGAGAAAACGCTCCACCGAGCTCGACTCCGGCGCCAGCGGGGCCCCGCCGGCCGCGGCGCTGCCGGCGTCGGCCGCCAGCTTGCGGCGGCGCTGGCGGATCAGGCCGAGCGGATTGCCCGCCAGGTAGCCGGCATCGACGAGGTAGGCCATCAGCGAATTGATCGCGGCGATCGCGGTCAGCAGGGCCGGTTCGCTCAGGGGCCCGACGAAGGGCCGCCAGTCAGGGGACTCGCGCCGTACCTTGGGCCCGCACCAGCGGTCGGCAGGCTGCGGATCGGCGAGGAAATTGAGGTAGCCCTCGAAGTCCTGGCGGGTCAGGCTGGAGAGCGGCTTGCCGCACTCGTGCAGCGACCACAGCACCAGCCGTTCGCATTCGCGCTGGTAGATGCGCGCGGTTCCCGGCGACCGGTCGTATTCGGCCAGGAAGCAGGACAGCGCATCGCGGTCGGTGTCGGCGTCGATCTGGCGGCGCGCCTTGCCGGCGCGGTTGTCGCCGTTGCGCCCGCAGAGCGCCTCCGGCACGTTGGTATCGGCCAGCGGGCGGATCGGCGCGCCGCCGCTGGCCGCGGCTCTGGCCGCCGGCGCACGCCGCGGCGCCCTGGCCTTTGTCATCCGGACGTCTCCCGCAAGGAGGATCTTGCCCGGCGATGATAACCGGGACGGCGTACGCCGCGGCCCGGGTGGGGTTATCGCGCGGCGCGCTCCAGTAAGATCGTCGCGCCCATCGCTGCCACCGTGCCCTGGCAGGCGCCGCTCGCGCCACCCCCATCGTCGAAAGGAATTTGCATGAGCGCCATCGTCATCGTCTATCACAGCGGCTACGGCCACACCCGCAGGGTTGCCGAGGCGGTCGCGCAGGGCAGCGGCGGCCACCTGGTCGCCATCGACGCCGAGGGCAACGTGCCGGCCGGCGCCTGGGACGAACTGCAGAAGGCGCGCACGATCGTGTTCGGCTCGCCGACCTACATGGGCAGCGTGTCGTGGCAGTTCAAGAAGTTTGCCGACGCCTCGAGCAAGGCCTGGTTCACGCAGAACTGGAAGGACAAGATCGCCGCCGGATTCACCAATTCGGCGACGATGAACGGCGACAAGTTCTCGACGCTGCATTACCTGATGACGCTGGCCATGCAGCACAGCATGCTCTGGGTGGGCACCGGCATGATGCCCAGCAACAGCAAGGCGGCCACGCGCAATGACATCAATTACGTGGGCTCGTTCGGCGGGCTGATGACGCAGTCGCCCTCGGACGCGTCGCCCGACGAGATGTTCCCCGGCGACATCGAGACGGCGCGCCGGTTCGGCCAGCGCATCGCCGATGTCACCGCGCGCTTTGCCGGCGTGAAGTAGGGCGACGCACCGGCAAGGGCGCCTGATGAAGTCCCTGGGAGCGCGGGCCGAGGGGCTGCGCCGCGAGCGCATGCTGGGTTCGGCGCTGTGGAACGGGGCGGGCTTTGGCAATCGCCATCCGATACTGCCGGGCCTGCGCGATCCGTCCGTGCGGCCGCCGTCGCTGACCGAATTCCTGTGCGGCGGCGGGCGGCGCGTGCCCGACGGCCCGCTGCCGTCGGTCGATCCGCGTCCGGCGTGGGGCCGCCCGGTCGACAGCGGCCTGCGCGCGACGTGGCTGGGCCACTCCACCGTGCTGCTGGAGATCGACGGCTTTCGCGTACTGACCGATCCGGTATGGGGCCTGCGGGCGTCGCCGTCGCGCCTGCTGGGCCCGCGGCGCTTCCAGCCGGTTCCGGTACCGCTGCGCGCATTGCCGCCGCTCGATGCAGTGGTGATAACGCACGACCATTACGACCACCTCGACTATCCCACCATCCGCGAACTGGCGCGCCGGGACGTGCCCTTCGTGACATCGCTGGGCGTGGGCGCCCACCTGGAAGCGTGGGGAGTGCCGGCGGCGCGCATCACCGAACTCGACTGGTGGGAAACGCACGCCGTGCCGGGAACCGGCCTCACGATCACCGCCGCGCCCGCGCAGCACTTCTCCGGCCGCAGCCTGCGGGACCGCAATGCGACGCTGTGGTCGTCGATGGTGATGCGCGGCGAGCGCCACGCGGTGTTTTTCAGCGGCGATACCGGCCTGACGACGCAATACGCGGCGATCCGCGAGCAGTTGGGCCCGTTCGACCTGGTGATGCTCGAGGTCGGCGCCTTCCATCCGGCCTGGGGAGACATCCATCTGGGACCGGAAAACGCGCTGGCGGCGCTCGAACTGCTGGGTGGCGGTGCGTTCCTGCCGGTGCACTGGGGCACGTTTGCGCTGGCGATGCACGCATGGGACCAGCCGGCCGAGGTGCTGTATGAACTCGGTCCGCAACGCGGCGTGCGGCTGTTGATGCCGCGCCTGGGACAGGCGCTGGAGCCGGCGCGGGATCATGCGCTGGCGGCCTGGTGGCGTGATGGGGCGGTAGCGGCGCCGCACGGCACGGCGTCCGAGGTGGCGCTGCGGCTGCCCCGGACCATGCCCTGGCCATTCGACTAGCACCGGCTGGCACATCCGCATGGACACCGACGCAGCCATCGCGGCCGAACACCGGGTGCGCCGGGACTACGCCGCAATTCGTCCGCTGCGCGGCACCGGCCAGGGCATTACCGTGCTGCACATCGGCCCGCACGCCAGTGCGCTGGCCTGGGGCGGGGCGGGCGAGCCCGATGGCACCCTGGTACTGGCGCTGGGCGACGCGGCCATCGCCAGCGCCTGTTTCGGCGGGCGCTTGGCCAGCGCGCTGGCCATGGAGCACGCGATCCAGTTCGTCGAGGATGCGGTTTTTCCCGCGCATCGCCACCTGCCGGCCGGCAGCGAGCTTTTCAGTGCCGACGCGGGCGTGCGCACGCTGGCCGCCACCGCGGGACTGCAGGGTACCGGCGCGGTGCGCCTGGACCTGGAATCGCTGGAGCGGGTTTTCGGGCGACTGGCGGCGGTCGCCCAGGGATCACCGGCGGCACGGGAAGGCATCGCGGCCGAACCCCGGTTCGCGGCGCTGGTGGTGATCCTGCGCGAATTCCTCCATCACGCCGGGTTCAGCGCCATCGTGGCGACCGGCGTGCGCTGAGCGTCAGGACCCCGACACCCAGTCGACAAAGAACCGCGGCAGCTGCAGTTCGACGCCCGCCCCGGTATCGATGCCCGGCACGATCTTCACCGTGCCCGCGTGCAGCTGGGCGATGCGCGACACGAGCGCCAGGCCCAGCCCGGCGCCATCGCCGCTTTCGCCGGCCTCGGCACCGCGATAGAAGCGGTGAAAGGCCCGCTGCGCGCTTTCCGGGCTGAATCCGGGGCCGTCGTCGAGCACGGCGATGCGCACATGCCGGTCGTCGCCGGTGATGCGGATGCGGATCTGCGAGCGGGCATAGCGCAGCGCATTGCTCACCAGGTTGCGCAGCGCGATCGCCAGCGCATCCTCGTCGCCCAGCAGCACGCCGTCCTCGCTGCGCAGCGTGACGCGCACGCCGCGCGACTCGGCCAGCGGCGTGAACTCGCCCACGATCAGCTGCGCCAGGCGCCCGGTATCGACGTGCGCCTTGCCGCCCTGGCTGCCCGAGGTGGCGTCGAGCCGTGCCAGCGTCAGCACCGAATCGACCATGCGGGCCGCCCGGTCGGTACCGGCCAGCAGTTCATCCAGCGCCGCATCGCGTTCGGCCCGGTCGCGCGCGCGGCGCGCCACCTGCGCCTGCAGGCGCAAGGCCGCCAGCGGCGTGCGCAATTCGTGCGCGGCGTCGGCCGTGAGGGTGCGTTCGCGCAGCAGCGCGTCATGCACGCGGCCCAGCAGGCCGTCGATCGCCCGGGCGACGGGCTGCAGCTCCTGCGGCAGCCGCGTGCCGTCCACCGGTGCACTGGCTTCGGGTGCACGGGCATCGAGGGCGCTGGCGTACTGCACGACGGGGCGCGTGATCCGGCGCACGCTCCAGGCAACGGCGGCGGCCAGGGCCAGCATCAGCGCGGCGCCGGGCGCCAGCAGGCGCACTGCGCCGGCGCGGGCGATCTGCAGCCGGCGCGCCAGCGGCTGGCCCACGTGGATGGTGGCGGCGTCGAGCTCGGTGGCCAGGCTGAACACACGATAGTCGACGTCCTTGATCCGGGCATTGGTGAACCCGCGGTCGCGCGGACCGGCCAGTGCCGCCGCGGGCGCGCCGTGCGAGCGGAAGACCAGGCCGCCATTGGGCCCGCGCACCTGGTAGACGATGTCGTTTTGCTCCGACTGGCCGATGACCGCCAGTTCAAAGCCGATGCCCCCCTTGGTTTCCGTGAGTTCCGAGGCCTCGTTGCGCACCACCGCGAGCACCGCATGGGCCGTGTGGTCCAGTGCCGCATCGAACATCTGGTCGGCCTCGGTGACCGCCGAGCGGTACAGCCACACGCTGCTCGACGACCAGGCCAGCAGCGTGGCGGCGCCCAGCGTGGTCAGCAGGCGTCGCTGCAGCGACCAGGCGGCGCTCATTCGGCGGCGGGCGCCACCAGCCGGTAGCCCTGGCCGCGATGGGTCTGGATCGTGCTGGCGCCGAGCTTGCGGCGCAGCCGATGGATCTGCACCTCGATGGTGTTGCTCTCCACCGAGCGCTCCCAGTTGTAGAGGGCCTCCTCGATGCGGGCCCGCGAGACAATGGCGCCCGGCCGCCGGATCAGCGCCATGAGGATCGCGTACTCCTGGGCGGTCAGGTCGATGGCCTGGCCATGCAGCGAGATGGCCCGCGCCGCCGGGTCGATGCGCAGTGCCCCGAAGACGCGCAACTCGTCCGCACGCCCGGCCAGGCGCCGCTCGACGGCCCGCAGCCGCGCCGCCAGTTCGTCCAGGTCCAGCGGCTTGACGATGTAGTCGTCGGCGCCGGCGTCCAGGCCGGCGATGCGATCGGCCACGCGCCCGCGGGCGGTGACAATGATGATGACATTGCGGAAATTGCGCGCGCGGGCCTTCTTGATGAGTTCTATTCCGCTGCCGTCGGGCAGGCCCAGATCGACGATGACGGCGTCGTAGGGGCCGACCTCTCCGCGCAGCGACAGCCAGGCCGAATCAGCGGCGGCTGCGGTCTGCACCCAGTCCGTGGCATGGCCGTCCTGGGCAAGCCCCGCCTTCAGGGCCCGGCCGACCATCGCGTCGTCTTCGATTAGTAGAATGCGCATGCACCGGAACCATATATGTGCCGCAGCGTCGCCGTGCCTGCGTGCGGAGTTCGCGCCGACGCCCCCACGCGCGTCGGCCCAGGCAGGCATGCTGGCGGCGCCACATTAACGCAAACTTACGCACCGCCGCGTCGCCGCGCCAGCGCCCCGGCAACATTACGGGTACAGCGGGTCCGTAAGAATCGGTTAAGGTACGGTCAGCATGCTCGAAAGCCATGTCTTCCCGCAAATCCGTGACCCCAACCTGGTGCTGCGCGCTGGTGCTCGCCGTGCTGTCGTGTACCTCGGCGATCGCCGCTGATCCGGAGTTCGTCATCCGGATCCACGAACATCGCTTCGATCCGGCCGAACTGCATGTCCCTGAGGGCAGGAAGTTCCGGATCGTACTGTTGAACCTGGACGATGCGCCGGAGGAGTTCGACAGTCATGCGCTGAACCGCGAAAAGCACATTGCGCCCAAGGGGCGGGTGGAGCTGTATCTTGGGCCCCTGGAGGCCGGCCGCTACCTGTTCGAGGGTGAAAGCACCGCGGCGCCGGGGTCGGCGGCGCTCGGCGTGATCGTCGTGCCATGACGCGCGCGCGCATGCCCGGGTGCGGCGTGCTTGCCGCGGTGGTGCTGGCAACGAGCGCCGGCAGCGCACGGGCCGCGGACGCCAGCCTCTACCTGCTGGTTCCGACGGTCACCCAGGGCGAACGGGAGATCGACTTTCACAGCGGCGTCGGTTCGGCAGGGCGCAGCACCCACCGCGAGGAGGATGCCGGCGTCGGTTTCGGTGCCGGCGTGACCGATTACTGGTTCACTGAGTTGGCCGTGCAATACCGGCGCGTCGGCAATAGCGGCACGGCAATGGATGCGTTCGAATGGGAGAACATCTTCCAGCTGGCCGAGCCGGGGCAATGGCCGCTCGACGTGGGCATTGCCGTCGAGGTCGAGAAGCCGCGCAATCCCGCCGAGGGCTTCTCGGTGCGCGCCGGTCCGTTATTGCAAAAGGAGTTCGGCCGCTTCCAGGGCAACGCCAACCTGCTGTTCAGCCGTCACTACCAGGGCACGGAATTCCACGCCACGCAGGAGCGCTACGAAGTGCAACTCAAGTACCGCTACGCCCAGGCCTTCGAGTACGGGTTGCAGGCGTTCGGCAGCCTGGGCAGCCCGCGCCAGTCCTGGACCGGCTACGAGCGCCAGCTGCATCGGTTGGGACCCGTGATCCTGGGCAAGTTGCCATTGGCGGGCGAACGGTCGCTGTCGTACAACGCGGCCTTCCTGGCCGGAACGACCGCGCATTCGCCGGACCGTACCGTGCGCCTGCAGCTCGAATACGAGTTCTAGCGGCGGGCGGGGCGATCCAGGCTCAGGGGCCCGCTGCCATGGACGACCACGTAGAGCAGCCCGCCCATCATCGAGACGTTCTTCAGGAAGTGGATCATCGTGTTCTGCGCTTCATTGGCGGGGACGGCCCAGAAGTTGTGGAAGAAGTAGGCCGCGGCGCCCGTGAAGACGAACATCGCGGCCGCTGCCCAGCGCGCCTTCCAGCCCACGATAAGCAATATGCCGCCGCCCAGCTCGACGGCGATGGCGGCGGCGCAGGCCAGTTGCGCCTGCGGGCAAAGGCCCTAAGGCCTTGATTTCAATATGTCCGGCGGGTTAATAGCCAAATGGCATTAGGCCATGACAATTGCGTACTTCGTGGCGCCGACGCATGGGGATAAATTCACCGTCGTCATGCATGTTTCGAAGGACGATTGCCATGAACTACCAAACTGGTGTCGCGACCGCTCCGCGGGGATTGGCGGATGCAGCGCTGTTTGACGC
Source organism: Burkholderiales bacterium (assembly GCA_037441485.1). Taxonomy (GTDB): domain Bacteria; phylum Pseudomonadota; class Gammaproteobacteria; order Burkholderiales; family Burkholderiaceae_F; genus GJ-E10. The sequence continues at coordinate 15,861 of JBBISD010000024.1, forward strand.
CGACGGATTTCTGCTTGATTCCGCCCATTGGTCGGCGGCCATGGCGGCCAGCCTTGCGCGCCAGGCGGGTATCGCAGAACTCACCGCGAAGCACTGGAACGTCATTCACTTCGTGCGCGACCGCTATTTTGCTCTCGGTGCTTTGCCGGTTACGCGCCTGGTCTGTCGTGCGGCGGGTTTGGATGCCACGGCGGCGCACCAGTTGTTCAGCAGCTGCAGAAGTCTTTGGCAGATTTCCGGTCTGCCCAATCCTGGAGAGGAAGCAAAGTCGTACATGAACTGACCAGGACGCAACCGTGACGTGCGCGTTGCCGGGTCTGGACCGGCCGGACTGTGAGTACCGGATTCACTGAACCGGCATTTGCATCCAAGGCAACTACCCGAAGGGCGTACTTCCGTCAAAATTTGCGCGCATCACGTCATCGACTTCACGGCCACCCCCCCCTGGCCGCCGGTCTTGAGACCCTACAATAGCGGTCACGTTGAGTCGTCCGGTTGCGTCCGCAGCCGGGAGCGCCGATCGACTGCACATGAGGGACCGGTGGCGTGTCAAGTCGCTTGGTAAGGGTTGCACATCTTTCGGATCTGGCTCCGGGGCAGATGATGCGCGTCGACGTCGATAACCTGCGCATTTTGGTGGTCAATGCGGGGGGCAAGGTCTGCGCGCTGGACGACACGTGTTCCCATGAGGATGCGTCGCTCGCCACGGGATCGCTGCAGGGTGAATTCGTCAAGTGCCCGCTGCACGGAAGTCGGTTCCACGTCTGTTCGGGCACAGTGCTGGACGAACCGGCTGAAAAGAACCTGCGGACCTACGCCGTGCAGGTGGACGGGGACGACATCCTGGTGCGCGTGTGAACCAGGCGCGAGCACCCCTGGGTGATTCGACGGCGAACGCGCCCGATGACGCGCGCGCGCTTATGAGCTCGATAATCAAGCGCATCGCCACCGGACCGGAACTGAGCAAGGACATTTCACGTCGGGAGGCCGCGCAGGGAATGCGGTTGGTCCTGGAGGGGGGCGTCGATCGCGTCCAGGCAGGCGTGTTCCTCATCGCGCTGCGGATGAAGCGCGAGACCGATGACGAAATGCTGGGCATCCTGGATGCGTTGCTGGAGGCCTCGCGACCGGTCATTGCATCGGTCGATGAAATCGTCGATATCGCCGACCCGTATGACGGATTCGCCCGCACCTTGCCGGCTGCTCCGTTCCTGGCGCCGCTGTTGGCCGCCTGCGGGGTGGCGGCGGTATCGCACGGTGTCGAGACCATGGGTCCGAAATTCGGCCTGACCCATAGGCAGGTCCTTGCTGCAGCAGGCATTGCCGTGAACATGAGCCCGTCGCAGGCCGCCGCGCGCATCGCCGATCCCCGCATTGGTTGGGCTTATGTGGACCAGGAGGCCTTCTGTCCGCAGCTTCATGCCCTTGCGGAATTGCGGTCGCTCATCGTCAAGCGTCCCTCGATAACGACGGCCGAAGTTCTGCTGGGACCGATTCGCGGCAGCGTGAAAACCCACCTGGTCACGGGCTATGTGCACAAGCCCTATCCGCGGATCTACGCGATGCTCGCGCGCAGCGCAGGATTCGCCTCGGCGCTGATCGTCCGCGGCGTCGAGGGCGGCGTCATTCCGTCACTGCGGGCAACGGGACGGGCGTTCCATTACCGGGACAAGGGCCCGGAACAAAGCCTCGATTTTCGTCCCGCCGACTTTGGAATTGATCAACCCGTATTGGCGCCGGCTCTGCCCGTCGGGATCGCGCTGGACGACGCCGAACCGGCGCCGGGGGCCCCAGGCCTGGACGTCGGCGCCGCGGCGATCGCGGCGGCGCGTGCCGGGGTGGACGCACTGGCGGGGGGGCACGGGGCCACGCGTGATGGTCTCGTGTGTGGAGCATCGCTGTGTCTCTGGCACCTGGGACGACTTTCGAGCCTGGAATCGGCTGCGCAGGAAGTCCGGCGGGTGCTTGATTCGGGCAGGGCGCTTGCGCATTTCAATGGCGGCCGCTGACGTCGCGCGGCATTCGGCAGCAGGCGACCGGGCACCGCATTTCCGGTCCGTCTCGGCGCGTGATGGCAGCGATCCGACGCTGGCCGTTCTTCGGCACGATTGAGCCCTGCGGTGCGGGGGCGCTTTGGGCGCCGTTCCCGGACTAGCCGTCCGCAGCCAGAAGGATCCGGTCGGCCGACCGGGCGATGGCAAGAAAGTTCAGCAACGCTTGGGTCGGCTGCTTTTCCCGATGCACGACGAGGTAACACTGCCGCACCAGCGTCGGCAGGGTTGACTCGATCCGGGTGAGCTTTCGCGAATCGATCAGGTCGTCGACGACCCAGTGGGAAAGGCAGGCGACTCCGAGTCCCTCCGCGGCCGTCCGCTTGATGGCCTCGGAACTGCCAAGTTCGATGCTGTGCCGGTACGCGTGCAGGTGCGGTAGCAGCAGCTCGTCGCTCGCCTGACGGGTTCCGGACCCCGGTTCGCGCAGCAGCCATGTCAGTTCTCGCAGGATCCTGAGGGTCGGGCGCCCGCCGGATCGCCCGGCGATCGTGCGTGCGAGCCCGGGAGCCGCAACGACGACCATTTCGTCGCGCAGCCAGGGTGTGGCGTCAAGCGACGGCTCGTGGCACGTCCCTTCAATTAGTCCGACGTCGAGCTCAAACGACGCGACGGACTGGCAAATGCCCTCCACGTTGGCGATGGCGACCCTGGAGCGCCATGCCGTCGCTTTGCCGAGAAGTTGTTCGCCGTAAAAGCAGGCGAGAAGCCTGGGCAATACGTAATTGGCTATGGTCGTGCTGGCGCCAATGCGCAGCGCCTGCACCTGGGCGTGATCGTCGTAGGCCATCTGCTCGATGCTGCTGACGCCATCGAGCAGGGCAAACGCGCGCGGCAGCAGCGCCCGGCCGTTGTCATTCAACAGCAGGCGCTTGCCCACGCGATCGAACAGTCGCAACGACAGCACACGCTCCAATTCGTTGACCGCCGCGCTGGTGGCCGATTGCGAGAGCGCGATTTCACTGCTCGCCGCCGTGGTCGAGCCGGTTCGTGCCACGGCGACGAAGATCTGCAACTGGCGCAGCGTGAGTCGTAGAACGTCCACGGCAAATCCCATGGCAGCTATTGGATAGGTTAATTATACCAATATAAACAGTTGGACACATAGAACCCGGGTTTGTAGATTGGTGCGAAGACCGCAAACAGCCGATTGAAAAAGGGAATCTGGATGACATCGACGGCCGCAACCGGGGTAACGGCACGTGCTGCCGTGCGCGCACGCGTGTCCGTCGCTGTCGCACGCCTTCTGCCCGGGTTGCTGCTGAGCGCGGCATTGGCGATTGCCTGCGTCAAATTGGCAGGACTCGAGTGGATGCAGGCGCACGGTTTCAGCGCATTGACCCTGGCAATCGTTCTGGGAATGCTGGTCGGAAATACCGTGTATCCACGTTTGGCAGCGACCAGCGGCGCCGGCGTCGCCTTTTCCAAGCAGTGGCTGCTGCGTGCCGGCGTGGTGCTCTACGGGATGCGGCTGACAGGGCAGGATATCGGACACGTCGGCCTGGCGGGAGTCGCGGTTGACGCGCTCATGGTAGGTTCGACCTTCCTGTTGGCAATGCTTCTTGGCACGCGCCTGCTGGGGCTGGATCGGAAGACGGTGATGCTGGTCGCGGTCGGAAACTCCATCTGCGGCGCCGCTGCGGTGATGGGAGCCGAGCCAATCGTGCGGGCCAGGGCCGAACAGGTAACGGTGGCGATCGCGACCGTCGTGACCTTCGGCACGCTGGCGATCTTCCTTTACCCGTTCCTCTACGACTTGAATCAGCACTGGCGGATCGTGCCAGGAGGAACGCAAGGATTCGGGATCTATGTCGGATCAACCGTCCATGAGGTCGCACAGGTGATCGCGGCAGCGCGCCCGGTCGGCCCTGAAGCCGGCGACACGGCTGTCGTGGCAAAGATGGTACGCGTGATGATGCTCGCTCCGGTACTGCTTGGGCTCTCCTGGTGGCTGGCGCGCGACGAGTTGCGTGGCCGGCAAAAAGCGCAAGCGCACCCGGGTGACGGGCGACACGCGCAAACCAAGGTTTCGATTCCGTGGTTTGCACTGGCTTTCATTGCCGCGGTCGGATTCAATTCCCTGCGTCTGCTGCCGGCCGGCGTCGTCGCCATCATTACGGAGACGGACGGCGCATTGCTTGCCACCGCAATGGCAGCACTGGGATTGACCACGCATGCGTCTTCCATCCGCAAGGCGGGCATGAAGCCCTTGCTGCTGGCATTGTTCCTGTTCCTCTGGCTGGTGATCGGCGGGGCCTTCATCAATCGCTGGCTGCCACAACTCGCCGCTTGAACGCCAGACTCCGTCGCATCCGAACCTGAAGATGGCACCGTGCGCAATGGCGGCGCCCATGGCGCTTCCGCATTGCACCATGCGCGATTCCCGGGAATTGCGACGCCTACGATTGCGCAGCCCCGGATGATCCGTCTGCCCGCAATGAACCGTTCCGCCAATGGCACCTTCCTTGCGAAGCCGAGCGCAATCGAGCACAATTTGCGCTCGGGGAAGAACAATAAATACCCCTCAATGCAGGTTTGCGCCAGCAGATCGATCCCGTTCAGGGTTCGGCGGAAATTGGAGACAGAATTGTCGGCGAGGTGCACCGCCCTGCACGAGCAGGGTGCGACGGTCGACGGCCAGCCGCCCGAGACCGACGTACGAAGTTCCACGGAGCGGTTGCTGCGCGCCTTGCTTGCCATGACATCGGCCGAGGCCGCAACCGTGCATTCGCGTTCTGGCGCGGGCGAAGCCATGGAACTCGTCGCGGCGGTGGGGGTCGGCGCGGAAAGGTGCGATCGCATCGTCAAGACTCCGCCGGTTGGCAATGAATGCAGTGACGCCGCCGGCGAAGCCGCCGCCTGCATCGCCAGGCCTATCTTCCATCGCGTCCGTGAATCACCGGGTCAAGGCAGCGAGAGCCGTCTTGTGGCGGCCGTGCCGTTGCACAGCCGGGGCGAAGTTTGCGGCGTTCTCAGTCTACTGTTCACACCAGACGTCGACGAGGCGGCGCTGCCGGCGGCGGTCGGCGAGCTGCTGCCGGCTTTGGGCGAAGTGCTGGGACTGGCACTTGAAAATGCGCTCTTGAGCGAGGCGGATTTTCACGCAGGTCTTATGCTGCAACGCCAATTGATCGCCAACGAGGTGCACGATTCCCTCGCACAGAATCTGGCGTCGGTGCGCATGCGCACGGCGCTGCTGCGGGACGCAGTGGCCAAGCGGGATGCATCGCGGATGGCGAATTATCTTGCCGAAATCGACGAATCCCTGGCTCTGGCGCAATCGCGCGTGCGCGAGATCATTACGGACTTTCGTTCACAGATGGGAACAACCCAGCTGGTCCCGGCGCTCGAAAGCGCCATCGACGAATTGCGAACGGCAAGCGGCGTGCAAATCGACTTTGACAGCGGTGGCCATGAGCCGCAATTGTCAGCGTTCGAGCAGGTGCAGATCTTCTATATTGCGCGCGAGGCGCTCACCAACGCGCTCAAGCATGCCAGGGCCAGTTGCGTGCGAATTGCGCTCGAGCAGGTCGACGAGCATTTCGAGCTGCGCGTCGAAGACAACGGTGTCGGGCTGCATCGTTCTCGTTCGCTCGATACCGGACATTTTGGCCTGGACATCATGCGGGAGCGCGCCGCGCGACTCGGGGGCGCGGTGGCGTTCGAGGTGGCGCGTGGGGGCGGCACGCGCGTACGCCTGCGCTTTGCGTCCCGTGTCGCCCTTGGCGAGGTCGGTGCGTGAAGAACACCGTCGAAGTCGTCCTTGTCGACGACCATCAGCTTTGCCAGAAGGGCCTGTCGGAACTGCTCACGCACAGCGGGCTCTTCACCGTCGTGGGCACCACCGGCAATCCGGCCCAGGCGCGCAACCTGGTCCGCGAACTCGCTCCTGATCTGGTCGTCCTGGATCTGCGCATGCCGATGATGGACGGCGTTTCGCTTCTGCGCCAGCTGCGCTCCGACGGCTTTGACGCCCCGGCCGTCATCCTGACCATGAGCGACGGGCAGGAGGATCTGGCCAACGCCTTGCGTGCGGGCGTGCGCGGCTATCTGCTGAAGGACATGGAGCCCACGGAAATCATCGATTCCATCCGTCGCGCGGCAAGGGGGGAGCTGGTCGTCGCGCCGGCCATGGCCATCAAACTCGCCAACCTTCTTCAGGAGGGCGCAACGGATCCGTCGCGCGCCAAGGCGGTCCGGCTTACCGAGCGCGAACGCGAGATCCTGCGCTTCGTCGCCAGCGGCAGCAGCAACAAGGCGATTGCCAAGGTTCTCAACATCAGCCACGACACCGTGAAGCTTCATGTCCGGCATATTCTGGCGAAGCTCAACCTGTCGACACGGGTCCAGGCGGCGGTCTTTGCCGTCGAGCATCGCGGCAGCACGGACATGCCGCCCACAAAGTAGCCCGTGCGGCTCCGGCCAGGGGGACAAGCAGCGCGATGAATGCCAAGGAAGTGGTGCGTCCGTCGACGGATGCGGGGCCCGCGGGCGAGTCGGAGCACTTCAGCGGCGATGCGTCCTGCTCTGGCGCCGAATCCTTTGCCCTCATGGTACTGGGCGATTCGATGCTGCCGGAATTCGAATCGGGCGATATCGTGATCATCGAACCCGAGGGCGTGGCACGCGACGGATCCTACGTGCTCGCTTATTGGAATGACGAGTGGCTTTTCCGGCAATTGACTCGAACCGGCGCGTCATGGTCGCTTTGCGCGTTGGATGCGTCGATCCAGCCCATTGCGCTACCGGACCTGCAGGCGGTCCGCGGGGTAATCATTCAGAAGGCAAAGCCCGGCCGGCGGCGCGCCAGCAAGCGGTACCTCGCGTAGGCGTCGTACGCGGGCACCCGGCGGCGTGCCGGTCGCGCGGGAACCTTCGGGCCCGTCAGGTTGGAGGCTAGCCGGTGCTCCAGGCGCGCGGGCGCTTCATGCCGGCGATCTTGCAGGCCTGCTTGACGTATCCGTACGGGAACAACTCGAAAATCAAGTTGCGCGCCGTCGACTTCTCCTGTTCGGCAAGGTGCTTCATGACATGGCGCACGTCGGGCGTAATCTGGTGCTCCTGGTAGTACGCGCGCATGAAGCGGATCGCGGTCCAGTGGACGGGCGTCAGTCGGACGTCTTCCCGTAGCGCCATTTCCTGCGCCAATGCTTCGGTCCATTCGCCCGGGTCCAGCAAATATCCCTCCTCATCCACGCGCGCTGATGTCATTTGCCGGTCCTTTCGACAATGGATTCATACCTTGCGGAGGCGCGATTCAGCATCGAGAAGCCCTGGCCGCGGGCGCTGCCGGATCGGCGGCCGGCCTCAGCCCGGCGGCAGCGCACGCGCCAGTTCGATCACGGCCGCGCTGCCACCCCGGTGCCAGGCCGCCAGTAGATCATGGGAGATACGGGCCCAGTGGCTCGCCAGTGCGCTCACCGTGCCGGGTCGGCTGTCGAGGGCCGCGAGCAATTCGGCGGAACCCGGCAGCGCTGCCAGGTTCGGTGCGAGCGCCCGGCGCATGCCGTCGAAATTGGAGCGCCAGAAGCTCAGGGACGCGTGAGCGTCGCGGCCCAGCAAGACAGGCAGCGTGACCAGGCAGTCGGCCAGCAAGTCACGGACGGCCCGGACAACAATCTCCGAACGCCGGTCGCCAAGCCCGGCGAGCATTCGCTCCCAGTCCGGTCCCAGCATGACGCCGGCGCGAAGTTCGCCCTCTTCGTGCAGGATCAGGGTTTCCATCTCCCCTCTGGCCATGCGCTCCACCGCCCGATCGACGGCGCCGTCGCGGCCATAGTAGGCCATCGAAATCCTAAATGGATCGTCGGCTTCGCGCATCAGCGCCGTCTCGGCGCGCGTCCACAGCCAACGCCGGAACGCATCCAAACGAACCACGATGTTCGAGCCGCGGCTGACGGCAGGAGTGGCCACATAGCCACGGGCAAATTCCTGGCCGGCTACCGTAACCCGTATGCCGTCGCGCTCGAAGCAGGCCTCCCGGCGGGCGAGGAAGAAGACGGGTACATTGAATCGACCGATGCCGGCTCCGTAAACCAGCCCCAGCGGATCGATTTGGCAATTGACCTGCTGCTCATCATAGGCATCGACGTCGGCGCCGAGCGGCAGTGATCCAAGCCCCGGTGACTGCTCGTCCACCAGACTGTCCCACGCATGTTCGCGATCGGAGATCCAGGAACCGACTGCCCGCGAATCCACCTTGGCCCCCAGTTCCAGCCCGGCCGACCAGCGGAAGTACTCTCGCATGCCAAGCAGGTAGGTGCAAAGGCCGTTTTCCCGAGCATGTGTTGCATCGACAATGTCGCAGTTGCGTTGCACCGCTGCGGCAAGCGCGGTGGTCTGCGCATCATCGGCTGGCAAGGGAGTTTGCATCGCGCAAGTGTGCTTCAAACCCGGGATTCGGCGGCCGAAACCATTGTGTTGGACTCACGCACTGCCCTGAACTACCCATTGGGGTAGGCCAGGGTACGCCCTTCCGGGTCTTGACGCACGATCGGCAAAACGCGTCAATTGGAGCCCGTTGCGGGATGCGAGTGCCATGGCAGCCAACGCCGGCAGTCAAGGAGAAAAGGGGACACCAGTGGAATACCAAATCGATGGACGGACGATGCAAGCCGACGATGAAGGCTACTTGTTGGAGGCCGACTTTTCCGACGAAGCGTGCCTTGCCATAGCTGCAGCCGAAGGCCTGACGTTGACCGACGACCACAGGACCGTAATCCAGTACTTGCGCGACCAATACCGTGAGCACGGGCACACGCCGAATTTCCGGGCGATGCTCAAGGACGTCGGCGAATTGATCGACGGATGCGACAGCAAGCGTCTGTACGACATGTTCCCTCTCGGTCCGGCAAAGCAGGGGGCCCGAATCGCCGGTCTGCCAAAGCCTTTCGGCAAAGGCGGCTACTGATTGGCGTTGGCGAAGGACAGGACGCGCGCCGGCCGCAGGGAGTCCCGCGCGAGCGCCTCGCTGACGGCGGCGACAAACGCTTCGGGACCGGCAACGAAGATCCGGGCGTGGGCAAGATCCCGACGGTCGGTCAGCAGGCGGGCGACCAGCTGGCGCGCACCGGCCCTGGCGTCGGGATCGCTGTGCAGGACGGCCTTGAAGGTATCCAGACTTGCCGCCCAGGCGCGGCACAGGTTTGCCATATAGTGCCCTCCTGACCGCGTCGACAGCCAGTAGAGTGCCAGCGTCGCGTACTCGTCCGCGGCCATGGCGTGCTCCAGCAGGCTCTTTACCGGGCCGAATGCGGTGTCGCAGGCCAGAAAGACCGGCGAGCAAGGACCGTCGTGCGCAAGGACGAAATCGCCGAACGGCCCGCGGACATCGATCGAATCGCCCACCCTCACAAGTTCCTGTGTCAGCAGTCCCGTCAAGGCGCCATCGTGTTCGCACGCCACGTGGAAGTGGAGATTGCGCTCGTCGCAAGGGCAACTCGCGAGCGCGAAGGACTCGCTCGCGTCGCCATGCGGGCCACTGAATCCCAACGTCACGGACTGGCCGGCAAGAAAGCGCAGGCGATGTGTGCGGGGAGTCTGCAGGTGCAGCAGCAAGGTATCCGGCGCCATCGCGGTCAGCGCGCGCACCCGGGCGACAATGGACTGCTGGGGAATGTCCTGCGGGCCGTTGGCCTCCAGAGTCTCGATGATGACGTCGCTGACGGCCGTATGCGTACATAGCAGGCAGACACCCTGCTGACGCTCCTGTTCCGACAGCCGGTAGTCGGAATGCGCTATTGCGCGCACATCCCCGGATACCACGCGGGCCTTGCACAAGCCGCAGCTTCCCGTTCCGCAGCCGTAACCGAGATTCAAACCCGATTTGAGGCCGGCCTGGAGCAGGGTATCGTTCCCCTCGACCAGAAACTGGTGGCCGCTGGGACGGACGGTCACATGGGCGGAGACGGCCTCCAGCATGCGCGCGGCCTCGTCAATAGCATCCATCTCGGATGCGAGAATGCACTGCAGTTCGCGATCGAGGAATTCCTGAAGGCGCTCGGACGGATGCACCGGCGCGCTGTCGCCGACGATCCTTGCACGCAATGCGAGCACAAGCGCGTGATAGGCCTGCAGGTGGCGCTGAACCCCGGCAAGTTCCACGCTCAGACGGAAAAGCCGCTGCGCAAGCACTTCTTGCGACGGCAAGGCGATCTCGCGCATGCGCCGCGCGAAGGAGTGCTCGCGTATGTGGTCGACCTTCTCCAGCATGCCCGTTTCGTCGAGCTTCGCGTGCAGTGCCATGTCCGGGAAGCTGCGCTGCAGGTCGTCGAGGTCGATCAAACCATCGAACGATGGCAGCGTACCGCGGGCGATCAACAGCTGCAGCGTGCCGCGGGGCACGTCGACCAGCCTGGCCGCACGGGTGAGGCTCAGAAGCCTTGGCATGGCGCGCAGACGACGGAGGAGGCTGGGGGAACATCCGCGGCGAGGTCAGCAGGCGGTACCCGGGTCAGGCGCCGGCATCGGCGTGCTCGGGATTGAACCAGGCCAATTGGGCATGCAGGCGAACCACGTCCCCGATGAGGATCATGGTTGGCGGGCGAACCTCGGCAGCCGAGACCAATGCCGAAATGTTGGCCAGGGTTCCGACCAATACCCGCTGATCGGCGGTGGTACCCTGCTGGATGACCGCTACCGGGGTAGCGACATCGCGCCCACGCGAGATAAGCTGGCGGCACAACAGGGGCAAACCCACGAGTCCCATGTAGATCGCCACCGTCTGCCGGGGCCGGGCGATTGCCTCCCAGTCCAGGTCGATGGATCCGCCCTGAAGTTGTCCCGTGACGAACAGGCAGGACTGCGCATGTCGGCGGTCCGTCAGCGGAATTCCGGCGTATGCGGCCGCGCCGACGGCGGCGGTGATTCCGGGAACAACCTCGTAGGAAACACCGGCGTCCGCCAGGGCGCCAATTTCCTCGCCACCGCGCCCGAAGACGAAGGGGTCGCCACCTTTGAGCCGGACGACGCGGCGACCGGCGCGCGCCAGATCGACCATCAGGCGATTGATGTCATCCTGCGGCATGGAATGCCGGTTGCGCCGCTTTCCCACGTAGATGCGCTCTACGGAATCCGGCAGCAACGCGAGAATTCGACCGTCAACGAGATTGTCATATAACGCAACATCGGCCTGCTGCATGCGCCGCAGCGCTCCGATCGTCAGCAGTTCGGGATCCCCCGGTCCGGTACCCACCAGCCAGACCCTGCCATGCGCCGGCCCGGCATCTACCAGGGCACCGTCGCAATCGTGCGCAATGAACATGTCCATATGCAGCCCCCGGCGCAGGTCGCCTTGTCCTCAGGAGTCGGTGCTGCAACGGCTGCAGCCGGCGGATCCGCAGCTGCCCGGCGCCGCGGTGCCCGGAGGTTCCGCTGCCGCCTCCGGTGCGATGAAAATGAAGCGAAAGTCGCCTGGTTCGTACTCCACGAAGTCGATCTGCGTGTTCTCGAGCAGGGGCTGGCTGGCCGGCCCGACCAGCAGGGGAACGCCCTTGTCGTCCAAAGTAAGATCGCCTTCACGGGGATGATCCAATCCCAAGGCATATTCGATCGATCCGTCCGCGCCGACGCGCGCGGCAACGCGCAATGACAGCACCTCGACCTCGTCTTCCAGCGTACCGTTAATCTGCCGCGCTGCCGCGGGCGTCAGGCTGATCATTGAACAAGACTCCATTCCTGCGCAACATCGACAGCGGCACCGCGCTCCTGCCGCTGTGCGCGAATGCGGCGGGCGAATTCGACAAATGGCCTGACCCATCCACTGCCAGCGCCATCGCGCAGGTGACTGTACGAGGCAAGGGTATTGCGATACACGACGCCGTCGTTATGACCGTCGATCCCGTGGCCCCGTCGCACGCGATAGGCAAAGCGGGTATCCGGCGGGAGATTGCTCAGGCTCGAATAATGGAATTCATGGGCGCGTACCAGATTGGACGAATCGGCACCCAGGGCGAAAGGCGCCGCACCGGTTGGTTCGAGTTCGACATATCCGCGGCCGATCGGGCGCGCATGCATCTTGACGTCGCCCGGCAGCGCGCCGACCATCGCGTATTTCCGGCCGCCCACCTCCATGCTTCTGGCCAGATACATCAAGCCGCCGCACTCCGCGTACGTGGGCAGGCCGCCTTCAATGGCGCCGCGAATCTGCTGGCGCATGGCGCGATTGGCCTCAAGATCGCCCGCGCAGGTTTCCGGAAATCCACCGCCGATAAACAGCGCGTCGACGGTCGGCAGGTGACGATCGCGCAGTGCATCGAACGGCACGAGCGTTGCGCCCGCTGCCGACAACGCCTCCAGGTCATCGCAGTAATAGAAGCCAAACGCCCGATCCATCGCGACACCGATGCGCAATGCGGTTCGCGCCACCCCGACGACACCTTTTGCGCGCGCTGGCAGGCGTGGCATGCGTTGCAGCTGCGGCGCCGGGACCGCGATTGCCTTCGCATTGGCAATGGACAGGATCCGATCGATATCGGACTGGTCTTCAATGCATCGGCCGATTCGCGCGACGAGCGCGTCGGCGTCGTCCAACTCGGAGTCGGGCATCAATCCCAGATGACGCTCGACCATTGCTATCGAAGCGTTCTCGTGGATCGCGCCGAGAACCGGCACGTCCGTATAGTGGGCGATGACGGCGCGCAGCTTGGCCTCGTGGCGCGCACCACCCACCCGGTTGAGTATCACGCCGGCAATCGCAATGCGGCGATCGAAAGCCTGGTAGCCCAGGATCAGGGGTGCGATTCCGCGGGTCATTCCGCGGGCATCTATGACCAGCAGTACCGGCAGGTCGAGGGCGGCAGCCACGGCAGCATTGCTGTTGCTGCCGTCGAGCGCCAGTCCATCGTACAGGCCCTTGTTCCCCTCGACGATAGCCACGTCCGCCGCGGCGGTCTTGGCAAAAAAGAGCGCCTGCATCGCGGCGCCCGGCATCAGATGCGGATCCAGGTTGTAACACGGACGGCCGCTGGCGCGAGTAAGCCAAAGGGGGTCGATATAGTCCGGCCCCTTCTTGAACGGCGCGACGGACAGGCCGCGGCGACGCAGTGCCGCGCACAAGCCGATGGTGATGGTGGTCTTGCCGGACGACTTGTGCGCGGCCGAAACCAGCAGTCGCGGCACCGCGCCCGTGGCGTGCAGCGTGCTTGTGAGGTCGTGGAACGGATCGCGCATGGTCTACTATGAAAGATCGTCTTGCGGAAGAAAGCGGAAGATCCGCACGCCGACGGTTGTCAGGACGAAGGCGACGCCGACGCCACCGATACCCAGGCACAACTCCGGAAGACTCGGAACGTATGGTGCGATTGCACCGTCACCGAAGGTACTGCTCACCGCATACCCGGGGAACAGCTCCAGCGGGAATGCCTGTCCACCGATGATGAATACATAGAGCTCCGCTGCAGCGCCAGCAAGCACGGCAAGCGATGCGACCAGCATCGACCGCGGCCCGCTGAATGCGGGATGCAGCAGCAGCGCGATGGGCACAAGCGTTCCAACGGCGACGTACCCGCCCCAGAAGAGCGCAGGATAGATGCCGCCGTCGGCAAGCACAAAGCGTTCGAATGCACCCTGGCGGGCGTAATAGAGATTCGTGAGGTGATAGACCAGCACGAAATACGCCGTTGACGCGACGAAGACCGCGAGCAGCCGCGCCAGGCGCGCCTGGATTGCGGGCGGCAGCCGTTCGCCGTTCCACGCATACATGACGGCCTGAACGACGAGGAAGACGGCCAGACCCCAGGCAAGCGACATGACGATGAACATGGGCGCAAGAACGGCGGATTGATAGGCCTGGCGGGCAACGAGAAACCCGAAGATCGAGCCGGTACCCGTCGTCAGCGCGAAGCGCCAGGCTAGCGCAGCCAGGCCGAGCGATCGTGACCAGCCATTCATGCGGCGCTCCATCATCGTCCACAGATAGGCGACGACGATGCCCAATAGTCCGGAATAGAGAAAGACGTTCCACGCGAACACCGACGTGAAGTTGAAATGCGTCGCGGCCACGACCACGCGATCGGGACGGCCGAGATCCAGCATCAGGACGGTCAACCCTCCGGCCAGCAGGGCGATCGACAGCAGGCCGGACAACGGAGCGCGCGCCTTGTACGCTGCCTGGCCGAAGACGGAGCCAACCGTCGCGACGTTGAGCACGCCGGAAGCGGCGACGATCATCAGGATCGCAAAGACGTGCGGCAGACCCCAGACCACCTGGTTATTCATGCCGGTAATCGCGTGGCCATACTCTTCCAGCCGGTAGGCCCCGGCCGCGCCGATGCCCACCATCAGCCCACCCATGGCGACCAGCAGGTAGAAGGCTCGGGGTTCGACGACGGAGCGTGGCTGGACCATTTCAAACGCCCTGGTAACGCACGCCGGGATCGAGTTCCAGGTCCGCCCGTACCGCCGTGCTGGCCGCCATCTTGAGGCGCTGCGAGATTTCGCTCTGCGGATCATTCAGGTCGCCGAAGACCATCGCGTGGTGTCCATCCGTCGCGCACGCCTGGACGCAGGCGGGCGAGCCGCCGCGATCCACTCGATGCACGCAGAAGGTGCAGGACTCGACCGTACCCTTGCCTCGCGGAACGTCCGGCTTCTGGTCCGTGACGGGTTCGTGCACGAAAGAACGCGCATGGTAGGGACACGCCATCATGCAATAGCGGCACCCGATGCAGGCATGGCGGTCCACCAGGACTATGCCGTCGGCGCGCTTGAAGGAAGCGCCCGTCGGACAAACGTCCACGCACGGCGGCTCCGCGCAGTGCTGGCACATCATCGGCGCCGACGTGCTGCGGCCGGTGCGCACCTCCTTGATGTCGATCTTCCGGATCCACTGCGGCCGTTGCCGCAGATCGATACCCGAGGCGAATCCGTTCTCCTTGCTGCAGGCATCGACGCAGGCGGTACAGCCACTGTCACAACGGCCGGTGTCGATCAGCATTCCCCAGCGAACCGCAGGCGACGCCGCCTCGCCTGGCGCGCGTGCGTCGGCGACCTGGACCAGGCGCAATCCCGGGGCGAGGGCAGCCCCTGCGAGCGCCGCGGCGCCAGCGCCGAGCGTCGCCCGCCGCGAGGCCTGCTTGGGCTGCTGGGTGTCGCTCATGGCCGGGCGGGCGCGAGCGCCAGCGGTGCCGCGCTGGTTGTCGACGCCTGATGGCACTCGAAGCAGTCCAGGCGTACTGCCGCGAATTGGTGACAGCCCTGGCAGAAGCTCCTGTCAGTGCCGAGGACCGAATGATTGCTTCGGTTCGCGTGGCAGTCGATGCAGGCGTTGAGGCTGACGCGTGCGCCGCGCGTACCGGTGTGAACGGTGACGTCGCGCTGGTGCTTGAGCATGTCCGGATGATTGCGTCGCATTTCCGCGGCCGGAGCGATGCAGTGACCGGGGTTGGCGATCACGATATCCGGCCGCAGCGCGTCCGGCCCCGCGGCCAGCGCCGGAAGCCAGAGGGCAAGCCAGACCGCGGCCAGGAATGGGCGCAGGGCGATCACGTACGTAGTCATTCGTCCCGGTCCCGTCTGCGGCGCTATTCGCCCAGTCCCATCTGGATGTAGCCGGTCGGGCAGACGTCCTGGCAGATGTGGCAGCCGATGCACTTGGTGTAGTCGGTATCGACGTAGCGCCCCAGCGTCGACGCCTTCTTGGCAACCTTGAAGACGGCGGTCTGCGGGCAGTACACCACGCAGTTGTCGCATTCGAAACACATGCCGCAACTCATGCAGCGCTTGGCTTCGGCCACAGCCTGGGCTTCGGTGAGCGTCTTGAGGCGCTCCTCGAAATTGCCCAGCGCCGAGTCGCGGTCCAGGGTGGTTACTTCGCGGACATTGCGCGGGTCGTAGTTGAAGTGCCCCAGGAACAGCCGGTCGTGGGGTATCACGTAGCGATCGGAGCGATTGTCGAAGTTATGGATCGCCACGGTGCTCCGGTCGGTGCCCAGCATGGGCTCGGTAGCCTTGCTGAACGGCAAACCCTTTTCGACCATCTTGCGGCCCAGATCGAAGACGTGTACGTCGATCTTCGGCCGCTTTTCCTGCGCTTCACCGCGCAGGATCCGGTCGATTCCCTCCGCCGCGATGGCTCCGTGTCCGATGGCCGTGGTAAGCAGGTGCGGGCGGATGATGTCCCCGCCAGCGAAAAATCCGTCCTTGCCCGGCACCTGGTAGTTGCGGTCCGTGGCGATCGCCCCGCGGCCGCTGTCGAATTCCTCAAGTCCCGCGAAATCGACGGCCTGCCCGATAGCCGAAACGATCAGGTCCGCCTCGATATCCTGCTCAGTGCCGGCGATGTTCTTGATGTCCAACTTGCCACCGGCCAGCTTGGCTTCGCATTGCATCACGCGCAGAGCGGTGGCACGGCCATCCGGTCCCTTGACCAATCCGATCGGAACCAGACCGCCGCGGATGTCGATGCCCTCGGCCATCGCCTGCTCGACTTCATGCCGGTTCGCCTGCATGCGGTCGACGGCGAAGATCGACGTGAGTGTCACGTCACAGCCCTGCTTGGCCGATACCTCGGCAACGTCGTGTGCCAGTCGACCGCCGATGGCGTCCTCGAAGTCTGTCTTCCTGGCATGCGTGATGTGGCCCAGCCGGCGAGCGACCGTCGCCACGTCGATCGAGGTATCGCCGCCACCCACGACGACGACTCGGCGCCCGACGTACTTGAGCCGTCCGTCGTTGAAGGCGCGCAGAAATGCCGTGGCGGTGACGACATTGGGTGCATCGCCGTCCGGTATGGGTAGCGCGCGCCCGGACTGGGCACCCAGACCGAGGAAAACCGCACGGAAATCGGCACGGATCGAATCCAGCGAGATGTCGCGCCCGACACGGCAGTTCGTCCGGACCGTGACGCCGAGATCGATGATGCGCCGGATTTCCGCATCCAGAATATGCCGCGGCGTCCGGAAGCCGGGTATGCCGTAGCGCATCATCCCGCCGAGATGCTCGTGTTCGTCGAATATCGTGACCGCGTGGCCCTTGAGGGCCAGCTGGTAGGCGCAGGACAGCCCCGCCGGCCCGCCACCGATCACGGCCACGGGCAGCCCGGACTTCTGCGCCGGCGCGTGGAACGCCAGGTCATTGGCGATCGCGTATTCGCCCAGGAAGTGCTCGACGGAATTGATGCCGACGTGGTCTTCGACTTCATTGCGATTGCAACCGGTTTCACACGGCGCAGGGCACACGCGACCCATTACCGACGGAAAGGGGTTCGCTTCCGTCAATCGCCGGAACGCATATTCCTGCCACGGCACGCCGGCGGGCGGCTTCTCGGTACCGCGCGCAATCGCCAGGTAGCCGCGGATATCCTCCCCGGAAGGGCAGCTTCCCTGGCAGGGGGGCGTCGACTGGATGTAGGTCGGGCACTTGTGCGTATGGTCCGCGTCGAAAATCCATTCGCGCCAGGAATCGGGCTTGCTGTCCCCGTCCTGGTAGCGGCGATAATTCAACGGGACACCCTGATCCGTCTTGGCTGACATCGCTGTTCTCCGGCCCGTTGGGCCAAAAGGCATGACGCTTTCCGAACCTACGTAAGTCGAATGGCGGTGCTCACCAGCTGGTGAACGCCACCGACCATATCCATCTTGAACCCGTAGTACGGCAGGACCTTGGTGAACTGCGCCTTGCAGATCGCGCAGATCGTCGCCATGAAATTGACGTTATTGCGCTGTGCGACGGCGTGCAGGGCTTCCATGCGCGGCAATGCGCCCTTGACCCGCAGATCCATCAGCTCGTCGGTCAGCAGTCCGCCCCCGCCGCCGCAGCAGAAGGTTCTCTCGTGGGTCGTGGACGATTCCATCTCGACAAAGTGATTCGCCACCGCGCGGATGATTGCCCTGGGGATCGTGAACTGTCCCCCGGGTATGTCCCCCATGCCCGAAGCGCGCGCGACATTGCAGGAATCATGAAACGTGATGATCCGATGGTCGTTCGCTTCCTTGTCGAAGCGCAGTGCGCCGCGCCCGATCAGGTCCCAGGTCAACTCGCAGATGTGCATCGGCTGCCGGTAGCGCTGGTCGAGCTGACTCTGCAGCTGGATCGCATAGGGATCATTCGCACCGGCGCCGATGCCGACAAGCGTGTTCCAGAAGCTGTAGGCGACTCGCCAGGCGTGCCCGCATTCGCCGACCACTATGCGCTTGACCCCCAGTTCCAGGGCGGCTTCGCGGATGCGCAGCGCGATCTTGCGCAACTGCTCGTAGTTGCCGATGAACATCCCGAAGTTGCCGGCCTCGGAAGCCTGCGAGGAAAGCGTCCAGGAAAGGCCCGCCGCGTGGAACACCTTGCCGTAGCCGATCAGGCTTTCAATGTGCGGCTCGGCGAAGAAATCGGCCGACGGGGTGACCAGCAGGATGTCCGCGCCTTTTTGATCGAGCGGGTAGCGTACTGCCACGCCGGTGTCTTCGCGGACATCCTCCTCCAGGCCCTCGAGCGTGTTGGCCAGCGCCGGTCCCGGCAGGCCGAGGTTGTTGCCGATGCGATGGACCTTGCCGATGATTTCGTTCGAGTACTTCTGCCCGTAGCCGACGGCGTCGAGAATCTCGCGGCCAGCCATGGTGATTTCGGCGGTATCGATACCATAGGGACAGAAGACCGAACAGCGCCGGCATTCCGAACATTGATGGTAGTAGGTATACCACTGGTCCAGGACTTCGCGCGTCAGCTCGCGGGCACCGACAAGTTTCGGAAAGACCTTGCCCGCAAGCGTGAAGTGCCGACGGTAGACGCTGCGCATGAGATCCTGGCGCGCCACCGGCATGTTCAGGGGGTCGCCCGTTCCCAGGTAATAATGACACTTGTCGGTGCAGGCGCCGCAGTGCACGCAAGCGTCCAGAAACACCTGGACGGAGCGGTACTTGCCCAGCAGGTCGCCCATCTTTGCCAGGGCGGTCTCTTTCCAGTTGTCGACCAGCTTGACCGGGAAACCGATGGCCTCCTGAATCTTTTCATTCGCCTGGAACGGTCGGATCGCCGCCATGGCGCCTGGCGTGACGGCGGGAACTATCGGGATCTGCTTGAATGCCGGCGCCTGTACGGTCGTGGCCATATCAGCGATCGCCTTTGAAATTGGCCGTCCAGGCCGCGACGTGACGCACATCCCGCGGGTTGTTTACCTGGTTGCGGGTCGGCGAGAAGAACAGGCCCGGCGCGTGCAGCAATTTGCTGATCGGAAAGACCAGCATCAGGACGGCAACCAGGCTGAGGTGGACATAAAGCACCGGGTCGTCCGGCAAGGGCTGAATCCGGAACGACAGCAAACCGAGAAAGAAGGTCTTGACCGCGATTATGTCGGTATGTACGGCGAATTTCATGGTCAGACCAGAGGCCGCAATCGCCAGAAGCAGGACCAGCATCAGGTGGTCCGAAGGCGTGGAGATATACCGGACGCGGTCCACGAGGAA
>JBBISD010000025.1:0-34029 GCA_037441485.1 Burkholderiales bacterium
CGCACCCACCTGTACCGCAAGCTCAAGCAGCTGGGCGTCGAGCTGGGCCGCGGCGTGCGGCGCACCGACCGCCTCGACGGTCCGGCCGCTGCATCGGGCGCGGCGCCGGGCGGCGGCCAGGACGAATAGCGCCGCGCGGTCCGCCGCGCCCGTCGCGCCCATGTGCCGCCCCGCCTGCCCGTGCCGCTAGCGCACATCCGCGTGCGCGGCGCGCGCACCCATAACCTGCGCAATATCGACGTCGACCTGCCGCGCAACCGCCTCGTCGTCGTGACCGGGCTGTCCGGCTCCGGCAAGAGTTCGCTGGCCTTCGACACCTTGTATGCCGAGGGCCAGCGCCGCTACGTCGAGTCGCTGTCCGCGTATGCGCGCCAGTTCCTTCACGTGATGGAGAAGCCCGACGTCGACCAGATCGAGGGCCTGTCGCCGGCCATTGCGATCCAGCAGCGCAGCGCCGGGGCCAATCCGCGCTCCACGGTCGGCACAGTCACCGAGATCCACGACTACCTGCGCCTGCTGTATGCGCGCGCCGGTCAGGCGCATTGTCCCGATCACCCCGACCAGCCGCTGGGGGCGCACAGCGTGGCGCAGATGGTCGATGCCGCGCTCGACCGGCCCGAGGGCAGCGCGCTGGCCGTGCTGGCCCCGGTAGTGCAGGGACGCAAGGGCCAGTTCGCCGAGCTGTTCGACGAGCTGCGGGCGCGCGGCTTCGTGCGCTTTCGCGTCGATGGCACCGTCGTCGACGCCGATCGCCTGCCCGAGCTTGCGCGCGCCGAGAGCCATCGCATCGAGGTAGTGGTCGACCGGCTGCGGGTCAAGCCACCGATGCGCACGCGCCTGGCAGAATCCTTCGAGACGGCGCTGCGCATCGCCGACGGCAAGGCCGTGCTGCTGGAGAGCGACAGCGGCCGTGAAGTGGCCTTCTCCAGCCGCTCCGCCTGCCCGCAATGCGGCTATGCGGCGCCAACACTGGAGCCGCGGCTGTTCTCGTTCAACAACCCCTATGGCGCCTGTACCGCCTGCGCCGGCCTGGGCAAGGTGGCGTTCTTCGATCCGGCGCGCGTGGTCGCCCACCCCGAGTTGTCGCTGGGCGGCGGCGCCATAGCCGGCTGGGACGCGCGCAACCGGCAGAGCCATGCGCGCCTGCTCGCGCTGGCCCGGCGCGCCGGGGTCGACATCGAACTGCCCTGGGAGGCGCTGCCGGAGGAATTCCGCCGGCAGGTGCTCCATGGCGATGGCGTTGCGGATCTGCCGCCCTCACCGCCTCCCTCTCCCGCAAGCGGGAGAGGGAGCGCCGCCGCCGTTCCTCCGCCGCCCGCGCCAGCGGGAGAGGGGCCGGGGGCGAGGGCCGCGCCGTTCCCCGGCGTGCTGCCCACGCTGGAGAAGCGCTGGCGCGAAACCGACGCACCCAGCATCCGCGAGGCGCTGGCGCCGCTGCGCTCGCTGCGCACCTGTCCCGACTGCCATGGCACGCGCCTGCGGCGCGAGGCGCGCTTCGTATTCCTGGGCGACGGCCCGCAGCGCAAGGCCATCTACGAGTTGGCGGCGCTGCCGCTGGCCCGGACGCGCGAGTGCATCGGCCAGCTGGCGCTGGCCGGCGTGCGCCGCGAGATCGGCCTGCCGATCATCGGCGAGATCGACGCGCGCCTGCGCTTTCTCAACGACGTCGGCCTGGGCTACCTGACGCTCGACCGGGCCACCGACACGCTCTCCGGGGGCGAGGCCCAGCGCATCCGACTGGCCTCTCAGATCGGCTCGGGCCTTACCGGCGTGCTGTACGTGCTGGACGAGCCGTCGATCGGGCTGCACCAGCGCGACAACCGGCGGCTGATCGACACACTGCAGCGCCTGCGCGACCTGGGCAACACCGTGCTGGTCGTGGAGCACGACGAGGAGATGATCCGCTGCGCCGACCACGTGATCGACATGGGGCCGGGCGCCGGCGAGCACGGCGGGGCCGTGGTCGCCCAGGGCACGCCGGCGCAGATCATCGCCGACCCGCAGTCGCGCACCGGCGCCTACCTGTCCGGCCGCGAGTCGATCGCGGTGCCGCGGCGGCGCGCCCGGCCCGCGGCCGAGTGGCTGCGCCTGCGCGGGGCCAGCGGCAACAACCTGCGTGGGGTCGACCTGGCCCTGCCGATCGGGCGCCTGGTGTGCGTCACCGGGGTCTCGGGCTCGGGCAAGTCGACGCTCGTCAACGACACGCTGGCCGCTGCCCTGGCGCGCCACCTCAACGGCGCCCGCACCGAGCCCGCGCCCCACCTCGGGATCGAGGGACTCGAGTTCGTCGACAAGATCGTCAACGTCGACCAGGCGCCCATCGGGCGCACGCCGCGCAGCAATCCGGCGACGTACACCGGACTGTTCGCGCCGATGCGCGAGCTCTTCGCCGGCACCGGCACCGCCCGCGAGCGCGGCTACGGCGCCGGACGCTTCTCCTTCAACGTCGCCGGCGGCCGCTGCGAAACCTGCCAGGGCGAGGGCCTGATCAAGGTCGAGATGCACTTCCTGCCCGACATCTACGTCACCTGCGAGACCTGCGGGGGGCGGCGCTACAACCGCGAAACGCTCGAGGTGCTGTATCGCGGCCGCAATATCGCCGAGGTGCTCGACCTCAGCGTCGAGCAGGCGCTGGGCCTCTTCGATGCGGTGCCGGCGATCGCACGCAAGCTGCACACGCTGGTCGACGTCGGCCTGGGCTACATCCGGCTGGGCCAGAGCGCCACGACGCTGTCGGGCGGCGAGGCGCAGCGCATCAAGCTCGCGCACGAGCTGTCCCGGCGCGACACCGGCCGCACGCTGTACATCCTGGACGAACCGACCACGGGCCTGCACTTCCACGACATCGCGCTGCTGCTGCGGGTGCTGGACCGCCTGCGCGACGCCGGCAACACGGTGGTCGTGATCGAGCACAACCTCGATGTCATCAAGACCGCCGACTGGGTGATCGACCTGGGCCCGGAGGGCGGGCTGGCCGGCGGCACGATCGTGGCCGAGGGCACACCCGAGCAGATCGCCGCGGTTCCCGCCAGCCACACCGGCCAGTACCTGCGCGCGGTGCGCCTGGACCCGTATGTGCCGGAGGACACCGCGGCGCTGGCGGCGCTGGCCGCGCGCATCTGGCACCAGCATTACCCCGGCATCATTACCCCGGAGCAGATCGACTACATGCTGGCGCGGCGCTTCCAGGCGACCGCGCTGGCGCGCTACCGGGACACGGCAGCGTGCGGCCTGGCGCTGCTGCGCGTCGACGGTGTCGCCGTCGGCTATTGCAGCTGGACCCTGGGCAGCTGGCCCCCGGGCAGCGGGGCGCTGGCGCCCGTGCCCGGTGCGATGGCGCTCGAGCAGCTCTACCTGCTGCGCGAGTACCGCGGCCGGGGCCTGGGCCGGTACATGCTGCAGCACGTCGAGGCACGGGCGCGGGCGGCGGGCTGCACGACGCTTGGCCTGACCGTGAACCGGCACAACCAGGCTGCGATCGACTTCTACCGGCGCCAGGGCTTTGCGATGCGTTCCCAGGTGCGCGTCGACATCGGCGGCGGCTACGAGATGGACGACCTGGCGCTGGCCAGGCCCCTGTAGGACCGGCCGCCGGACGTCAGCCGAGCACCTCGACCGGGGCGTTGCACAGGTCGTCGAACGCCGCATAGGTCGACAGCAGCATCAACGGCACGAGGAACAGCCAGCCCAGGCCCAGCAGCAGGGTCGCCGGAACGCACAACAGCAGGAATACCAGGCCGTAGACGGTGAGCGCTCCGAGGTTGGCGCGACACGCCGCGAGGCTGGCGCGCAGCCCCTGCAGGGACGTCGCGCCGTGCAGCATGATCAGCGCCGGCGCCAGCCATGCGGCCATCGAAATCGGCACCAGCAGCAGCAGGCACGCGGACAGCAGCAGCAGCGTTCCCAGGCCGATGCCCAGCGCCGCCGGATCCAGGTCGAGCGGGGCTGTCAGCGAGACGCTGGCGATCGACGACAGGAGCGCCCCGGCGCCGACGGCCAGCATGAGCGCAAAGACCACCAGGCAGCCGGCGAGGATGAGCAGGCCCGCGCCGACCAGGGCACCGGCCTGCGGCCCGAAGCCGCGGAAGAGTTCGCCGAAGGCCGGCGCGCCGCCCTGCGCGGTGGTACGCGCCGCGGCCATCGCTCCCGCGGTGAGCAGGAAGTACATCAGGCAGGACGCGAGTCCGCCCGCCAGGGGCACGAGCCGCATCGCGCCGAGGATCAACGCGTAGCACAGTCCCATGCCCACCCAGACGGCCACGCGGCCGAGGTCGCCGAACATCCAGGCAAAGGCCTGCGACCACCATTGCAGGCCGCGGCCGGCACCGGTCGGCGGGCGCGCGACCAAGGGCACGTTCAGGGGTTCGTTCACGATGGCGCTGCTCCAGCGGGGGACCGTGATCATCGTGGCAGACGGTGCGGACGTGGTCAATGCGCCCCCCGCAGCGCGCTGCGCCCTCTGCCGCCGGGAGAGGGCCGGGGTGAGGGGGCGCCGGTACGCCCCCGCCCCCGCCCAGCAAGCGGGAAAGAGGGCCGGCCTAGGCGTCGAGCAGCAGGCGCTGTTCCCCCGCCTCCAGCGCCTCGGGCGTGCCGCGCAGCACGACCACGTCGCCCGATCGCAGCACCAGCCCGCCGCCGGGATTGTCGCCGACGATGCCGCGGCGGCGCACTGCGGTGATCTCCACGCCGGTGGCCAGCAGGTCCAGGTCCTTGAGGCTGCGGCCGATCGCCGCGGCATTGGGCTCGAGCGTGATCGTGTGCAGCCGCACCTGCAGGGGTTCGGCCGGCGCGTCCGGGTCGCTGTCGTCGGCGCCGTGGAAGTAGCCGCGCAGCAGCCGGTAGCGCGTGTCGCGCGCGTCGCGCACGCGGCGGATCACGCGCGCCAGCGGCACGCCCAGCAGCACCAGCGCGTGCGAACCCAGCATCAGGCTGCCCTCGAAGACCTCGGGCACCACTTCGGTGGCGCCGGCCGCCAGCAGGCGGTCGAGGTTGGTGTCGTCCTGGGTGCGCACGATCACCGGCGCCTGGGGGTTCATGTCCTGGGCCAGCGCGATCACCCGCAGTGCCGCGCGCGCATCGCTGAAGCTCACCACGATGGCCGCCGCGCGCGTGATGCCGGCCGCCACCAGCGTCTCGCGCCGCGCCGCGTCGCCATAGACCACGGTGTGTCCGGCCAGCGCCGCCTCGCGCACCCGCTCGGGGTCCAGGTCCAGCGCCATGTAGCCGATGCTCTCCTGGGCCAGCATCTTGGCCAGGTGCTGGCCGCTGCGACCGTAGCCGCAGATCACCACGTGGCGCTCGGTGCTCATCGAGCGCGCGGCGATGCGGTGCAGCTCGACCGCGCGCAGCATCCATTCGGAGCCCCCGAAGCGCAGCGCCAGGCGCGCGCCGGCGGCAAGCAGGAAGGGTGTCGCCAGCATGGACAGCAGCATGGCCGCCAGCACCACCTGGCGCACGGCCGGCGGCAGCAGCTGCTGGTCGGACGCCAGGTTGATGATCACGAAGCCGAATTCCCCTGCGGCGGCCAGCGGCAGCGCCGCCTTGATCGCCGTGCCCGGGGTCGCGCCGAAGCCGCGCGCCAGCAGCAGCGTCAGCCCGAACTTGAAGCCCGTGGGCATGATCAGCGCCGCCAGCACCCAACCCAGCCGGCTGACGACCACCTGCAGGTCCAGGGCCATGCCGATGGTGACGAAGAACAGCCCCAGCAGCACGTCGCGAAACGGTTTGATGTCCTCTTCCACGTGATGGCGGTACTCGGTTTCGGACAGCAGCATCCCGGCCACGAAGGCCCCCAGCGCGGGCGACAGGCCGACGCGGCCGGCCAGCCAGGCCAGCCCCAGCGTGAGCAGCAGCAGGTTGAGCATGAAAAGCTCCTGCGAGCGGCGCGCCGCCACCTGGTGCAGCCAGGCCCGCAGTACCACGCGGCCGCCCAGCAGCAGAATGGCCAGCAGCAGGGCCGCCTTGGCGCCGGCTGCCAGCAGCGCCAGGCCCAGCGCCGCCGGCGGCGAGGACAGCGAGGGCACGATCACCAGCAAGGGCACGACGGCCAGATCCTGCAGCAGCAGCACGCCGACGATGCGCCGCCCGTGTTCGGACTCGAGCTCGCCGCGCTCGACCAGCAGCTTCATCAGGATCGCCGTCGAGGACATTGCCAGCGCGGCGCCCAGCGCAAAGGCGCCCGCCAGGCCGATGCCCAGCGCGCTCCCCAGCCAGTAGCCGGCCGCCAGCGTGGCGGCCAGCGTCAGGATCACCTGGCCCATGCCCAGCCCCAGCACGATGCCGCTCATGCTGCGCAGGCGCGGCAGCGAGAACTCCAGGCCGATCGAGAACATCAGGAACACGATGCCCAGTTCGGCCAGCTCCTGGGTACCCGGGGCGTCCGGCACCAGCGCCAGCGCGTGCGGACCGATGCTCAGGCCCACCAGAAGGTAGCCCAGCACCGGCGGCTGGTGGAACAGCCGCACCGAGGCCACCCCGATGACCGAGGCGGCCAGCAGGACCAGGGTGAGTTCAAGGGCGGTCGGCATGGTTGCTCGACCTAGGGGCTCGGCATCGGCATGGTCGCGGGCTTGCGGGAGTCCGAAAAGAACGGCGGCGCTTGGGATAGCAATTCCCATGCCAACATATGGGCCCCGAGAGTATCATCGGCGCCCGGCTGTAACGATGAACAAACCCGATCTCACCCGCCCGATCCTGCCGCCCGCCCGCCCCACGGCCGTTGGCGCGTCGGCGCTGGCGCTCGCCCGTGCCGTCATCGAGACCGAGGCGCAGGCGGTGGCCGCGCTGGCCGGCCGCCTGGACGCGCATTTCCTGCATGCGGTCAACCTGCTGCTGGCGTGCCGCGGCCGCGTCGTGGTCAGCGGGATCGGCAAGAGCGGCCACATCGGCCGCAAGATCGCCTCGACGCTGGCATCCACCGGCACGCCGGCAATGTTCGTGCACGCGGCCGAGGCCGCGCACGGCGACCTGGGCATGATCACTCCCGACGACGTCTTCGTGGCGTTTTCCAATTCGGGATCCTCGCCGGAACTGATGACCATCGTGCCTATCCTCAAGCGCGAGGGTACGCCGCTGATCGCGGTGACGGGGTCGCCCGCCTCGCCGCTGGCGCAGGCCGCCGACATCCACCTGGACTGCGAAGTGGAGCGCGAGGCCTGCCCGCTCAACCTGGCGCCGACTTCCTCGACCACGGCGATGCTGGCGCTGGGCGACGCGCTGGCCATCGCCTGCCTGGATGCGCGCGGCTTCGGGCCCGAGGACTTCGCCCGCTCGCACCCGGGCGGTGCGCTGGGCCGCCGGCTGCTGCTGCGCGTGGCGGACATCATGCGCTCGGGCAGCGCGGTCGCCTCGGTGGGCCGCGGCGCCAGCGTCATGGATGCGCTGCAGGAGATCTCGCGCAAGCAGCTGGGCATGACCGCCATCGTCGAGGATGACGGGCGCATCGCCGGGATCTTCACCGACGGCGACCTGCGCCGGCTGCTCGAGCGCGGCGTCGACGTGCGCGCCGCGCGCGTGGCCGACGTCATGACGCCCACGCCGCTGACCATCGGCCCCGAAGCGCTCGCCGGCGAGGCCGCCAAGCTGCTGGACGCGCGGCGCAAGAACCAGCTGCTGGTGGCCGATGCGCAGGGCTGCCTGGTCGGCGCGCTGCACATGCACGACCTGATGGCGGCGAAGGTCATCTGATGGCGGCCCTGAGCGCCCCGGCACTGGCGCGGCGCGCGGCGCGCATCCGCCTCGTGGGCCTGGACGTCGATGGCGTGCTCACCGACGGACGGCTGTATTTCGGCACGCGCGGCGAGGCGCTCAAGTCGTTTCACGTGCGCGACGGGTTCGCCCTGCAGCTGCTGCGCGCGGCCGGCATCGAACTGGCGATCGTCACCGGGCGCAGCACGCCCATCGTGACGGCGCGGGCGCGCGACCTGGGCATCGCGCACGTGCTGCAGGGCCAGCGCGACAAGCACGCCGGCCTGGGCCGGCTGCTCGATGACGCCGGCCTCTCGTGGGAGCAGTGCGCCTTCATGGGCGACGACTGGCCGGACCTGAGCGTGCTCGGGGCGGTTGGCCTGGCCGCGACCGTGGCCGACGCCCCGGCCGACGTGCGCCGGCGCGCGCACTGGGTGGCGCCGTCCGCGGGCGGCCAGGGCGCGGTGCGCGACCTGAGCCACCTGATCCTGGCGGCCCAGGGGCGGCTCGACGGCCTGCTGCAGGCGGCGCTGCAGCCCGGGCCCGTTCCGGGCCCGCCGGCGGCGGGCGGCGCACGCCGCCTTGCACCGGGCGCGGCTGCGCGGAGGCGCGGCCGTGAGTGAACGCCTGGCCTCCTGGTTCGCTGTCGTGCTGATGACGGCGGTGCTGTTCACCAGCTACTGGTACGCGCAGACGCTGCGGGTATCGGCGCCCGGCGACTCCGGCCGCATCGGCGCCGTCGATTTCTTCGCCGAGGGCGTCGCCCTCACCGGCTTCGATGCCCTGGGGCGACCGCGCTACCGGGTGTTCGCCGACCACATGACCCACTTCGGCAACAGCGACGACATCGACCTGACCCGGCCGCGCATGCTGAGCATGCGGCCGGACCAGCCGCAGGTCGAGGTCACCGCGCTGCAGGCGCATGCCACCAACAACGCCGAGCGCGTGCAGATGCAGGGCAACGTGGTCGTCACCCGCGCCGGCGACGCGACGCGCCCGCCGCTGCGCATGCTGACCGAGTCGCTCAGCGCCGTGCCCGACAGCGATCACTTCTGGACCGACGCGCCGGTGCGCGTCGAAAGCGGTCGTGCCGTGTTGAACGCGCGCGGCATGGACTTTGACAATATCGCGCGGCGGCTGCAGCTCAACGGCAGCGTGAGCGGCGTCTTTCCGCCGCGGGGACGTTCATGATGCCGATGCCACCGCGGGTGCAGCCCGCGCTCTTCCAGAGCCGCCGGGCGCCGGCGGCGGGCTGCCGGCATGCCGCGGCCGCCCTGCTTGCCGCGGCGGCCCTGCTGGCGGGCGCACCGGCACGGGCCGAGCGCGCCGACCGCGACAAGGAAACCACGGTCACGGCCGACCATTCGACGCTCGACGACCTGCACCAGGTGCAGGTGCTCACCGGCCACGTGGTCCTTACCAAGGGCACGATGCGGCTGGGCGGCGAGCGCATGGAGCATCGCCAGGACGAGCAGGGCTACCAGTACTACGTGGTCACCGCGGCGCCCGACGAACTGGCCACGTTCCACGAGCGCCGCGATCCGGTGCGCGAGGGCGTCGAATCCACCCTCGACGGATATGCCGAGCGCATCGAGTACGACGATCGCACCGACCGCGTGACGCTTTACCGCCGCGCCCAGGTCAAGCGCTTCGAGAACGGCGTGCAGCGCGACGAGGTCAACGGCGCGCGCATTGTCTACGACGCGCGCCGGTCCACCTATGATGTCGACGGCCGCAATCCCGACGGCTCGGGCCGGGTCAACGTGGTCATCGCGCCGCGTGGCGCCGGCGCCAACAAGGCGCCACCCGGGCCGGCCGCGCCGCCACCGCCGCCCGAGCTGCGCAGCGAGCGCCAGCCGCCCGGGGGCGGCAAGTGATGGCAGCCCTCCGATGAACTTCCCGGCCGAAATCCCTGCCGGGCCGCCGGCCACCGAGGGCGTGGCACGCAGCGAGCTCGTCGTCGACCGCCTGGCCAAGCGCTACGGCAGCCGCCAGGTCGTCAAGGACGTGTCGCTGAAGGTCGAGGCCGGTTCCGTGGTGGGCCTGCTCGGGCCCAACGGCGCGGGCAAGACCACCTGCTTCTACATGGTCGTCGGCCTGGTGCCGCTCGACTCGGGCTCGATCACCCTGGACGGCCGCTCGGTCGCCCACCTGCCCATCCACCGGCGCGCGCGGCTGGGCCTGTCCTACCTGCCGCAGGAGGCGTCGGTCTTCCGCCGCCTGACGGTCGAGGAGAACATCCGCGCCGTGCTCGAGCTGCAGGTCGACGACAACGGCCGCGAGCTGTCGGCCGATACGATCGAGCAGCGGCTGCAGGAACTGCTGGCCGACCTGCAGATCGCCGAGATCCGCACCAATCCGGCGTTGAGCCTCTCGGGCGGCGAGCGTCGCCGCGTGGAGATCGCCCGGGCGCTGGCGGCGCGGCCGCGCTTCATCCTGCTAGACGAGCCGTTCGCCGGCGTCGATCCCATCGCCGTCATCGAAATCCAGCGCATCGTGCGCTTTCTCAAGCAGCGCGGCATCGGGGTACTGGTCACGGACCACAATGTCCGCGAAACGCTCGGCATCTGCGACCACGCCTACATCATAAACGAAGGACAGGTCCTGGCGGCCGGCCGCCCGGAAGACATCGTCGACAATCCTTCGGTGCGGCGCGTCTACCTCGGCGACCATTTCCGGATGTAGCCACCGGATGGATGCCCGTACTGCCGGCCGGCCGCGCGGCCCCCGTCGCCCGTCCCGGCACCGCCTGTCGTGAAGACCGGCGTGCACCTGCGGCTGTCGCAGCAGCTGGCGCTCACGCCTCAGCTGCAGCAGTCGATACGCCTGCTGCAGCTTTCGACCCTGGAGCTCAACCAGGAGATCGAGCAGGCGCTGCACGAGAACCCACTGCTCGAGCGCGACGACGACCCGCTGGCCGCGCACCTGCGCCTGGGTACGGACGGTGCCGTGCTGGCGCCGCCGGCATCCACCGACGCCGCCGCTGGCGCCACGACTCCCGAGGGCGAGGCGGCGCCAGCCGCGCCCGAGGAGGCCGAATACGGCAGCGAGGCGGCGGGCGACGACGACGGTTCCTGGGCGCCGGAGGCCCGCGGCAGCGGCGGCGGCACCGGGGACGAGTCCAACGAAGGCCCGCAGGACTGGGCCAGCACCGCGCCGACGCTGCGCGATCACCTGCGGATGCAGCTGGGCTCGACCGCCGTCACCGAGCGGGACCGCGCGCTGGTGGGCATGCTCATCGAGGCGGTCGATGAGAACGGCTACCTGGGCGTGTCGCTGGACGAGCTGATCGACTTGTGCGGCGCCGAGGCCGAGGTCGACCCCGATGAGCTGCGCGCCGCCCTGAGCCTGCTGCAGAGTTTCGATCCTCCGGGGGTCGGCGCCACCAGCGTTGCCGAGTGCATGCGGCTGCAGATCGACGCCCAGCTGCAGGCGCTGGGCCGCAAGTCGAGCGCGTCCGAGCGCACGGTCCTCCTGCTTGCCCGCAAAATTGTTTGTGAGCACTTGCAGCTTCTGGCAACGCGGGATTTCGGGAAGCTGCGAAAGGTTCTCGATACCGACGACGCATTGCTGCGTGCGGCGCACCAAAGAATCCGTGGACTCAATCCGCATCCGGGCGTAGGCTTTGCCTCGTCGGCTCCGGACTACGTTGTGCCCGACATCCTGGTGCGGCGGGTTTCCGGCCGCTGGGTGGCGCGGCTCAATCCGGACGTCGTCCCGCGCCTGCGCGTGAACCAAACGTACGCTGCCATCTTGAAGAGCGAAAGCGGCCGGTCCGCCGCAGCCAACGCCAAGCCCGCCCCGCGGGAAGGCACCGTCGCAGGCGCGCCGGGCGGCGCCGCGGCACCTGCCGGGGCCGCGCCGGACTGGTCCAGCCGCCTGCAGGATGCCCGCTGGCTTATCCGCAACCTGCGCCAGCGCTTCCAGACCATCGAGCGCGTCGCCCAGGCCATCGTCGAGCGCCAGAACCGCTTCTTCACCTACGGCGCCATCGCCATGCGGCCGCTCGTGCTGCGCGAGATCGCCGCCACGCTGGGTCTGCACGAATCGACCATCTCGCGCGTCACGGCCAACAAGTACATGGCGACGCCGTTCGGGGTCTTCGAGCTGCGCTACTTCTTCGGCAGCCACGTGGCCACCGACGCCGGCGGCGAAGCC
The DNA here is from genome assembly GCA_037441485.1 of Burkholderiales bacterium. Taxonomy (GTDB): domain Bacteria; phylum Pseudomonadota; class Gammaproteobacteria; order Burkholderiales; family Burkholderiaceae_F; genus GJ-E10. Next base: position 11,845 of record JBBISD010000025.1, read on the forward strand.
TCCAGCACGGCGATCCGCGCGTTGATCAAGCAGCTGGTCGAGGCCGAGACACCCACCAGCCCGCTGTCGGACAGCAGGATCGCCGAACTGCTCGGCGCCCAGGGCATGGTGGTGGCGCGCCGCACGGTCGCCAAATACCGCGAACTGATGCAAATCCCCCCGGCGGCAATGCGCAAGACGATCTGAGCGCAGGCCGCACCCGTCGATTCCGCAACCCAGCTGCCCGAGGCCCATCCCAGGACATCCCGCCACTGCCTGCCTGTTCCGCCGGCCCTGCGGCCGGCGCGCTAGACCCCGCTAGATCTCCGATCGATCCGGAAAGGGAACCGCATGAAACTCGCGATACATGGCAACCACCTCGAAGTCACCGACGCCCTGCGCCAGTACGTGGAAGGCAAGCTCGAACGGGTGCGCCGGCACTTCGACCAGGTCATCGACGCCGACGTCCAGCTTTCGGTCGAAAAGCTGCAGCAGAAGGCCGAGATCACGCTGCGCGTAAGCGGCTCGGCACTGCACTGCGAATCGATCGACGGCGACCTGTACGCCGCCATCGACTGCCTGATGGACAAGCTCGATCGCCAGGTGATCAAGCACAAGGATCGCGTAAAGAAGAACTACCCGCACGCTCCCATCAAGCACCAGCCCTCGGTCGAGGCCGAGTAGCGCCCCGCGTTCACCCCAGCCGCCGGCGGCTTGTTGCGCACCCGCAACGCGCCGGCGCTTCGCCGCGCACCGCGGCAGGCGGCCCAGGGCCCGCGCGTATACTGCCCCGCGACCGAGTCACGGCTGCGGACAGTTCCCGTCCGCCCGGCCCGTCGGGTCGCGCCAATGAACCAACTGTCGAAGCTGCTGCCGCTGTCGAACATCGTCGTCGATGGCGTTGCCCGCGATAAGTCCGCTGCGCTGGATATGGCGGCGGCCCTGTTTGCGGCCGCCAGCGCCATCGACGTACAGAAGATCCGCGCCAGCCTGCTGGCCCGCGAGCAGCTTGGCTCCACCGGGCTGGGCCTGGGCGTGGCCATACCCCACGGCCGCATCCGCGGGCTCAAGCGTGCGGTGGCTGCCGTCGTGCGCCTGGGCCAGGCCGTGCCCTTCGAGGCGCCGGACGGCCAGCCGGTGCGGCTGCTGGTGGCGCTGCTGGTGCCCGAAAACGCCACGCAGGAGCATCTGGAACTGCTGTCGGAACTGGCGCAGATGCTTTCGGACCGGGAGTTGCGCACGGGGCTCATGGCTGAGCCCACGGCCGCGGCGCTGCTGGCGCGCGTCTGCGCCTGGGAGCCGATCCGGCCGGCCGCCTGATGCCGGCCCGCCGTGCCGGGGCGTGCCACCGCCACCCCGCACACCGGCCGATCCCGTAAGCTTGCGCCGTGCAGACGCTCAACACGCTCTTCGAGGAAAACCAGCTCGCGCTTGACCTGCGCTGGCTGGCCGGCAACCCCGAGTCGCTCTGGGCGCTGCCCGACACGGCCGAACAGAGCGTCCAGGCGGCGGAACTCGTCGGCCACCTCAACCTCATCCATCCGCGCCGCATCCACGTGCTGGGCGCGCAGGAGGTCGACTACATCGAGCGCATGAGCGTCGTGCGCCGCACCCACTTCACCAACGAACTCATCGAGGGCGGGCCGCTGGGCCTCATCCTGGCCGACGGTCGCACGCTGCCCGACGACCTGCTGGCCGCCATCGAGAAGACCCAGCTGCCGCTGTTCGCCACCGCACGCCCGTCGGCCGAGGTCATCGACGTGCTGCGCATCTACCTGGCCAAGATGCTGGCGCCGCACTGCTCGATGCACGGCGTGTTCATGGACGTGCTCGGGCTGGGCGTGCTGATCGCCGGCGAATCCGGACTGGGCAAGAGCGAACTGGCGCTCGAGCTCATCAGCCGCGGCCATGGCCTCGTCGCCGACGACGTGGTCGATTTCGCCCGCGTCGCGCCGGACTCGATAGAAGGGCGCTGCCCGCCGCTGCTCTCCAATCTGCTCGAGGTGCGCGGCCTGGGCCTGCTGGACATCAAGGCCATATTCGGCGAGACCGCCGTGCGGCGCAAGATGAAGCTTCGGCTCATCGTCGAGCTGATGCGGCGCAGCGCCGCCGACACGATGGAGCGCCTGCCGCTGGCCGGCTCGACGCAGTCCGTGCTGGGACTGGGCATCCACAAGGTGGTCATTCCCGTGGCCGCCGGCCGCAACCTCGCCGTGCTGCTCGAGGCCGCCGTGCGCAACACCATCCTGAAGCTGCGCGGCATCGACACCATGGAGGATTTCCTCGAGCGGCAGCGCCGCGCGATGGATTCCTGACGAGGGCGCGCGCCTACCATGGCTGGCATAGCCACTGGCGCACCGCAGTGCTGCAATTCCCCTCGCACCGCCTCGCCGTCACTGCCCTGCGCGAGGCGGCCCCCACCCCGGCCCCGCCGGCGGGGCCGGCTCCCAACTGTCCTGGAGCACACCGCATGAAATCCGCATGGCTGGTACCGCTGTTGTGTCTGCCGCTGCTCGCCTCGGCCGCCGACGACGCCAAGAAGGAAACCCACCGCACCACCAGGCTCGGCGTCTGCAGCAAGGAGGCGCACGCCAAGGGCCTCAAGGGCGACGAGCGAAAGAAGTACATTTCCACCTGCATTGCCAGCGCCAAGGCCGTCAAGGCCGCCGCGCACGCCGCCACGCCCTGATGCCGGGTGGCCCGCGGCCAGCCACGGCTGCGCGCATGGTCTAATACCGCTACAGGCCGCGCCCGTTTCGGGCGCGGCACGTGCCGGGCCCGGGTGCCCGCGCACCCGTCCAGCCACATGACATGCGCCTGATCCTCGTCTCCGGGATGTCGGGCTCGGGCAAATCGGTCGCTATCCGCCTGCTCGAGGACATCGGCTTCTACTGCGTCGATAACCTGCCGTCGCCGCTGCTCGCCGACGTCTGCGAGCGCCTGGGCGCCATCGGGTACCGCGACCTGGCCGTGTCCATCGATGCGCGCTCCGAGGCCTCCATGGCGGGCGTTCCGGCAATATTGAGCGCACTGCGCGCCGCCGGGCACGACGTGCGCGTGCTGTTCCTCACCGCCTCCACCGAGGCGCTGGTGCAGCGCTTCTCCGAGACCCGCCGCCGCCATCCGCTGTCGCAGCGGCTCCCCGGGCAGGCCGGCGGCCAGGACGGCGAGGCCACGCTCGAAGAGTCCATCGCCCGCGAGCGCGAACTGCTTGCGCCGCTGCACGCGCTGGGCCATGTCATCGACACCAGCAGCCTGCCTGCCAATACGCTGCGCCAGTGGGTGCGCCGGTTCGTCGACGGCGGGCGCAGCGCGCTGACGCTGGCGTTCGAATCGTTCGCCTTCAAGAACGGCGTGCCGGTCGCCGCCGACCTGGTCTTCGACGTGCGCAACCTGCCCAATCCGCACTACGAGTCCGCGCTGCGCCCGCTTACCGGCCTCGACGCCGCGGTCATCGATTTCCTGGAGCAGGCGCCCGAAGTGGCCGACATGATCGCCGACATCGGCAACCTGCTCGACAAATGGCTGCCCGGCTACCTGCGCGACGGTCGCCAGTACCTTACCGTGGCCGTCGGCTGCACCGGCGGCCAGCATCGTTCGCCGTACGTGGTCGAACGCCTGGCGGCGCGCTTTGCCGACCGTGCGCATGTTCTGGTGCGCCATCGCGGTCTGCACCGCTAGGGTGGCCTGCGCCCCGGCAATGGGCGGCGCCTCCGGTGGCGCGCGCCGCACGGCATGAACAGCGCCGCACTTGGCACGGGGTTCGCGCTGGCAGCCTCGCTGCTGGTGGCCATCGGCGCACAGAACGCCTTCGTGCTGCGCCAGGGCCTGCGGCGCGAGCACGTGCTGCTGGTCGCCAGCGCCTGCTCCGTCTACGACTGGCTGCTGATGGCCGCCGGCATTGCCGGCCTGGGAGCACTGGTGCGCGGCAGCCCGCTCGTTGCGCTGGTCTTGGGCATCGGCGGGGCCCTGTTCCTGTCCGGCTACGGCGCGCTGGCCTGGCGCCGCGCGCTGTCCTCCGAGACCCTGCAGGCCGGCGCGGCCGGACCGCCGCTGCGCTGGCGCGACGCCCTGCTGCAGTGTTCGGCCTTCACTTTCCTCAACCCGCACGTGTACCTCGACACCGTGGTGCTCATCGGCTCGGTCGGCGCGCAGCAGCCGCGCGGCAGCGTGCTGGCCTTCTTCCTGGGCAGCGCCGCCGCCAGCACCGTGTGGTTCTTCGGCCTGGGCTATGGGGCGCGGCTGCTGGCGCCGCTGTTCTCCCGCCCCTATGCGTGGCGCATCCTCGATGGTCTGGTGGGCATGACCATGTTCGTGCTGGCCTGGACGCTGGGTGCCGGCGCGCTGCGCGGCACCTGAACCCCGGCCCTTGCGCCGCGCCCGCGGTGCGGCTTCCCAGGTGCGCGCGGCATCGGTAAGCTGCATGCGCCCGTCCATCCACTGCGGAGACTCCCCCGATGCTATCCAGAATCCTGCGAGCCACAGCCGGCGCCGCGACCATCGCCGCCGCGGCCGGCGCCTTTGCCGCTGACACCGCCGGTGCCGCCGCCGCCGCGGCGCCCGTGCTGGTGCTCAAGGCCGCCCATCTCTTCGATGCCGTCACCGGCGCGCTGACCGAGCACGGCGTCGTGATCGTCTCGGGCACGACCATCGAGGCCGTGGGCGCGGGTGCGGCAGTGCCGCCGGGCGCGCGCGTCATCGACCTGGGCGACGCCACGCTGCTGCCGGGCTTCATCGATGCCCACGTCCATCTGTCCGAGGAATCCGGCCCGAGCTGGTACCACGACTTCTTCGACGACATCATGCGCTTCCCCGCCGAGCAGGCGCTGTACGCCGCGCACTACGCCAGGGTGACGCTCGAGGCCGGCGTCACCACCGTGCGCGACGTGGGCTCGTCGGACTATGTATCGCTGGGCCTGCGCAACGCCATCGCCGCCGGCATGGTGCCGGGCCCGCGCATGCTGGTGGCCAACTACGCGATCGGCGCCACGGCCGGACACGCCGACCAGTACCCATTTCCGCCGGACCGCATCGCCCTGGCCGGTCCGCAGAAGGGGGTCTGCAACGGCCCCGAGGAATGCCGCGCGGCCGTGCGCTACCAGATCAAGTTCGGCGCCGACGTCATCAAGTTCATGCCTTCCGGCGGCGTGCTGTCGCTGGCCGACCCGGTCGATATTCCCGAACTGACCCAGGACGAGATGAACGCGATCGTGGCCGAGGCCCATATGTGGAAGCGCAAGGTCGCGGCCCACTGCCACGGCGACCGCGCCGCCAAGATGGCCATCGTGGCCGGCGTCGATTCGATCGAACACGGCAGCTTCCTGGAGGACGACACCCTGCAGGAGATGAAGCGCAGGCACGTGGTCCTGGTACCGACGCTCTCGGCTGCCTACTGGGTGGGCAAGAAGTCCGACAGCTTTCCGCCGGCTATAGCCGCCAAGGCGCGCGCGGCCTCCGCACGGATGCAGGTCACGTTCCAGCATGCGGCGCGCATCGGCGTGCCCGTGGCCATGGGCACCGATGCCGCCGTCGGACCCCACGGCACCAACGCACGGGAATTCTCGCTGATGGTCCAGAACGGCTTCACGCCCGCCCAGGCCCTGATGGCCGGCACCGCCAACGGCGCCGACCTGCTGGGCGTGGCCGATCGCACCGGCCGGCTGCAGGCGGGCAAGCTGGCCGACATCGTGGCCGTCCCGGGCAATGTGCTCGACAACATCGACGCGACCCAGCATCCGCTGCTGGTCATGAAGGAGGGCGCGATCTTCGTGGGGGCCAGGTGAGGCGCGGGCTGGCGCCTTCGCCCCGCAGCATGTGGCCAATGTGCGTGCACTGGCGCGCGAGCGGCACTTCGACGGCCTGTTCATCTACCGCGTGCAGCAATACTACGTCGTGCGATGTGCCGTTGCCGGTGCGGGTATCGGGCGGTGCTGGGCAGTGAATACGCTGGCGGTGGCGTGGAAGCCTTCAGGGAGCGATGCCGTCCTCTGGAAATTCGGTGAATTCGGTAACGTCGACAAACACGCGCAGCGCACGATCATTTGCGTCGAAGGAAACCGCAAGGTAGCGGATCCTGCCGGGATCTCCCGGCTTGAGGTCTGTCGGGGGCGCCAGGCTGCTTAGCGCCTCCCAGAGTCCGAAAGAGAGGATGTCCAGGGTGCCGAACGTTGCGGCGTCGCCCGCGCTGCCGCGTCTGCCGGCGTCGAACGGGTACAGGCAATACCGAATGCCCCGGCGGGTAGGCCATTGCTTCACGGGGGCGCCGAGCTGCTTTTCGATCTGCTCGCGCGTTGCGCCGGCGTGAACCGATTGCAGATTCTGGCCCGGTGATCCCTGCGCCATCCGGACAGCGGTACAAGCCTCGAGGCCAAGCACGAGCAAGGGGAGCAGAAAAGTCCCGCAAGGTGAGCGGGACCGCGGCGGCTTCACGGGACAGCGCCCCGCTCCTGCTCGACCCAGGCATCGATTTCTTTGGCAAGCGTCTTGCCGCGAAACGCGCGCAGCTTTTCGACGCGCCGGACATTACCGCTTGCATCGAAGGCCATGAGTAACGCAACCTCCTCGGTAATTTGCGTTTCCCGCACGAACGCCAGCAACTCCGACCAGCGATAGCAGAACACCGCATCGCCACGGTAGCGCGCATCGGGATTGCCCAGGGACAGCAGTACGTCCGCGCGTGTCGTTCGTCCGGGCATCAGCGCTTCGATGTCCTGCGCGCGAACGTGATTCTCGAGCGGGAGCATGAAGCCCGGGCCGCATGCGCTCAGCGCCAGGCACAGCACGCAGATCCATGGGGCGCCCGCGAGCCGCACGCTACTGGCTCTGAATCTGCAGGCAGGACGCTGGAATCAGCGCCTGGCGCAAAACGTCGCCGCCCTGGGTGTATTCGATCATTAACGCGTAGCAGGCGGCATATTGCACCCGGATCGTGGTCAGTTTCCCCTGCTGCTCATAGACGCTGTAACCCACCACCCGTCCGCCCTCGTACTGGTATCGGGGCGGACCCAGGCGCGCTTCGATCGATCCACGGCTCGCCTGTCCGCCGGCGAGAAAGCCGAGCTCGCCAAGCTGGCGCGATTCTTCGATGGGCGCGCGCGCTGTGCCGCACCCCATCGTGGCGGCGAGCGCCGGTGCCAGTGCTGCGAGGCGAAGGTGACGCATGGACCCCCCCAGTGTGTAATCTAGCGCCAACGCTTCGAGGGGTCTTGACGCGCCTCAAGGCGGGGCTGGTTTACCCTGACGGTCCCCGCTCCACTCAGGAAATAAGGGTAGCCTGCCCATGCACATCACCGACCTTCGCGACCAGTTGGACGCCTTAGGCGCGCGCCCGGAACACGGGTCGCGCGTGGTGCGGCGCTGGGTTCAGGGCCTGCCGCAGGACAGCCGGCACCGCCGTACCGGGGACTTCCTCTCCAAGGCCGTGCGCGCGCGGTTGCCGACGTTGCTCGCCGGCTGGAGCGGCCTGGTGCAACTGATCGAGCAACATCCGGGCGAGGACGGCGCCGTGCGTCTGCTGGTCGGGCTGCGCGATGGGCAAACCATCGAAAGTGTCCTGCTGCCTGGTGACGGCCTGTGCGTATCGACCCAGGTCGGCTGTGCGGTGGGTTGTACGTTCTGCATGACGGGACAGGGTGGCCTGTTGCGCCAGCTGGGCAGCGCCGAGATTGTCGCGCAGGTGGTGCTGGCGCGCACGCTGCGCCCGGTGCGCAAGGTGGTCTTCATGGGCATGGGCGAGCCCGCGCACAACCTCGATGCGGTGCTCGACGCCATCGAGCTGCTGGGGACCGAGGGCCAGATCGGCCACAAGAACCTGGTGTTCTCGACGGTAGGCGATCCGCGTGTTTTCGAGCGCCTGCCGCTGGGTGTCGTGAAGCCCGCCCTGGCGCTGTCCCTGCACTCGACCGCGAGCGAGCGCCGGGCGCAGCTGCTGCCGCGGGCGCCGCGGATGGCGCCGGCCGAACTGGTGGAACGGGGCGAAGCCTATGCGCGCTGCACCAGCTACCCGATCCAGTATCAGTGGACGCTGATCGAGGGCGTGAACGACGACCAGGCCGAGTTCGAGCGCGCCGCGCGCCTGCTGCGCGGCAAGTACGCGGTGCTCAATCTCATCCCGTATAACGCCGTGGCGGGCCTGGCCTTCCAGCGGCCTGCGTGGGAGCGCGCCGCGGCGATCGCGCGCTTCCTGCATGAACGGGGCGTCCTCGCCAAGCTGCGCAACTCCGCCGGGCAGGATGTGGAGGCCGGCTGCGGGCAACTGCGCGCGCGCGCCGTGCCGGTGCCGATCCGCCTCTCGGGAACGCGCGGCGCCCCGGCGCCGAACCTGCCGGCACCCGGATAAGCGACCCGACGACGGTCGGCGCGCTCGCGCGACCCTGCGCCAAAAGCCCTCCTCGACCCTTCTCCGGCACGCGGGAGACGGGCGTCGGGACGTACTACGACCGGTCCAGTATCAGCCGGGCGCCGCGCTCGGCGATCATGATCGTCGGCGCATTGGTGTTGCCCGAGGTGATGGTGGGCATCACCGACGCGTCGATCACGCGCAGGCGGCGCGTGCCGTGCACGCGCATCTGCGCGTCGGTCACCGCTTGCGGATCGTCCCGGCGTCCCATCGCGCAGGTGCCCACCGGGTGGAAGATCGTGGTGCCGATGTCGCCGGCCGCTCGGGCCAGCTCAGCGTCAGTCTGCGCCGCCACGCCCGGCTGGTACTCCTCGGGACGAAACGGCGCCAGCGCCGGCTGCGCCACCACGTGGCGCGTCAGGCGCAGCGCGCGCGCCGCCACCAGGCGGTCGCCGCCGGTCGACAGGTAGCGCGGCGCGATGCGCGGGTGTGCGGCCGGGTCGCGCGCGCGCAGCCGGACGCTGCCGCGCGAGCTGGGCCGCAGGTGGCAGACGCTGGCCGTGATGGCGGGAAAATCGTGCAGGGGCTCGCCGAACCTGTCCAGCGACAGCGGCTGCACGTGGAATTCCAGGTCGGGGGTCGGCACCTCGGGGGACGAGCGAAAGAAGCCACCGAGCTGGCTGGGCGCCATCGACAGCGGCCCGGAGCGCCGCAGCGCGTATTCCAGCCCCATCAGCGCCCTGCCCCAGAGGCTGTTGGCCCGCTGGTTGAGCGTGGTGACGCCCTGCAGCCGGAAGATCATGCGCAGCTGCAGGTGGTCCTGCAGGTTGGCGCCGACGCCCTCGAGCGCCTGCAGGACGTCGATGCCCAGCTCCTGCAGCAGGTCGGCCGGTCCGATGCCGGAGCGCTGCAGTATTTGCGGCGAGCCGATGGCGCCCGCGGTCAGCAGCGTCTCGGCGCGCGCCTGCACGCGCAGGCGTTCGCCGCCGGCCAGGAACTCGACGCCCCGGGCCTCGTGGCCTTCGAAGTACACGCGGTCGATCAGCGCGCCGGTGACGACGTCCAGGTTGGCGCGATGCTGCACCGGCCGCAGGAAAGCCTTGGCGGCATTCCAGCGCACGCCGCGCCGCTGGTTGACCTCGAAGTAGCCGATGCCGAAATTGTCGCCGCGGTTGTAGTCGTCGTTTCGCGGGATGCCCGCCTGCCGGGCGGCCTCGATGTAGCGCTCCAGCACCTCCCAGTGCAACCGCTGGCGCTCGACGCGCCATTCGCCGCCCTGCCCGTGCGCCGCGTCGGCCCCGGCCCAGTAGTCCTCGCTCTGGCGGAACACCGGCAGCACCGCGTCCCAGCGCCAGCGCGCGTCCCCGGTGATGCGTGCCCACTCGTCGTAGTCGCGCGCCTGGCCGCGCAGGTAGAGCATGCCGTTGATCGACGAGCAGCCGCCCAGTACCCGGCCGCGCGCGTAGGCGATCGAGCGGCCATTGAGCCCGGCCTCGGCCTCGGTGCGGAAGCACCAGTCGGTCCGCGGGTTGCCGATGCACTTGAGATAGCCGATCGGGATATGGATCCAGATCCAGTCGTCCCTGCCGCCGGCCTCCAGCAGCAGCACGCGCAGCGCCGGATCGGCCGACAGCCGGTTGGCCAGCACGCAGCCGGCGGTGCCCCCGCCGGCGATGACGTAGTCGTAGGTTCCGAAGTCCTGCATGCGCACACCCCCGCCGCGGCCGCCCGCTGCGGAGCAGGTGCGTGACGGGCCTGCCATTATCGGCAATCCGGCGCAGGCGCGGGTTTGCGTGGCGTCATGCGGCGGCGTCGTGCACGACGGGACGGCACGACGGTATACTGTAAATAAACCCAGTCCATGCGCCGGCCCCTCCCCATGTCCACCGCCGCACCGCCCACCGCGGTACTGCCGTACCTTGCCGGCCTGAACGACGCCCAGCGCCAGGCCGTGCTCAGCGGTACGCCCGGCCAGCCGGGGCCGGGCGGAGCACCGTTGCTGGTCATCGCCGGGGCCGGCTCGGGCAAGACCAATACGCTGGCGCACCGCGTTGCCCACCTCGTGGCTACCGGCACCGATCCCGGCCGCATCCTGCTGCTCACCTTCACCCGGCGCGCCGCCGACGAAATGACGCGCCGCGTGGCGCGCATCCTCGGCCAGGCGGCCGGCGCCCGCGCCGGTGGCGCCGCCGTGACCATCGAATGGTCCGGCACCTTCCACAGCGTCGGCGCCCAGCTGCTGCGCGCGCTGGCGGGCCGCGTCGGCCTGGACCCCGCCTTCACCATCCATGATCGCGAGGATTCCGGCGACCTGATGAACCTGGTGCGCCACGAACGCGGCGCCTCCGCCAAGGACAAGCGCTTCCCACTCAAGGGCACCTGCCTGGCCATCTATTCGGCAGTGGTCAACACCGGCGGCCCGCTGCCCCAGGTCCTGCAGGCGAACTTTCCGTGGTGCCTGCAGTGGGAGGACGAACTGCGCCTGCTGTTCCGCGCCTATGTCGACGCCAAGCAGGCCCAGCAGGTGCTCGATTACGACGACCTGCTGCTGTACTGGGCGCGGATGGTTGCCAACCCGCTGCTGGCGCGCGAGGTGGGCGGGCGCTTCGACCAGATCCTGGTCGACGAGTACCAGGACACCAACCGCCTGCAGGCCGGCATCCTGCTGGGCATGAAGCCCGACGGCCGCGGTCTCACCGTGGTCGGCGACGACGCGCAGTCGATCTACGCCTTTCGTGGCGCCACGGTGCGCAATATCCTGGATTTCCCGGCCGCGTTCGACCCCCCGGCCCAGCGCATCACGCTGGACCGCAACTATCGTTCCACCGCGCCGATCCTCGCCGCGGCCAACGCGGTGATCGCGCTGGCCAGCGAACGCTTCACCAAGGACCTGTGGACCGAGCGCGCCGGCACGGGCCGTCCGCGCCTGGTGGCGCTGCGCGACGAGGCCGACCAGGCGGCCTTCGTGGTCGAGCAGGTGCTGGCGCGCCGCGAGGCCGGCATCGCGCTCAAGTCCCAGGCGGTGCTGTTTCGCACGTCCCACCACAGTGCGCGCCTGGAGCTCGAACTCACGCGGTGCAATATCCCGTTCGTGAAGTTCGGCGGCCTGCGCTTCCTGGAAGCCGCGCACGTGAAGGACGTGCTGGCGCTGCTGCGCTGGGCCCGCAATCCGCGCGATCGCGTCTCGGGCTTTCGCGTGCTGCAACTGCTCGACGGCGTCGGGCCGCGCATCGCGGCGCGCATCCTCGACCACGTGGCCGCGGCGCCGCCGGGCTGCGCGTTGCTGGCCGAGCAGCCGATGCCCGCGGGCACGCTGCCGGCGTGGACGCATTTCGTGGCGCTGGTCGAACAGATCGGCCGGTCCGGCGGCGCCTGGCCGGCGCCATTCGAGCAGGCCTGCCGCTGGTACGAGGCGCAGATGGAGCGCCGCTTCGACGACGCGCGCACGCGCGTGGCCGATATCCAGCAGCTGGCGCGCATCGCCGCCACCTATCCCAGCCTGGAGCGCTTTCTTACCGAGCTGACGCTCGAGCCGCCCGATGCCACCAGCGCCGAGGCCGGCGTGCCGCTGCTCGACGAGGACTACCTCATCCTGTCGACCATCCACTCGGCCAAGGGGCGCGAGTGGACCGCGGTCAGCCTGCTCAATGCGGTGGACGGCTGCCTGCCTTCGGACCTGGCCACCGGCACGGCGGCCGAGATCGAGGAGGAGCGGCGCCTGCTCTACGTGGCGATGACGCGGGCGCGCGACCAGCTCGACATCCTGGTGCCACAGCGCTTCCACATCGGCGGCCAGTCGGCGCTGGGCGACCGCCACGTCTTCGCCAGCCGCACGCGCTTCCTGCCGGCGGCCACGCTGGCGCACCTCGAGCAGCTCGTGTGGCCGGCGCCCGGTGCGCAGGCGGCTGCGCCGCCCGGCGCCGACGGACCGGCCGTCGACCTCGCCGCGCAGATGCGCGCGATGTGGACCTAGAAGGAGAAGCCGATCCCGACCCTCACGACCGGCCAGACCGTGAGGCCGTGCACGTCGTTCTGCAGCTTGGTCTGCTCGCTGGCGACGTCGCTGGCCAGCTGGGCGCAGACCCCGGCCTGCTGGCCGGCGCTGCTGCAGGCGACGCTGACCGACGCCTTCGGGCTGCCGCTGATCAGCACGCCGATGTCCGACGTGAAATGCAGTCCGGCGCCGCCGGCCAGGTTGCCCCAGCCCAGACCCAGGTAAGGCACGGCCTTGCTCCAGTCCACCGTGGCGTTGGCGCTGTTCACGTAGTTGCTCGGGTAGCTGTTGCCGTTGAATGTGAAGTTGCCGCCGTTCGGGTGTCCGTCAAGCGTGAAGCGGTTGCCGTCCTTGACGATGCCGGTGCTCAGCCGGAAGCTGCCGGCAAGCGGAAAGAAGTCGACCAGCACGCCGGCCTGGAACAGCTTGAGCCGGGCGTCCCAGTCCACGCTCGTGCCGAAGTTGCCGTTGCGGCTCACGCTAATGTCGGCAATCGTGGCGCGCAGCCCGAAGTAGTCGTTGACGCCGACCGCGAGGTCGGCACCGATGCCCGAGGCGCCGGCGGTGAGCGCGACGCCGGCATGGGGGCCGTCCGCGGCGTGGGCGGCGCCGGCAAGCGTGGTGCAGAGGGCAACGCAGAGCGTGCGATGCACGGACCGGCGCACGGACAGGCAGTTGGACATGGTGGTTGGCTCCTGGAGGTGGTTGGCGCCCGGTGCGGCAACCGAGCGTAGGCCACATCGTGGCCGCAGCAAAGACCGGACCATCGGCGGAAATCGGCGGCGGCGACCGGGCAATTTGGCGCGTGCCCCGTGGCCGGCCTCAGGGCCCCTTCTTCTCCTGCAGGCAATTGCCGCCGTCCACCACCATGACCTGGCCCGTCACGTAGCTGGCGCCGGGGCCGGCCAGGAAGGCGATCATCGCCGCCATTTCGTCGGCCGTGCCGGCGCGTCCCGGCGGCGTGTAGCGCGAGGCGGCGACCTCGGCCGGACTCTGCACGGCCGTGGCCACCCAGCCGGGCGCCACGCAGTTGATCGTGATGCCGTGGGCGGCGACCTCGAGCGCGATGCCGCGCGCCATGCCGACCATCGCCGCCTTGGCCGCGCTGTAGGCCGCCTCGCCCGGATTGCTTACCAGCGGCCCGGTGGTCGAGGACACGTTGACGATCCGGCCGTAGTGCCGCGCGATCATTCCGGGCAGTACGCGCCGCGTCACGTTGTAGCAGGTCGTCAGGTTGCGCGCGATCGCCGCGTCCCAGGCGGCATCGTCGAGCTCGGCAAAATCGCGCGGGTCGTCCAGCACGCCGGCCAGCGCCATGCCGGCATTGTTGACCAGGATGTCGATCCGGCCGAACGCGGCCAGGACGGCTGCGACCAGCGCATCGACGGCCGGCCGGTCGGTCAGGTCGGTGGCGAAGCCGCGTGCGTCGTGGCCGCTGTCCTGCAGGCTGCGCGCCCGCTCCAGGGCCCGCGGCCCGGCCGCGGCCAGCGCGACGCGCGCGCCCAGCTGTGCGAGCATTCGGGCCGTCGCGAAGCCGATGCCGGCCTCGCTGCCGGCCCCGGTGACCAGCGCCACCTGGCCGGTGAGTGCAAAGGCCGGATGCATGGGCCGGCTATTTGGCGCGCGGATGCGCGACGTCGTTCAGGCGTTCGTCGCTGTTGTCGATCCGCGCCAGGTGCGGATAGCGCGGCCCGTCGTGCTGCCCGAAGAAGGCGCGGGCGAAGTCGTCCAGCGAGCGTTCGCCGTGGCTGAGCTCGCGGATCCGCGTGTCGGCGCCGGCAGTGGCGTGCATGCCGGCAAGTGCCAGCACGAGCGGGGCGAGGCCCCGTAAGGTACGCAGCATGGAGGACGGTTTCCCGGCAAATTTGCGGTGCGTGATTGTATGTCGCGCACGGCGTCGCCGATGCGCCGCCCGCACGGCGTAAGGGTTATGTGCGCAATTCGCGCAGCAAGCCCAGGATCGGTGCCGGCAGCGCTGCCGCCTCGATCTGCGCCAGCGGCAGCCAGCGCCGGCCCGGCGCGGCCGCCGGCCGCGTACCGGCCAGCGCGAGCACGTGCGCCGTGAAGCGCAATGTGAAGTGCGTGAAGCCATGGCACCGTTCGGCCAGCGGCGCGGGCCGGCCGCCACCGAGCGCGCGGGCCTGGCGCCGCAGCGCCGTCGGATTGGTGAACTCCGGCAGGCTCAGCAGCCCGCCCCAGATGCCGCGCGGCGGACGGGCCTCCAGCAGCACCGCACGCCGGTGCAGCACGACCAGCAGGTGCGCCGTGCGCTCGGGCCGCGCACGCGCCGGGACGCGCGTCGGCAGCTGCGCGGCGCGGCCCTGTTCGTGGGCACGGCAGCCGTCGCGCACCGGACATTGCCCGCAGCGCGGCTGGCTCCGGGTGCACACGGTGGCACCCAGGTCCATGATGGCCTGGGTGTACGGCGCCATGGCGTCGGCCTCGGGCAGCAGCGCCTGCGCGTGTTCCCACAATGGCGCCAGCACCGCTGGCGCCTTGAGGTCGCCGTCGATCGCATGGCGCCGTGCCAGCACCCGCTTCACGTTGGCGTCCAGTATGGCGGCGCGCTCGTGATAGCAGAAGGCGGCAATGGCCGCGGCCGTCGAGGCGCCGATCCCCGGCAGATTCGCCAGCAGGGCGGCGGTTCCCGGAAAGCGCCCGCCGTGCTCGGCCAGCACCAGGCGCGCGCAGCGGTGCAGCAGCCGCGCACGGGCGTAGTAGCCCAGGCCCGCCCACAGCGACAGGACGTCCTCGAGCGGCGCGGCGGCCAGGCTGGGCAGGTCGGGAAAGCGCGCCAGGAAGCGCTCGTAGTAGCCCAGGACCGTCGTCACCTGGGTCTGCTGCAGCATGATTTCGCTCAGCCACACGCGGTAGGGATCGCGCGTGCCCTGCCAGGGCAGGCCGTGGCGCCCCTGCTGCGCCTGCCAGGCGATCAGGGCGCGCGCGAACGGCGCTGCCGCTGCCGTGCCGCCGCGGGCCAGTGCCGCGTCCTCAGCGGGTGGCCGCCGCGGACGCGGCATCGCGCGGCGCTGCCGCGCCGCGCGGCGCGGGCGCCGCCTCCTCGCGCGGCAGGCGGATGCGTTCGGCGTGGCGCTTGAGCTCGGCCAGGCGCTGTTGCGCGTCGAGCAGCGCATCCTCCAGTTCGCCGATGCGGTCGTCGAGCGAACCCTGGGCGTCGCGGATGCGGGCCACCGAATCGGTACGCTTCTTGAGCTGGGCGCGCTGCTCGCGCACCTGCATTTCCAGAGGCGGCAGCAGCGAGCGCACCCAGGCCTCGGCGTCGCGTTCGGCGGCGGCGAAGATCGAGCGCGCCTTGACCACCACGGTGTCGAAGAACCGTTCGATCAGCGACCACTTGTCGCGCGTGATCAGGGTCAGCGTGCTGAACTGGCTGCGGTACGCCTCCTCGAGGCGCTCGACGTCGGTCACGTAGGTGTTGAGCGAAAAGCGCATCGGCGGCGGCAGGCTCCAGCCGACCTGCTCGGCGAACTGGCGCTGGACGCCCAGCATCATCTGCTCGATCTCGGCCATCGTGCCGGTGGCCTTGCGCAGGTGGTCGCGCAGGTCGGCGAAGAACTCGCGCGTCACCGTGGTGAACTGCGGCGTCAGGCGGGTCTTGCGCAGGCGCTCGCGGGTATTCAGCACGCAGCCGCGCAGCGCGTCCAGGCGCACATGGCGGTAGGCATCCTCGGCCAGGCGCGTCAGCACCGAGCGCGTGGCGAAGATGCGCTTCACGTTGTCCTCGAACTCCTGCTGCTCGGCCTGGGCCCGCTGCAGCATGCGCTCGATCGAGCTCTGGTTCTTGCCCTGCAGCGCGCGCAATTCGTACAGCTGCTCGACCAGGTTGCGCTCGCGCGCCGACAGGGTCTGGCGTACCTCGGCGATGACGCGGTCCACGACAGTGAGCGTCTGCTGGCGCACCATGTCGCGCTTGGCTGGCACCAGCAGTTCGACCAGCGCCGCTTCCAGGTCCGGCATGCGGCTCTGGCGCAGCAGCGCCTCGTCGTGGGTGACCTTGGCGATCAGGCCTTTTTGCGCCGACACCGGGAAGACGCGCTGCGGCTCGATGCCCAGGGTATCAGCGACGCTGGCCACCTGGCGCTGCACCTCGGCCTCCAGTTCCGCGCCGGTCTTGAGCGGATCCCACAGGCCGTCGATCTTGTTGAGCACCGCCAGGTGATTGGCGTGGCCGTTCTCCTTGCCGACGATCTGGCGCCATACGCCCAGGTCGCTGCGCGTCACGCCGGCATCGGCCGCAAGCACGAACAGCACCGCGTGGGCGCTGGGGATCAGCGACAGCGTCAGCTCCGGCTCGGTGCCGATGGCGTTGAGGCCGGGCGTATCCAGGATCACCAGCCCGTTCTTGAGCAGCGGGTGCGGGAAGTTGATCACCGCGTGGCGCCACTTGGAGATCTCGATCATGCCCTTGTCGTCGATCGCCGCGCTGACGTCGGGGTCGTTCGGGTCGTACAGGCCGTAGATGCGGGCCTCCTCGACCGACACCTTGACCGTCTCGGCCACGAGCTTGAAGGCCTCGAGCATGCCCTCGGTCGAATCGGTGTTGAGCGGGAAGACGCGCCATTCGACGGCCGAGCGCTTGAAGTCGCTGGTGTTGCCGATGCGCGCCCGCGTCTCGATCGGCAGCGCGCGGATGCACGGCGGCAGGCTCTCGTCGTACATCAGCTCCGTGGGACACATCGTCGTGCGCCCGGCCGCGGAGGGCAGGATCCGCCGCCCGTAGTCGGCGAAGAACATTGCATTGATGAGTTCGGACTTGCCGCGCGAAAACTCGGCGACGAAGGCGATGATCAGGTTGTCGCCGGAAAGGCGGTCCTGCGCCAGGTCCAGCCGGCGACCGGCATCCTCGTCCAGCAACTGGCCGGCCGCCAGCCAGCGGCGCAGCTTGTCGATGGACGTGGCCAGCGCGTCGCGCCAGGCACCCAGGTGTTGGAAACTGCTTACGAGCTCTGACATGGAAAAATGCCAAGCCTGCCGGGCACCGGGTCCGGGACGGATCCGGGCTGCTGCGGAGAAGGCAGTTCCCGGCGACACTAACACAGGCGCCCGGCGGGCAATGCGTCGAACCGCCCCCGGCTTACCGGCGATTTAGCCGCGTAATCGGGCCCCGGCATGCCCCTGCCGCCGGCATGCCCGCCTCAGCGGCGCTGGCAGGTCGGGCAGAAGTAGGTGGCCCGCTGCCCCTGCACCAGCCGGCGGATCGGCGTGCCGCAGCGCCCGCAGGGCAGGCCCGACCGGTCGTAGGCCTGGGCAAATTCCGTGTAGCGCCCGGCCACGCCGTGCACGCTGCTGAAGTCGCGCAGCGTCGAGCCGCCCACGGCGATGGCCTGGGACAGCACCGCGCGGATCGACTCGGCCAGGCGCTGGTAGCGGGCCGGACCGATGCGGCCCGCCTCGGTCTCGGGGTGGATGCGGGCGTGGTACAGGCTCTCCGTCGCGTAGATGTTGCCCACCCCGACCACGGCCTTGCCGGCCATCAGCACCTGCTTGACCGCGACGCGCCGGCCGCGCGTGGCGGCCCAGAGCCAGCGGCCGTCGAAGCGCGGATCGAAGGGCTCGATGCCCAGTTCGGCCAGCAGCCGATGCGCCTGCACGTCACCGTGCTCGGCGCCGTGCCACAGCAGCGCGCCGAAGCGCCGCGGATCGTTGTAGCGCGCGACGGCGCCGCCGCAGCGCAGTTCGACGTGGTCGTGGCGCTCGCGCGGCGGCAGCGCCGCAGCCTCGTGGATCCGCCAGGATCCCGACATTCCCAGGTGCGAGATCATGACCCCGCCGGGCAGCTGCCACAGCAGATACTTGCCGCGCCGGCCGATGCGCTCGATGCGCTGCCCATTGACCCGTGCCGGCAGCCCGCGGGGCACCCGCCAGCGCAGCTGCGGCGTGATGATCCGCAGCGATTCGACCGGCTGGCCGTCGAAGCGCTGCGCCAGCGCACGGGCCGTGACCTCGACTTCCGGCAACTCCGGCATGCGCCTCCCGATGACCGCGAAAACGGGGCCATTCCCCGGCGTTTCGCCGGGCTCACGCCACCGATCGGAGAGGATAATATGACGAATCAACCTTCCCTCCGCGCCCTGGCGGCGCGCCTCCGATGCCTTCCTTCAACGGCGCTCGTGACCTGCCCGGCGGCCTGCGCTCCGCCGCTGCCTTTGTCCTGGCAATGCTGGCCGGCGCCCTGCTGGCCGGCTGCGCATCGACCGCCGCGACCGCGGAGCCGGCGGCGGCCCCGATGGACGCTGCCGCGCCGGCTGCGGCCGATGGCGCCGCGCCGGCGACTGCCGAGGCGGCCGCGCCGGCCGATCCGCTCCCGCGGGTCGAGCTCGATGGCGAACTGCTGTTCCGCCTGATGGTCGGCGAGGTCGCCCAGCAGCGCGGCGAGCCGGCCACCGCTTTTGGCGAGTTCATGACCGTGGCGCGCAAGACCCGCGATCCGCGCATCGCGCGCCGTGCCGCCGAGGTCGCCATCGGTGCCCGCGCGCTGGCGCAGGCGCTGGAGGCCACCGAACTGTGGCACACGCTCGCGCCGCACGATGCCGAGGCCGAACAGTCGTACGCGTCCCTGCTGGTGGCCAACGGGCGCCACGACGAGGCGCGCGTCGTGCTGCGGCGGCAGCTGGCGGCGGCCGCCAACCCCATCGACGTGCTCGACCGCCTGCAGCGCGTCCTGGTGCACGCGCCCGAGCCCGCCCAGGGCCTGGCGCTGCTCGAGGCGCTGGCGCAGCCGTATTACGCGCAGCCCCGCTACGGTTACGACGCCCAACTGATCACGGCGCGCGGCGCGCGTGCCGCCGGCGACAATGCCGCCGCCGTGCACCACGCGCGCGCCGCGCTGGCGCTGCGCCCCGACGCCGGCCTGGCAGTGATGAGCGTCGCCCAGCTGCTGGTCGAGGGCGGCACCAATGCACCGGGCGGCGCCGACGCCGGCGCCGCGGCGCGCACCGAGGCACTGGCATTGCTGGCCGGTTTCCTGCAGCGCCATCCGGCGGCCGACGAGGTGCGCCAGATGTATGCCCGCCTGCTGGTGGGCGAGGGCCGCCTGGACGAGGGGCGCCAGCAGTTCGAGGAACTGCTGCGCCGCGACCCGAAGTCGGCCGACCCGCAGTTCGCGCTGGGGGTGCTGGCGCTCGAATCCGAACGCTATGGCGAGGCGCGCGGCTACCTCGAGCGCTACCTGGCGGCCCTGGGCCCGGCGGCCGACCGCGACCTCGACCTGGTGTATCTCAACATGGCGCGCGTCGCCGAAGGCCAGCGCCGCTTCGACGAGGCGCTCGACTGGCTGCACAAGGTCAAGGGCCCCGAGCAGGCCGATACCGCGCGCGAGCGCGAGGCCTTCCTGCTCGGGCGCATGAACCGCGTCGACGAGGGCCTGCAGCTGCTGCAGAAGCTGCCCGCGGCAACCCCCGAGCAGCGCACCCAGAACCTGCTGGCCCAGGGCCAGCTGCTGCGCGATTCGCACCGCTACGACGAGTCGTTCCGCCTGCTCGACCAGGCGCTGCAGGACCATCCGGACGACACCGGGCTGCTGTACGAATCGGCCATGAGCGCCGAGCGCCTGGACCGCATCGACCTGATGGAAACGCGCCTGCGCCACCTGCTGCAGCTGCGGCCCGACTATGCGCACGCCTACAACGCGCTGGGCTATTCCCTGGCCGATCGCAACATCCGCCTGCAGGAGGCCTACCAGCTGATCGACCACGCGCTGAGCCTGGCGCCGGACGACGGCTTCATCGTCGACTCGATGGGCTGGGTGCAGTACCGCATGGGCAACCTGGCGGCCGCGCGCGAATCGCTCACCCGGGCGTTCCGGCTCAAGGCCGATCCGGACGTCGCCGCGCACCTGGGCGAGGTGCTCTGGGCCAGCGGCGACCACTCCGGCGCGCGCACCGTGCTCCTCGATGCGCAAAAGCGCGACGGCGACAGCGACACGCTGCGCGACACGCTGCAACGGCTCAATATCCAGCCTTGAACGCGAGGCGCCTTGCCGCGCCGGGGTGGCGCACCGCGGTGCTGCCGCTGCTGGCCGCCGCCCTGGGCGCCTGCGCCAGCCTGCCGCCGCCGCCCGCCGGGCACCATTACGCCGGGCGCTTTTCGCTGGCGGTCACCCATGGGTTCGACCAGGCCCCGGGCCCGCGCGAGGCCTGGACCGGGCGCTTCACGCTCGACGTGGGCGCCGCGGGGATGGCCCTTGACCTGATCTCGCCGCTGGGCTCCACGATCGCCCGTTTCGAAACCGACCCGCACGAGGCGCGCCTGCTGGTGCCGCAGGATGGCGGGGTGCGCGTCGAGCACGGCAGCGATGCGCGGGCGCTGTCCGAGCAGGTGCTGGGCTGGTCGCTGCCGATGGCGGGCATGCCCGACTGGGTCGAAGGGCGGCCGGCCCCGGAGCGCCCGTACCAGCCCCTGCCGCCGCAGGATGGCGCCGAGCGCTTCGAGCAGGACGGCTGGTCGGTGCGCGTCCAGGCGCCGGTGCCGGGGGGGCCGGGACGGCGGCTGCAGATGGATCGCGCGCTCAGCAGCGCCGGCCCGGCCGTGGCGCTGCGCGTCGTGCTCGACGGACCAGGATCGTGAACCGGGCGCACCGTGGGCCGCCGCGCCAGTTCCTGGGCCTGCCGGCCCCGGCCAAGATCAACCGCTTCCTGCACGTGCTGGGGCGGCGGGCCGACGGCTACCACGAGATCCAGTCGGTTTTCGTGCCGATCGACCTGTGCGACCTGGTCGACCTGGGGGCGCGCGACGACGAGCGCATCGTGCGCGGCGGCGACCTCACCGGCCCGGCCGACGACGACCTGGCCGTGCGCGCGGCGTACGCACTGCAGGCGGCGGCGCGGGCATTGCCCGCGGCCGCGGGGCGGCCACTGGGTGCCGACCTGCGGGTCGAGAAGCACATCCCGGTGGGCGCCGGACTGGGCGGCGGCTCCTCGGACGCGGCCACGACGCTGCTGGGCCTGAACCGCCTGTGGGACCTGAACCTGCCGCGCGCAGCGCTGCTGGCGCTGGCCCGCGGCCTGGGTGCGGACGTGCCCTTCTTCCTGGGCAGGGGAGCCGCCTTCGTCGAGGGCGTGGGCGAGCGCTGCACGCCCCTGGCGCTGCCGTACGCGGCGCTGGTCGTCGTCTTCCCGCAAGTGCATGTTTCGACGGCGGAAATCTTTGCCGACCCGAAATTGACACGCGACACCAAACGAACGACAATCGCAGGCTTTTCTGCGGCATTGCCGCCGGCGCCGGGAGCCGATTCGCCCGCTTCCGGCGTTGTCGGCAATGCGCTGTTCGGCGCCAACGACCTCGAAGTCGTGGTGCGCGCGCGCTATCCGGCCGTTGACGCGGCCGTGCGGCTGCTGGCCCGATACGGTCCGGCGCGCATGACCGGCTCGGGCTCGGGCGTGTTTCTCGAGCTGCCCGACCTGGCGCGGGCGCAGCGGTGCCTGGGCGAATTGCGCCCGGCATTGCCGGCAGGCTGGTCCGCCTGGGCGGCGAGCACGCTGGAAGTCCTGCCGCTGGCGGACTGGCTGGCCGACTGAGGCCGGCGCGCGGACCGCGCAGGGCGTTTTTGCCGTTCGGCGGCACGCAATACGTAGTAAAAAGGCAGTTGCAGGGCAGTATGGCGGGCGCGCAGTTCCCAGGCGCGGTCGCAGCAGCAGGTGCAGGCAGGTCGCGTGCTGGGGAGTCGCCAAGTTGGTTAAGGCAGCGGATTTTGATTCCGCCATTCGAGGGTTCGAATCCTTCCTCCCCAGCCATTTTTTCCCTGTCCTGGCGGGCCTGTGCCCGCCGGCGCGCCGCGCTTGCGGGGTTATTCACTGAGGGTCGAGCATGTCGGCGATGGTGCCTGACAACCTGATGGTGTTCTCGGGCAATGCCA
>JBBISD010000026.1:0-33579 GCA_037441485.1 Burkholderiales bacterium
CAGCGGACTCATAATCCGTTGGTGCCTGGTTCGACTCCAGGGAGGCCCACCATTTACTCAGTGTGTCAGCAGCGTATTGCTGATGACGCCCGAACTCGGGTTAACGACGTTGTAAATGGCATCGATCTCGGCGTCCGGCGCGTTGATCTGGAATACGGCCCCGGCGCGCGTCGCCGCCGAGAAGCTCGTTACCACGGAGCTGGCGTCAAGGACGTACATGCTCCTGGCGGGGATCACTCCCGTAGTCGATGTTTGTGCGAACGTATTGCCAACCTCCGGAAGAATCTGAATCGTGAATGGTGCGTTCTGCGTGGAACGATTCACGAATACAAAGCGGCTGACGTACCCCGGGTAGGTCGTGAACCAGGGCAGCAGGAACGGCGAGGTTGCGGCGGAGGCACTCGGCCGGACCATGGGAGTATTGCTCATGGCGCCTGTCGCAAGGTTGATGACCTGGTACAGGCCTTCGAAACTGTTTGCCGGCCCGGCAATCGTGAAGATTGCCGTTCCCCGGGTAGCGCCGGTAAACGAGGAAACAATCTTCGACGCCGGAAGCACCGTTTGAGAATTCGCCGGAAGGGTAAAGTTCGTGGCGCCCAGGTTGGCGGTATTCCCCTGCTCCGTCAACACGCTCACCGTAACGGTCGCAGCCTGATTGCCGTGATTGGTCAGAACAAAATTGCTGGAGTAATTGGGGAACGTCGTAAACCACGGGGCGACCAGGACGGACGGAGACGCGGTCGAATTCTGCGGGTTCACCAGTTCCGACGTGCCGACCGCGCCGCTGGCGACGTTCACTATTTTGTAGGTTCCCTTTACATAACCTTCGGGCGCGTTGAACGAAAACACGGCGGCGGCGGTGGACGGACCCGAAGGCACGGCATAGCCGCTTACAAAACTGCCAGCGGAGATCACGAGCTCGCTTTGGGCGGGAATCGCGAACGTCGACAGATTCGGAACAACGGCATTGCCGACCGTCGACAGCAGCGTGACTTGGGCTGTGACCGCAGTGTGGCTGGTGTTGCTGAACACGAAGTCGCTTGAATAATTTGCGGCCGTCGTAAGGAACGGTGCCTCGAGCACCGAGGTCGTTGACGAAAAATCGATGCCAGGCAGCAGCGGGGTGTTTGTGATGGATCCCGTGGCGGGCTGCACCAGGTTGTAGATCCCCGACACATTCGGATCGGCCGCGCCGATGGTGATTTGAGCCGCCGCGCGCGGCCGGGGTGCAAGGGACGGCACGAGGTCGCTCGCATTGATTACCAGCTGGGACTTCGGCGGAATCGCGCCGGATGCGAAATTCGGATTGACGACGGCCACATTTCCGGCTTCCGCAAGCACGTTGATGCTGTACGTGCCGGGTGTGGTTCCCGTGTTCAGCAGGACGAAACGCGAAACGTAGCCGGGGTACTTCGTGAACCACGGAATCGTGTAGCCGGAAACGTCGACGCCGGAGATCTTCGCTATCCAGCCGTCGCTGCTGCCGCCGCCCGGAATCGGCTGGGCTGCACCGACGGTCGCCGCGGATGTGACGGGCACATTGGTGTTGCCGGCCAGGAAGATATTGCCGGCGGTGTCGACCGCGAGGCCGCCGGGGCTGATCTGGCCGGCGCCACCGATGCCGAACAACGTGGCAAACTCCAGGGTGCTCAGCGACGCATCGAACCTGGCGACAAACGGGTGGTTCGGCGCGCCGTCGGCGCCTGCTCCGATGGCGCGAACCTCCGCCAACGCGGTTGCACCGATCCCGGTAATGTAAACCTTCCCTGCGCCATCCAGAACGATGGCGCCTATGCTGGCAATGGCATCGCCGCTGCAGGTGACGCAGCCATAGTACGTGCTGGCGAGCAGGGTCGTGCCGGCGGAATTGAGCTTGGCGACAAACGCCGCACTGCAGTAGATATTGGCGGGATTCGTTACCGCATTGTATCCGTCGCAGGTGGCCTGGTAGGCGCCGGAGGTGCTCGGGAATCCGGGGCTGTCGGTAAACCCGGTCACGTAGGCGTTGCCCGAGGAATCGGCGACGATTCCGGTGATCTGGTTCGTGAAACTTCCGGATGCGGGAAGCTCGCCGCCAAGGTAGGTGCCGTAGACCTGCGCCGGGCCGCCGGCGCTACTCAGCGGCGAGAACTTGGTGACGAAGCCGCAGCGGCCGCTCAGCGCCGTGGTGCCGGGAGAGAGCTTGCCGCAGCCGGAGGCAGTGGGGATCAGGGCGCCGCCGGTGGTTGGCAGGTAACCGTCGGTGGTCCACCCGCCAGCGTAGAAATTGCCGGCGCTATCGACCGTTACTGCCGTCCCGACGGTCGGGCCGTGGTACTGGGGATTGGGGAAGTTGTAGATCTGCGTGTCGCCGAAAAGGGTCGAGTACAGCAGGGTCGAGAGCGTCGGATCGAGAACGCTGACGAAGGCGTCGTCGTCGAAACTGACCAGGCTTGTCGGATAGGTCGGGGTTGCGAGCAGGGCATTGGCGGTGGTCGGAAATCCCAAGGTTTCGTTGCGCCCCGGAGTTCCGGCAGGGACGTTTTGTCCGGCGATGGTGTTGCCGGTCACGTACACGTTGCCGGCAGCGTCGACGGCAACCGAATTGGCGCTGTCCTGGCTCGCGGTACCTCCGAGAAAAGTGGCTGCAAGCAGGTGGCCGTTCGCCTGGCTGAACTTGGCGATGAAGGCGTTTTGCGACGCGGCCGGAGCACAGCTAGGGAACGCAGTGGGGCTGTTCGTGTAATTCGGCGCGCACAGTGTCTGGAAGGCGCCCGCCGTGACGGGGAAATCGTTCGATTCTGTCCAGCCGACAATGAAGACATTGCCGTGGGCATCCGCGGCGATGGCCTGGCCGAAGTCCCGGACCGATCCACCTACGTAGGTCGAGTAAAGCAGCGTTCTGCCGTCGGCGGACAACTTGCTGATGAACGCCCACGGCCAGAAGGCCGCTGGGTTCTGCTTGGCGGTGGGCGGCGCGAACGGCGACTGCTGCGGGAAGTCGGTCGACGCCGTGTAGCCGGTGACGTAGACGTTGCCCGAGGCGTCAATCGCGAGCGCCTGCCCCGCGGTCTGGCCGGACTGGGGCACGGCTGCGCCGATCACGTCGGTGTTGCTGCCGCCCAGATAGGTTAGGTAGGTCAGCACCGGATCGATGACCAGAGTCCTGGTGTGATCGTAGGTCCCCAACTCGAAGCGCACACGATCGCCGGCCAGGCGGTAGCTGGCCGCTATCGCTCTGCGCTTCCCGCCGTCGACTTGATACGCAACGGGTCGGTCGAATGCGATGCGCCGGCCCGCCGCGTCGATCCGCAGGTTGCCTTGGGGGTCCAGACTCAAATGCCGTGCGCCTTCGAAGCGCAGGCCAATGACCGCCGGATTCGCGCCGGGAGCCACCTCGAAGTCATACTCCAGGTGCCCCTGGTTGCCGTAGTACACGAGGTCGACGCCACGATAGACGCCGGCGTAACGAACCTTGCCATACGTCGCCACGTCGGTGCGCCACTTCAAGGGATCATTGCCGATGACGTAGTTCACGCGGCCGGGAAGCGCGTGCTCGGCGCGCGGCGCCGGGTCGGCCCGGGCACCCTGCAGCAGGATGCGGATGCGGTCGAGCGCAAGCAACTGCCCATCCGGGCCGCGCTCCTGACCGGTTCCCAGTGTGAGCAGGGCGCCTTGCTGGGAAAGCGCTATGCCGAAGGCACTTCCATGCGCCAGGTACTGTGCGTCAGCCGACCCGGCTTGCCCGAAGTTCTGCTCGAAACTTAGTGGCAGCGCCGCGAACACCGCTGGCGCGTTCGGCTTCGGGTCGGTGGAAGGCCCGGCCTGGGAAGCCGTCGTAGCCTGTGCGCAGGCGAGGATGGACAGCGCATAGGCTCGCAGCAGCAGATTCTTGCGCGGAGAAAGCGGAAGTTCTCGTCTCATGGCAGCCTCTCCCTAATCTGGCGAAAGATCTCGCGTCGGAATGCCTCCGGGCGCCCGTTCGCGCGACCACGCAAATCCGATCCACGCAGGATCGTGTATCGGTCGCCGGCATTTCCGGTGTGAACTGGCACCGCCTTCTACGGCGGTTTACGAACATCAGCGCCGCCCTCGTCTCGCAAAGCCAACCTGTCCAACCGTAATGCACGAGCGCGACCAAGGGTATGGGTATTAACCCTCCACTTCAGGCCCTGGCGCCCGTCGCGAAAAGGCGCACCGTTCTAATGCGCATTCGCAATTAGCCGGTGCCACGGTATGCAGCCAGCGTCGCTGTCGGCCATCGGGGTCACGCACTCTGGAATGTGCGCTGCAGCAGCGGTTGGGTGAAGGCGCGATTGCGACGCACCGGCCGATGGCCCAGACTCGCCGTTCTGGCGATCCGGCCAGCCCATGGCGACCACGGAGGTCACGATGACCATCTACATCACGCAGGGAAACTACACCAGCGAGGCGATCCGCGGACTGATGAACAAGCCCGAGGACCGCACCGAGGAGATTGCCAAGCTCGTCGCCGCCACCGGCGGCAAGCTGCTGTCCTACTACGCGACGTTCGGCGAATACGACTTCATGCTGATCACCGAGGGACCCAACGAGATGGACGCGGCGGTGCCGCTGCTCGTCGCCGCGGGTACCGGCGGCGTCGCGCACCTCAAGACCACCATTGCGATACGGCCGGCCGACATGAAGCATGTTCTTGGCAAGGCAGCGGCGGTGGCGGGCAAGTTCCGTCCGGCCGGCAAGTGAGGCGGGCCACGGCTGCCTGAACCGGGGCCGTCGGCAAACGCGCCGCCGCGCGCGCCGGGGCGGCGCGTTGCGGCCTGGCGCTGGCACTCCGCGCGGACATCAGCCCGGCGCCACCCGGGCCCGCTCCAGCAGCGCGTCGACATCGAGTCCCTGCACGTCGATGGCGCCGACGACCCGCGCGCCGTTGCCGTCGAAACGCGTCGCGATGAAGGCATCGGCGACCACGCTGGGCGCGTGCGCGCGCAGCAGGCAGGCCTGGGCGAGCAGCACCATGTCCTGCACGAAGCGCCGGCCGCGCGCCTCGAGCTCGGTGTCCGACAGCCGCAGTTCCGCGCCCAGGCGCTGCAGCGCCGCCAGCAGCACCGCGACACCGGCGCAGCCGTCCTGCAGCTCGAGAAACAACGCGCGGGCCGCCTCGGGCTCGCGGCGCAGCGCCCGCAGGGTGTCCAGGCACATGATGTTGCCCGAACCCTCCCAGATGGAATTGACCGGCGCTTCGCGGTACAGGCGGGCGAGCGCGCTTTCCTCAACGTAGCCATTGCCGCCGAAGACCTCCATCGCCTCGCCGCTGAGTTCGACCGTGCGCTTGCAC
The DNA here is from genome assembly GCA_037441485.1 of Burkholderiales bacterium. GTDB lineage: Bacteria > Pseudomonadota > Gammaproteobacteria > Burkholderiales > Burkholderiaceae_F > GJ-E10. The sequence continues at coordinate 5,297 of JBBISD010000026.1, forward strand.
ACCCAGAACTTGGCGGCCGGCGTGAGGATGCGCGTGCCGGCGCGCCCGGCCGGCGAATCGGCCTGCTCGAAGGCCTGCGCCAGCCGCAGCATCAGCGCCGTGGCCGCCTCGCTCTCCAGTGCCAGGTCGGCGAGCACGGCGCGCATCAGCGGCTGTCCGGCCAGCGGACGGCCGAAGGCCTGGCGCCGGCGCGCGTAGCCCAGCGCCTGCACCAGGCACTGGCGCAGCATGCCGGCGCTGGCGACTACGCAGCTCAGGCGGGTCATGGTCGCCATCTCGATGATGGTGCGGATGCCGTGCCCTTCCTCGCCCAGCATTACGCCCCAGGCGTCGTGGAACTCGACCTCGCTGCTGGCATTGCTGCGGTTGCCGACCTTGTCCTTCAGGCGCTGGATGTGCGCCGCATTGCGCGTCCCGTCCGGGCGCCAGCGCGGCACGTAGAAGCATGAATGCCCGGAATCGCTGCGGGCCACCACCAGATGGGCATCGCACATCGGTGCCGAAAAAAACCACTTGTGGCCGCGCAGCCGGTATTCGGCACCGCGCCCGGCCACGGCCAGCGCGATGGCAGCCGTGGTGTTGGACCGCACGTCCGAGCCGCCCTGCTTTTCCGTCATGCCCATGCCGATCCAGGCCGAATGCTTGTATTCGACAGGCAGGTCGCGCGGGTCATGGCGCGTATCGAGCAGCTTGTCGCCCAGCGTCGACCAGAGCGCCGGCTCGCGCTGCAGCAGCGGTATGCACGCCTGCGTCATGGCCGCCGGGCACAGCGTGCCGGCCTCCACCTGGGCGTGCAGGTAGCAGCCGGCCGCGGCGGCCGTCCAGCGCCCGGGGCGCCGGTCGGCAAAGGCCATCGACACGAAGCCGGCGGCACGATAGTGCGCCAGCAGCGCGTGCCAGGCGGGATGAAAGTCGACCTGGTCGATGCGCCGGCCGCGCCGGTCGAAGGCGTGCAGCTCGGGCACGCAGCGGTTGGCCCGCTCGGCCTGGCGGTAGCTGGCCGCGCTGCCGATGCGCGCGCCATAGTCGGTCAGCAGCGGCAGCGACCATTGCGCACCAGCGCGCTCCACGCCGGCGCGCAGCGCCGGATCGGTGTCAAACAGGTTGTAGTCGGCCAGCTCGTCGAACTGGTTGGCAACCTCGTGCGTCTGCCCGTTCATGCGCGCGCCTCCCCGGGGGTTGCGCGGCGGCCGCGCCAGGAGCACTGGCAGCATAGCGCGCGGCGGCGGCGCCGCCAGCAGGCGTGGCAGCGCGGGGCCGAAAAGGGGGGAGGTCCGATGGAAGCAGTCGTAAGGGTGCCAGCGCCATGCTTTGGAGGCACGCAATCTGGCAGGACCGTTCCACCGGCACTGACTTTATGCACCCGGCGGCGCGCCGGCGCTGCAGGCGCGAAGCGCCGGCGTGCCGGTCTTATCGGGCGATCGCCGAGCCTTAAGTTTTACCGGTTCAGGCCGAGGCACCGTCGAAGACGCCTTCGAGGCGGTCCTCGAGTTCCTCGCCGACCCGTCGCAGCGCATCGAGCGTCTTGGCGTCGGGGTGCCAGAAATTGCGCTCGGAGGCCTCGATCAGGCGGTCGGCCACCCGCGCCGACGCTGTCGGGTTGAGCCGCGCCAGGCGGTCGCGCATGGCCGGATCCAGCATGAAGGTCTCGCTCAGCTGCTGGTACACCCAGGGCTGCACCTGGCCGGTGGTGGCCGACCAGCCCATGGTGTTGGTGACGTGCACCTCGATCTGGCGCACGCCCTCGTAGCCGTGCTCGAGCATGCCCTCGTACCATTTCGGGTTGAGCATCCGGGTGCGCGTCTCCAGCGCCACCTGCTCCTGCAGCGAGCGCACCGCGGCATTGCCGTTGGTCTGGTCGCCGATGTACACCGGCGGGGTACGGTCCCCGCGGGCCCGCTTCACCGCCTGGGTGATGCCGCCCAGCGTGTCGAAGTAGTTGTCGACCGTGGTGACGCCCAGTTCGACCGAATCGAGGTTCTGGTAGGTCAGCTGCACGTCGGCCAGCGCGCTGGTTAGCAGGGCCGTGTGCTGCACGGCCCGTCCGGTGCGGCCGTAGGCGAAGCCCTTGCGGCGCTTGTAGGTCTCGGCCAGTTCGTCGCCGTCGCTCCAGCGGCCGCTTTCCACCAGGTTGTTCACGTTGGAGCCGTAGGCGCCTTCGGCATTGCCGTACACGCGCAGCGACGCCACCTCCAGCGAGCAGCCGTGCTCGCGCTGGTAGTCGAGCGAATGCTTGCGCACCCAGTTCATCTCCAGCGGTTCGTCGGCCGCCGCCGCCAGGTAGGCGGCTTCGGCGAGCAGCTTCATCTGCAGCGGCATCAGGTCGCGGAAGATGCCCGACACGGTGATCACGACGTCCACGCGCGGCCGGCCCAGTTCGGCCAGCGGGATCAGCGTCGCACCGGCCAGGCGGCCGTAGCTGTCGAAGCGGGGCAGGGCGCCCATCAGCGACAGCGCCTGGCCGATCGGCGCGCCCTCGTTCTTCAGGTTGTCGCTGCCCCAGAGCACCATCGCCACCGATTCGGGCAGCGGGTTGCCGTCGGCCTTGAACCGGTCCAGCAGGACCTGCGCGTGGCGCGCACCGTCGCGGATGGCAAAGACGCTGGGAATGCGGAACGGGTCGAAGCCGTGGATATTGCGGCCGGTCGGCAGTACCTCCGGGGTGCGCAGCAGGTCGCCGCCGGGCGCCGGCCGGATGTAGCCGCCATCGAGGGCGTGCAGCAGCGCATCGACCTCGGTGTCGACGGCGAGCTTGTCGTTCGCGCTGGCCAGCGCGACCAGCAGTTGCTCCGTGGCCTCACTGCGGGCCATGCCGCCGGCGCGCAGTGCCGCCTCGATGCCCTGGCCGGCGACCAGCGCCTCGACCACGGCGCGCTCGAGCCGGGTGTCGTGCGAGGACTCGGCCATCGCCAGCAGCATGTCGACCCGTTCGGCGGGCGCCAGCGGCCGGCCGGCGACGTGCAGCCCGTGGGGAATCAGCGTGTACTCGAGTTCGAGCATCTGCTCGGCCAGGCGCTGGACGCGCCGGTCGGCCTGGTCGGTCTCCCATGGCGGCGCGGCATCGCACAGGTCGAGCTGCGCCGCCTGCGCCTGCAGCAGCGCCGCCAGTTCGCCGCGCTCGCCCGACGCCGGCTCCAGGCCGCGCCAGCGTTCCACCGTGGCCCTGAGGTCGTTGAGGCCCTTGTACAGGCCGGCCCGGGTGACCGGCGGCGTCAGATAGCTCACCAGGGTCGCGCCGGCGCGGCGCCGGGCGATGGCGCCCTCGGAGGGGTTGTTCGAGGCATACAGGTAGATATTGGGCAGGTCGGCGATGAGCCGGTCCGGCCAGCACGTGCCGCCCATGCCGCTTTGCTTGCCAGGCATGAATTCGAGCGCGCCGTGGGTGCCGAAATGCAGCACCGCGTGGGCCTGGAAGTCCTCGCGCAGGTAGCGGTAGAAGGCGGAGAAGGCGTGGGTGGGCGCCAGGCCCTTCTCGAACAGCAGGCGCATCGGGTCGCCCTCGTAGCCGAAGGCGGGCTGCACGGCGACGAGCACGTTGCCGAACTGCCGGCCCAGCACGAAGATGGCACTGCCGTTGCTCAACTGGCGCCCGGGTGCCTGGCCCCACTGCGCCTCGATCTCCTTGAGCCAGCGCTCGCGCCGCACGTGGTTCTCGGCCGCGATGAGCGTGTGTACATTGGCATCCGCGCCGTACTGGGCGCTATTGCCGTGCAGCACGGCATCGCGCAGCGCATCGACGCTCTCGGGCAGGTCGACGCGATAGCCCTGCGCCCGCATGCCCGCCAGCGTGTTCATCAGCGATTCGAACACCGACAGGTAGGCAGCGCTGCCGATATTGCCGGCGTTGGGTGGGAAGTTGAACAGCACGACCGCCACCTTGCGTTCGCTGCGTTCGCTGCGCTTGAGCGCCACCAGGCGGGCCACGCGGGCCGCGAGCATCTGCGCGCGCTCGGGGCAGGAGTGCATGTCCTGCGCGGTGTCCGAGGCCTTGAAGGTGCAGGCGTGATGGCAGCCGGTGCAGGTCACGCCGGCTGCACCGGGGCGTCCGCCAAAGACGATGGGACCGGTAGCGCCGTCGAGTTCCGGTATGGCCACCATGATGGTGCTTTCCACCGGCAGCAGGCCGCGGTCCGAGCTGCCCCACTGGTCCAGCGTCTGGAATTCCACCGGGTGGGCCGCCACATAGGGCACGTCCAGGCCGGCCAGCACCTCCTCGGCAGCCTTGGCATCGTTGTAGGCCGGCCCGCCCACCAGCGAAAAGCCGGTGAGCGAAACCACCGCATCGACGGCCACGCGGCCGTCCTTGCGGAAGAACGCGTCGATGGCCGGTCGCGAGTCGAGTCCGGCCGCGAAGGCCGGAACCACCCGCAGGCCGCGTGCCTCGAGCGCCGCAATCACGCCGTCGTAGTGCGCCGCATTGCCCGACAGCAGATAGGAGCGCAGCAGCAGCACCCCGACGGTGCCCCGCAGCGGCGCGGTCGACGGCTGCGGCAGGCCGCTGGCGCTCCCGGCGTACTTGCCGGGCATGCGCGGGTGGTAGACGCCGGTCTCCGGGTAGTTGACGGGCGGCTCCACTTTCACGGTGCCGCGCAGGCCCCGGCGCGCGCCGTCGGCGCCGTGGTTGATGACGTGGCGCACGAGGTTCAGCACGTTGGCGTCCGAGGCGCCCAGCCAGTACTGCAGGGTAAGGAAGTAGGCGCGCAGGTCCTGCGCGGTGCCGGGAATGAAGCGCAGCAGCTGCGGCAGGCGGCGCAGCATCCGCAACTGCGCCGCGCCGCCGGTGGCGCGCTGCTCCCTGCTGCCGCGCAGCTTGCGCAGCAGTGCCATCGGCCCGCTGGCCGGCTTGTCCATGTCGAAATTGCCCAGGCGCGTGAGCTTGACCACCTCGCTGGCCGAGGCCATGCAGATCAGCGCGTCGCAGTGCGCGCGCCGCGCCTTCAGGTCATCGAGGATCGGCAGGAAATGCCCCTCGAGGAACAGCATGCCGGCGACGATGATGTCGGCCTCGGCGATATCGGCCTGGCAGCGCGCGAGCAGCGCGTCGTTGGTGGCAAACTCCGCCGCCGCGTGCAGGTTCAGCGTCAGTCCGGGGAAGTCGGTGCACAGGGCCTTGCGCACCCGACCCAGCGAGCTGGCCAGGTGGGTATCCATCGTGACGATCACGACCTTGATCGGGATGGCGGGGCGCGCGGCGGCGGTCCCGCCGGCTGGCGTCAGCTTCCGGCTCATCGGGGGACTCCGCCGCCTGGCTGCGCACGGCCGTGCCGGGTTGGCCTGCACGCCGGGCCGGCGCGGCAGGGGCTGCGCGAGTCGGGGCGGGGCTGTTGCAATCCAGGGGGCATCGGCGGCTCTGCTTGCGTGTCCGGTGGACGTTAGCGGAGCTTGTGCAAAGTGTCAATGTTTTGAGACTATAAAAAACGTCAATTCCAATTGACATTGAAAGGCGTGGACTGGAATGCCATGCACGGGCCGCGCGGCCCGTTCGCGAATGGATTGCGGCAGTGCGCAACGCGAGAAAACCGGACGGTGACCAGCAAGGTGGCACGGCGCCCGCCAGCCGCCGCTATGACGCGGGACTCAGGTCGGCAGCAGGCAGATGCCGCCGATGATCGCCGCCAGGCAGACCCACTGGTAGCCCAGGATGCGCTCCTTGAGCACGACGGCGGCAAACGCCAGCGTGACGACCGGGTAGGCGCCGGTCATCGGCGTGACGATCGAGATCGGGCCGAATCGCGAGGCGATGATCACCGCCAGGTCGCCGCCGGCCATCAGGCCCATGGGGAGGAAGGAATGCAACCAGGCGCGCAGGCTGTGACCGCCGTGCAGGCCCTTGAGCAGCCCGAACACGCCCAATGTCAGAGCCCCGCCCACCGTGCTGCACAGCGCGAGGTTCACCTCGCTGGCCTGCGGCAGGCCATAGGCGTACTTGGTGACGGTATTGGAGGCGGCCCACAGCACGAGCGCGGCAAACGACAGCGGGATCCAGCGGCGGTTGACCAGCTTGAGGCTGGCCTCCGGCGGCGAATACGACAGGCCGAGGCAGCCGGCGATGACCACGCTGACCGCGCCGTACTGCAGGAATGACAGGTCCTCGCCCAGGAAGACGCGGGCGAACACGACGGTGAGCGCCGGATACGCGGCCGACAGCGTGCCCACGATGGTCACGGGCCCGGCGATGATCGACTCGAAATACAGGATCCACGCGGCGCCGTCGAGCAGGTAGGAGAGCACGCCCAGCAGCAGGAACTCGTGGCCGTCGGGCGCCAGCAGCGGCGGGTGGTCCTGCGTGAGGAAGTAGCCGACATTGACGATGGCGCGGGCGACGACAAAATACAGGCAGAAGCGCGCCGGCGATACTTCACCACTCCACTTCTTGACCAGGCCCTGGCCGATGCCGTAGAAGAAAAGTGCCAGTAGCGATGGCGTGAGCCACAGGAGCAGCGGACTTGCAGGGGGCGGTGACGGCATGCCGGATTATTCCCTGCCATGCCGGGCGCGACAAGGTGCGGCGGCACGGCGGCCGCCGTCGCGTGGCCGCTGCGCGCCGCTCAGGGCGGCAGGCCCCGCGCGCGGCCGTAAAGATGCCGGGCGATGCGCGCCAGCAGGTCCACCCACACGAAGGTCACGCGCAGCAGCAGCACCGCGATGACGTTCACCATGCAGCTCCACTTGAAGCCGTCCCAGTCGTCGTCCGTGTGGAAGTAGACAATCACCAGGTTGAGGCTGCCCAGGATCGCGCACACGAGCGCGATGGCCAGGTTGATCCAGTGCCACTCGCGGTTGGAGAACACGAAATAGGTGCCGATCACGGCCTTGACCGGATATCCCCAGCCCAGCGCCGGCGAGGCCAGCAGCACCGCGCACAGTCCCCAGTACAGCACGGTCGGCTTCCACCAGACGACGATGGCCGGCTGGGCCGCGGCCAGCGCGGTGGCGCCGAAGCAAAATGCCCAGGCACCGAGCACCGCGTACAGCGCCAGCAGCAGCCGTATGCCCGGTGCCATCGGCTGGCGCGGCCGCCAGTGCCAGCACAGCAGCAAGGCGGCACCCGCCGCCAGGGCCAGCGTCGGCGCGAGGGTCATTTCAGCCACCAGTAGGTGATCAGCAGCCCGATGGCCCAGGTTATCTCGACTGCCAGCGCATTGCGGATCGACAGCGTCACCGGCGTCAGCTGCACCGAACCGAGTTGCACCTGCGCCAGCGCCGCCTGGAACGGCGACGACTGCGTGCCCTGCAGCGTACGGCGCATGTAGGTCATCGCCCGCACGGGCGAGGCCTGGATGCGCGTGATCACCCGCTTCTGGCGCACCGCGTGGCCGCGGATGATCCCTTCGCGCCGGCACGTCGGACAGGGCGTGCCGTCGAACTGCAGGTGGCCCTGCGGGCAGGGGGACATGCCGCCGGCGCTGCGGCTGGCAAACCCTGCCAGCGCCGTCATCCATTCCTGCGCGCTGGGCCGGGCCGCGGGCGCCATCGCAAAGGTGCGGTCGAAGAGCTCGCGCACGGCGTCGGGGAAGCATTCGTGCACGCTGGCCGGCGCGGCGCGCACGGCGCGCGTGCCCCGGCGGCCGTACGGGTACAGGCCCAGGCGGATGCGCCCGGCCAGCTCCGACGGGAAGGGCGCGTGGCCGGTGGCCACGCCGGCATACGGATGGATGCCGAAGTTGAGCAGGCGAAAGATGATCGTCGCCAGCGCGAAGCGGTCCTGGCTTTGCGGGTGCGTGACCGCGCGGTCGTGGAATTCCGGGGCGAGGTATTCGGGCGTGACCTGCGGCGCCTCGGCGAGGAAATCGTCCGAAAAGAGATGGAAGCCGTCGCAGTCGAGGATCGAGACGTAGAGCTCCGACTTGTAGACCTTCAGGTTGATCGGCTTGAGGTCCACCACGGCGATCCGGCGGGCGTGCAGGCTGTCGATCAGCGACGCAAGGTTGTAGCAGATCGTCACCAACTTGCCGAAATCGGCCTCGAAGCCCTCTTGCGCGGCCTGCCGCCGCGTCAGCAGGTAATCGAGCTCCATCGTCCGGGCGAAGTCGATCTTCTCCATGACAAAGCCGGCAAAGTGCGACACGCCCATCACCTGCGCGACCGGCCAGGCGAGCTGGACGATGCCGCGGTACTGCGGCGGGACCGGTGGCAGGTCGGGCCGGTTGCGCAGCATCCAGCGGATCTTGCGGGCGTACTGCAATCGCTGCGCGGGCCGGATGCTGTCGTGGTAGGTCTTGGCAACCAGTTCCGGCCGGCCCTCGATGTCGAAGACCTCGCCCGCGCCGCCCAGCTTGCCGATCGCCCGCAGTCGCACGGACTCGGCGCGGCCATCGGGCCAGACCAGGCGCACGGTGGCGGCAGGCGGCAGCGCGGTGTCCACGGAAAATACCTTGCTGCGGCGCCGGCGTGCGCGTCAGCCGGCCAGGGCGAGCAGCAGCGTCTTGTCGTCCGTCGTGATCGACCAGGTCCTTTCGCTGGCGAGCACGCCGTGCAGCGCCGGGTTGCCGTCGCGGGCGTCGCTGCGGCCCAGGAAGGCGACGATCGGGTCGATGAACGGGCCGTAGAAGCCGGTCCTGGCGCGGTCGATCGCGAACGGCCCCGCGCCGTCGCTCATCAGGCCGATATAACCGCCGGCTCCCACGCGCGGCAGCGGCGTGGTGCGCAGGTGTTCGTGCCAGTCGGCGTCGGAGACGAAGTACGTTTCGTCGGCGTATTCGCCGTTCTCGGGCAGCGAGAGCACGGCGGCGCCCGATGACGGCACGCAGACGCCGAAACCGTCGCCGACATGGAAGAAGACGCCGCCGTCCCCGGTGGCCACGCAGCCTACCAGCGTGCAGGCAAAGTCGCGCAGATCGCGCCCGGCCGCGACGGCCAGTGCCTCCAGCGCCTGGCGCGCCTGCTGCACCGCCGGCAGCAGCGTGTCGCGCCACTGGCCGCCCGGCGCCGGCGCGAGCGCACCCGCGCGCGCGGCGGCGGCCAGGCGCTGCACCACGTCGCGCGCCATGAATTCAGCCCCGGCACGGCCCTCCGGCGCCGAACCGGCACCGTCGCACACCGCGCCGATGACGACATCGTGCACGATGTCGAAGTGTCCGGCGTCCTGGCAGGGCAGCGCGCTGTCCAGGTGGTGCTTGCCGGCGGCCGAGGCGAGAAACACCTTCCATTGCATGTCGGGCGCAGGCTCAGGTCTGCATCTGCGCCCAGCTGTCCACCGGGCTCAGCTGCACCGCCGCGCCGGTCGTCGCGCGCGACACCGCCTTGATGCTGCGGCTCAGCCAGATGAACAGTTCCTTGAACTTCAGGCCGTCCAGGTTCAGGGCGCCCTTGTTGCTGAAGGCGCCGAGCGTTTCGCGGTTGGCTTCCGGGCCGATGCCGATGGCCATGATGTTGACCTTGTGCGCCGACTCCGCGCCCTTGCAGGCGGCCGCCGCCTGGCGCCAGTCGTCGGTGGGCTCCCCATCGGACAGCAGCATGACGATGGGGCGCTTGTACGACACGCCGGCGGCGCGCATCTGGGTCTTCTGCGCTTCGATCTCCTCGAGCGCGCAGCTCATCGCCGCCCCCATCGGGGTGAGGCCGCCGGCCGCCAGCGCCGGCGGCGTGAAGTCCATCGCGTCGGTCCAGTCGCCCATCACCTCGACGTTGTTGTCGCCGCCGAAGGAGACGACCAGCACCCGCCCGCAGCGCGCCGCGATGGGGTCGCTCTTGAGTTCGGCGGCGAGCGTCTGCAGCCCTTCGTTGAGAAGGGCGATCTTGTTGTTCTCCTGCATGCTGCCGGAGCAGTCGAGCACCAGCGCCAGCAGTGCGCGCTCGTCGCTGTTGTCGATCAGCGCGACATCCGGAATGACATTGCTCATGTGCAGCTCCCCGATTACCCGGACACCCGACCCGGCCGCGACCGATCGCACCGGCCCGCGCCGGCAGCGCCCGCGTTCCGCGGCCATATTAGGTGATTTACGCGGGGCCCGCAGCGCGCGCCGGGCATTGACCGCACCTTTGACGAGGATCAAGGCACCGGCGCGCGCGTCGCGTAAGGTCGACCGGTTTTGCATGCATCGCACACCAGGAAACAGGGGGAAGCGTGACGCCAGATACCGCGCACCAGCCGTCGGCGGATGCCGACGCGTCCGGCACCATCGATCCGCATATGCGAACGCTTCTCCAGTCCAGCGGCCTGGCGCCGCTGCGGCTGGGCGGGCGCACGCTGCTGCCGATCGTGCAGGGCGGAATGGGCGTGGGCGTGTCGGCGCACCGGCTGGCCGGCCACGTGGCGCACCTCGGCGCGGTGGGCACCATCTCCTCGATCGACCTGCGGCGCCTGCATCCGGACCTGATGGAATCGACGCGGGGCCTCGCGCCCGGTCCGCAGGCGCGCGCCGCCATCGAACGCGCCAACCGCGCGGCGCTGGCGCGCGAGATCCGCGCCGCACGGGCGCTGGCCGGCGGGCGCGGGCTGCTGGCGGTAAATGTCATGCGCGCCGTGTCGCAGTACCAGGACTACGTCCGCTGCTCGCTGGAGTCGGGCATCGACGCCGTGGTCGTTGGCGCGGGCCTGCCGCTGGACCTGCCCGACCTGGCCCGGGATTTTCCCGCGACACTGCTGATACCGATCCTGTCCGAGGCCCGGGCCATCCAGCTGCTGGTGCGGCGCTGGGAAAAACGCGGCCGGCTGCCCGATGCAATCGTTGTCGAGCATCCGCGCCTGGCCGGCGGACACCTGGGCGCGGCGGCGGTCGGCGAGCTGGGCGATGCGCGGTTCGATTTCGAACAGGTGCTGCCCCAGGCGCGTGCCTTCTTCAAGAGTGCCGGCCTCGAGCGGGACATCCCGCTCATCGCCGCCGGCGGCATCCACGATCGCGCCGACATCCGGCGGGTGCAGGCGCTCGGTGCGGCCGGGGTGCAGCTGGGCACTGCCTTTGCGGTCACCACCGAGGGCGACGCGGACATCGCCTTCAAGCGGGTACTGGCCGACGCGCGCCCCGAGGATATCGTCGAGTTCACCAGCGTAGCGGGCCTGCCGGCACGCGCGGTGCGCACGCCGTGGTTCGAGCGCTACCAGCAGGTCGAAGCGCGCCTCAAGGCGGTGGCCCGCGCCAAGCCGCGTTGCACGATGCTGTTCGACTGCCTGCAGCAGTGCGGCCTGCGCGACGGCACGGCCGCCTGGGGCCAGTTCTGCATCGACCGGGTGCTGGGCGCCGCACTCAACGGCGACGTCGAGCGGGGGCTGTTCTTCCGCGGCGCCGGCAAGCTGCCGTTCGCGGCGCAGATCCGCCCGGTGCGCGATCTCGTCGACTGGCTGCTCAGCGACCGCCGGCCAGCGGACCTGCCGGCCCAGGCGTAAGCCGCCATGGCATTGCCGGCGGCGCGTAATTTGCGAGAATGACGCTTTTCCGGCCGGGCACACCGGCCGGCCACGGGGCACTCCGCCGGCAGAATGCCGCAAGGAAGCCGATGAAGCGTCCGTCCGCCGCACCGCTGCAGCCTGCCCAAACCGATGCCGGGGGTCCCGCCGGGACGGCCGATCCGTACGAGTGGCTCGAAGCGGTGAGCAGCGCGGCGGCACTGGACTGGGTGGCCGCGCGCAACGCCGAGAGCACTGCGCTCATCGGCCAGCAGCCGGGCTTCGGCGCGTTGTGCGACCAGATCCGTGCCATTCTCGATTCGCAGGATCGCATCGCCTATGCGCGGCGCATCGGCGGCCACTTCTATAACTTCTGGCGCGACGCCGAACATCCACGCGGCATCTGGCGGCGCAGCGATGCCGCCAGCTATCGCCGCGGGCTGCCGCAATGGGACACCGTCATCGACCTTGACGCGCTGGCCGCGGCCGAGGGCGAGAACTGGGTCTGGAAGGGCGTGCAGTGCCGCTACCCCGAGGCCGACCGCTGCCTGCTCAGCCTGTCGCGCGGCGGGGCCGACGCCGTGGTGGTGCGCGAGTTCGACCTGGCCGGCCGCCGCTTCGTGGCCGATGGGTTCGTCCTGCCCGAGGCCAAGAGCGATGTCCACTGGGTGGACCGCGACAGCGTGTTCGTCGGTACCGATTTCGGCCCCGGCTCGCTGACCGACTCGGGCTACCCGCGCATGGTCAAGCTGTGGCAGCGCGGCACGCCGCTGGTCGACGCGCAGACCCTCTTCGAGGGTGCCGCCGCCGATGTCGCGGTCGGCGCGGCGGTCTACGAGCGCCCCGGCGTGCGCCGCGAGATCATCCAGCGCAGCCCCAGCTTCTTTACGGCCGAATACTGGCTGCGCGAGGCCGGACAGCTCGAGCGCCTGGCAGTCCCGGCGGACGCGCAGCTGGGCTTCTTCGACCAATGGCTGCTGGTGCAGTTGCGCACCGGCTGGGATTGCGGCGCAGGCCACCATGAGGCCGGCAGCCTGCTGGCCATCGACCTGGCGGCATTCCGCCGCGGGGACCGGCGGTTCCAGGTGCTGTTCGTGCCGCAGCCGGGAACGGCGCTGGATCATTACGTGGCAACGCGCTCCCACCTGGTGCTCAGCGTCCTCGACAAGGTCAAGGGCCGCCTGTCCGAGTGGAGCTGCGCGGATGGCGCGTGGACGCGCCGCGACATCGCCGCACCGGCGTTCGGCAGCCTGGCCGTTTCGGCGGCCGATACCGAGGAAAGCGACGAGTACTTCCTGACCCATGTCGACTTTCTCACGCCCGACTCGCTGTACCTGGCGCAGGCCGGCGGCGATGCGCGTGTCCTGCTAAAGCAGCGCGCGGCATTTTTCGACGCCTCCGGGCTGGTCATCGACCAGCACGAGGCCCGCTCGCGCGACGGCACGTCCGTGCCGTATTTCATCGTCCGGCCACGCACCCTGGCGACTGACGGCAGCCACCGCACGCTGCTGTACGGCTACGGCGGCTTCGACGTGGCGCTGACCCCGTGGTATTCGGCGGGGGTCGGCAAGGCGTGGCTGGAAAAGGGCGGCGTCTACGTTCTGGCCAATATCCGCGGTGGCGGGGAATTCGGCCCGACCTGGCATGCGGCCGCGCTCAAGGAGAAGCGCCAGAACGCGTACGACGACTTCATCGCCGTCGCCGAGGACCTGATCGCCCGCGGCATCACGCGCCCGCAGCGCCTGGGCATCATGGGCGGCAGCAATGGCGGACTGCTGGTGGGCGTCATGCTGACCCAGCGTCCAGAACTGTTCGGCGCCGTGGTCTGCCAGGTGCCGCTGCTGGACATGCGCCGCTTCAATCGCCTGCTGGCCGGCGCCTCGTGGATGGGCGAATACGGCAATCCGGACGACCCCGACGAATGGGCATATCTGCAGCGCTACTCGCCCTATCACAACCTGCGCGCCGGCGTGCGCTATCCCAGGGTGCTGTTCGCCACCTCGACGCGCGACGACCGCGTGCATCCGGGGCATGCGCGCAAGATGGCCGCCAGGATGCTCGACATGGGCCTGCCCGGGGTCTGGTACTACGAGAACACCGAGGGCGGACACGCAGGCGCGGCCGACAACCGGCAGACCGCGTTCATGAACGCGCTCGAGTACACGTTTCTGTGGGAGATGCTCGGGGGCGGCTAGCCGGACGACCGCTGCCGGCCGGCAGCGCCGCTATGGCGCGGGCGGATCGGCGAACAGCGCCGCGTAGTCCGGTTGCGCGCGCCACCACGCGTGCAGCGCCGCGATCGGCATCGGCCGGGCGCACAGGAATCCCTGGATGGCGTCGCAGCCCAGCGCCTCCAGATGTCGCGCGGTGGCTGCGTCCTCGACGCCTTCGGCGACGACCTCGAGCTCGAAGTTGTGCGCCAGGTCGATCACCGAGTGCACGATCTGCAGGTCCGCGCGCGAGCGGTTCATGTTCGCGACGAACAGCCGGTCGATCTTGATTTCCGCCAGCGGCATCGCGCGCAGCCGCGCCAGCGACGAGAATCCGGTACCGAAATCGTCGATTGACAGGCGGACACCCAGGTCGCGCAGCCGCTGCATCGCTCCCAGGGCGGCCTGCGCGTCGCGCAGGTCCGATGCTTCGGTGATCTCCAGCGTGAGCAGCTCCGGCGCAAAGCTCCAGACGTCCAGCGCCTGGGCGACGGTTTCGGGCAGGTCGACATCGCCAAACAGCATCGGCGACAGGTTGACCGCGACGCCCAGCGGGCTGCCGTCCCGGGCCATTTCACGCGCCTGGCGCAGCGCCGTATTGAGAACGAAGCGGGTCAGCGCCTGGATCAGGCCGTGGCGGCACGCCAGGTCGACCAGTGCCTCGGCCGGCACCGGATCGGCGCCGGCCGGACGCGGCCAGCGAACCAGCGCCTCGACCGTCGCGCAGCGGCGGGTCGCCAGGCGGAACTGCGGCTGGTAGTAGACCTCGAGCCGGTTGCCCTCGATGGCGGCGCGCAGATCCTGGACGAGTTCGATCTGGTCGGACGCCGCCGCGCCGCCGGCGGCCAGATGCAGTCGATCTTCGCTTTCGACCGCCACCGCGCAGGCCGCATCGGCCAGCGCCGCGAACTGTTCGGCCGTGCGGATGTCCGGCGTGGCGATGGCGCCGCCGATCGCCGGATTGAACGGCGCGCTGGCCGGCTTGCCCGCCGGCCGCGCGGTCAGCGCACGCAGCAGGCGCGCCATCGCCAGGCGCGCGATGCTTGCCGATGGCACGCGGTCCAGCAGCACCAGCACCTCGTTGGGCCCGAGGATTGCATACCGGTCGGCCTGCTGCAGCACCTGGCCCAGGCGGCTGCGCAGGATCGCCAGCACCGAACGCGACGACACGAGCGGCAGCAGCACGCGCGGGCCGTCGCCGCCGGTCAGGCGGATCAGCAGCAGCGCGCAGGTCGGCGCGTAACGCGTGGCCGGATCCTGGCGCAGCCGGCCGGCGATGCGCTGCGCCAGTTCCGAGGCGTCGACCTGCCGGCTGGTGCCGGGGGGCCCGGCGGGGCGTGGTGCACGGACAGCCCGCGCCGGCGCACGCGCGTCATCCAAGATAGAGCCCCGAGAGGTCCAGGTCGATCTCGCCGGGCGCCGCCGCGCGGGCGATGCGGACGAGCCTGTCGCCGACCGAGCGCTGACCCTGGGTCATCAGGTCCAGTTCGAAGGGCATTTGCAGCGGCGTGCGGGCGGCATCCGTCAGGATCAGCACCCAGGGTTCAAGGCGCCGCTGGCGGTTGTGGCGTACGACGACGGCGATCTCGCCGCCGCTGAGTTCGACCATCGTGCCCACCGGGAAGATGCCGACCGCCTGCACGAACTTGTCAACCAGAGATTCCTGGTAGTGCGTGCCGGCCTGGCGGTACATCTCGCGCATCGCCTGGTAGGCCGTCAGCGACGGCGCGTAGGCGCGCGGCGAGGTCATCGCCGTGAAGCCGTCGGCGATCGCCGCAACGCGGCCCTCCATGCTGATGGCGTCGCCGGCAAGACGGTGGGGGTAGCCGCTGCCGTCGATCCTTTCATGGTGCTGGGCGATGCCGTCGACGATCGTCTGGTCCAGTTCCCCTGACGGCGTCAGCGCGGCAAGGCCGAGCTCCACGTGCCGGTGCACGGCGCCGAGCTCGTCGGCGCTCAGCGGCCCGGCCCGGCTCAGCAGTTCGCGGTCGACGAACAGTTTTCCGATGTCCAGCAGCAACCCGATGGTCGCGAACTGCACCAGCCGCGGCGGCGGGTATCCGAGGTGGCGTCCCATCGTCAGCAGGTAGACCGCCACGGTGATGTTGTGCATGTACGTTGAGGCATCGCTCTCGCGCGCCCGCACGAGCCAGCTCAGCGCATTGGGGTTGTCGATGATGCACTCGGTCAGGTCGCTGGCGGTCGACTCGATCTCGTGCAGTTGCAGCTCGCCCTTTTCGACGATGTCCTGTGCCAGCTTGGCCAGCGAACTGCGGGCCGCCTTGGCCGCCGCGGCCGCCCGCGGCAGGCTGGCGCGCAGCGAACCGGCGTCCTCGATGTACCGGACCAGCGGTTCGTGGTACGGCACTTCGGGCGGGCGCTCGGCGGCCGGCAGGACGGTATGGCGCGCGGCGGTGCGCTCCAGCAGCAGCTGGGCCCGGCTGGACCGTGCCTTGCGCGAGCGCGCGGTCGACGTGATCACGGGTGCCGGCGCATGGCCGCCGGCCAGGGCGTGGCGCGCGCGCGCGCGGCCGTCGCCGCGGTCGGCGGCGGGCACGTGCAGGCCCCGGGCGGCATCCGGATTCGACCGCGACAGGTCGATCACGACCCAGGAACACTCGCTTTGCAGCGCGGCCAGTTCCGCGTCCGTTTCGACCAGGAAGCCCTGGAAGAGGAACGGCGTGCCTTCCCATGGGCGATCCAGCGCCGCGACGAAAAGGCCGCGGCACAGGCGATGGGTTTCGAGGGTGATGCTGGGCACGTCCACGGCAGACGGTATTTCGCGCATTCCGGCGGGCGATTCGAGTGAGAACGGGCGCCCAAGGTTGACAGACGGCCCGCCCCGACGAAGGGCGAAGAAGGGTGGCGAAGGCGGGCCACTCCGGCGCATGCAGCGGGTTCCCGCCGTGGCGCCGCCGCCCTGCGAAACCCTGCCGCGGGACTGGCCGGGCGGACCTACAGGCCCGCGCCGTCGTCCAGCGCGAAGGCGGTGTTGGTCCCTTCCAGCGTTTCCTTGCCCACCGTCAGGTACAGCTGGCCGCCGCTGACCGACAACGCCAGCTTCATGCGCCGCTCCAGGCGCCGAACCCACGCGGCGATGAAGTCGCGGTCTACCGCGACCAGGTGCAGGGACCCGGCACGATGGATGCGTTCGCCCGCCAGCGCGCGGCGCAGCTGCTCGGGCGGCTTGTGGGTATAGATGGCCACGCGCGGCGCGGCCTTGCTGGCGCGGTGCACGCGCGCGGCATCGGGCACGCCGACGTCGATCCATGCCTGCAGTGCGCCGGTGCGGTCGCGAACGGCGATGGCCGGCTCGTCCGGGGTGGAAAGGCCGCTCGAAAAGGCGATGCCGTCGGTGTATTCCAGGCAATACGCCAGCACCCGCGTGAGCAGGTAGTCCTCGGCCTCGGACGGGTGGCGGGCGACCCGCAGGGCCAGCGGCTGGTAGATGCCGCGGTCGCTGTCGGCCAGGTCGATGTCGAATACATGGATGGTTGCGTTCAGTGCCATGGGCGCATGATGCAGCATCCGCGTCCGCATTGCCGGCATCGGGCGATGCGATCACAATGCCGTCGATGAAGAACCTTGCCCAGGTCTCCTCGGCCGGCCTCGCCGCCGCCAGCCCGCTGGAAGACACGCGCGTCGAAAGTTTTACGCCGATCGTCACCCCGGCGCAGCTGCACGCCGAGATTCCCGCCGGCACCGCGGCGCACGCCACGGTCGGCCGCACCCGCGCGGCACTGCGCGCCATCCTCGGTGGCGCCGATCCGCGCCGCTTCCTGGTCGTCGGGCCCTGCTCGGTGCATGATGGCGCGGCCGCCCTCGAATACGCCCAGGGCCTGCAGGCGCTGGCCGCCGAGGTCGCCGACGTGCTGCTGCCCGTCATGCGCGTGTACTTCGAGAAGCCGCGCACCACGGTGGGATGGAAGGGCCTGATCAACGATCCGGGCCTGGACGGCAGCTTCGACATCGAGCGCGGCCTGCGCGTGGCGCGCGAGCTGCTGGTGCAGATCAACGCCATGGGCCTGGCGGCCGGCACCGAGGCGCTGGACCCGGTGATCCCGCAGTACTTCTCCGACCTCGTCTCGTGGTACGCGATCGGCGCGCGCACGACCGAATCGCAGACGCATCGCGAGATGGCCAGCGGCCTGTCGGCGCCGGTGGGCTTCAAGAACGGCACCGACGGCAGCCTGGACGTGGCCGTCAACGCCTGGCGCGCAGCGCTGGGGCCGCACGCGTTCCTGGGCATCGATGCGGCCGGCGAGGTCAGCGTGGTGCGCACGCGCGGCAACCCCGACGGCCACGTGATCCTGCGCGGCGGGCGCCAGCCCAACTACGACCCGGCCTCGCTGGCCGCCGCGGCGCAGGCGCTGACGGCGGCCGGGCTGCCGGTCCGCCTGGTGGTGGACTGCTCGCACGGCAATTCGGGCAAGGATCCGGCGCGCCAGCTGCAGGTGCTGGAGTCGATACTTCCACCGTTGCGCGCCGGCCGCGGGCCGGGGCCGGCGCCGGCCGTGGCCGTGATGGGCGCGATGCTCGAATCGAACCTGCTGGCCGGGTCGCAGAAGCTCGAGCCGGGCCGCCCGCTGGCGCGCGGCGTCTCGGTGACCGACGCGTGCATCGGCTGGGCCGAGACCCGCGACGCCATCCGGCGCCTGGCCGATCAGCTGCGGCGCCCGGCGTGATAGCTTCCGCTGCCGCGCTGTAGCACGCCGTCGTCCGCCAGTACGGTGCCCGGTTCGAACTCGCCCAGGCCGCGCAGCCGCGCATAGGCCGGGCCAAAATCGATGCGCGCCAGCTCCAGCAGCGCGTCCAGGCTGTCGATCACGAAATACGTCTCCTGGAAGTCGTCGATGCGGTAGCGCGTGCGCATCACGCGCTCGAGCGCAAAGTCGATGCGGTTGGGCGACGGGTCGTCCAGGCAGAACACGCTTTCCTGGAACGACGACGCGATCCCCGACCCGTACAGCCGCACGCCGCCGTCCTCGCGCACCAGGCCGAACTCGACCGTGTACCAGTACACCCGCGACAGTTGCGGCAGCATGCCCAGCGACTGCGCCCGCAGTCCGCCCAGGCCGTAGGCCTGCATGTAATCGGCCAGTGCCGGATGCAGCAGCATCGGCAGGTGGCCAAACACGTCGTGGAAGACGTCGGGCTCGGACAGGTAGTCGAGCTGGTCGGCGCGCCGCAGGAAATTGCCGGCCGGGAAGCGCCGATGCGCCAGGTGGTCGAAGAAGACTGCGTCGGGCACGAGCCCCGGCACCGCCACCACCTGCCAGCCGGTGCGCCGCATCAGCACCTCGTTGAGGCGGCGAAAATCGGGTATCTGGTCGGCCGAGATCGGCAGCGCCCGCATGCCGTCCAGGAATGCACGGCACGCGCGGCCCGGCAACAGCCGGGTCTGGCGCTCAAACAGCGCCTTCCAGACGGCGTGTTCCTCGGGTCGGTACTGCTCCCACCCCTGGGGCACCGTCCAGTCGGCGCTGGGCGCCACGCCGCCCGCTACGGCGGCGCCGTGCAACGCGGGTTGCGGGTCGGGCAGCATGGCGCGGTGGCGCAGGCCGAAGAAGCGCGGGCGGCGCGCGGTTCAGGCCGGATTGGGCACGAGCGCGTAGCGCTGGAAAGCCTCGTCGGCGCAGTGCGCCAGCTCGAAGTCCAGCGCCGTGAGGCCGCCGGCGTCGTGGGTGCTGAGCGCCACGTTCACCCGGTTGTAGACATTGGCCCACTCCGGATGGTGGTCGCGCTTTTCGGCGGCCAATGCCACCTGGGTCATGAACGCGAAGGCCTCGGGAAAATCGGCGAAGACGAATTCGCGCACGATGGCGCTGCGCGCCGTATCCAGGCGCCAGTGCGGCAGCCCCTGGAGCATGTCCTGAACCTGCGACGGACTGAGCTTCTTGCGCACGGCCTGCCTCCCGCTGGACGAGAACCCGAACATGACGATACACCGCGCACGCCGTGGATAATGATCGCCATGCGCTGGGACATCTTCTGCCGGGTGATCGACAACTACGGCGACATCGGCGTGTGCTGGCGGCTGGCCACGCAGCTGGCCGCGCGCGGGCATGCCGTGCGGCTGTTCAGCGACGACCCCGCCGCGCTGGCGTGGATGGCGCCGCGCGGCTGCCGCGGCGTGCAGGTCATTGCCACGCTGGCACTGGAGGCCGGCTACGCGACGCCCGACGTCCTGGTCGAGGCGTTCGGCGTGCACCTGCCCGACACCATCGTGGCAGCCGTGGCGCGTGCGAACCGGAGCGGCCCGGGCCGGGTGGCATGGATCAATCTCGAGTACCTGAGCGCCGAGGACTACGTGGCGCGCTCGCACGGCCTGGCCTCGCCGGTGCACGGCGGCGCGGCGGCCGGCGTGCGCAAGTGGTTCTTCTTCCCGGGTTTTACGCCCGAAACGGGCGGCCTGCTGCGCGAGCCGGAGCTGGCGGCGCGCCAGGCCGCTTTCGATCCCGCGCGGTGGCTGGCGCGCTGGCGGCTGCCGCTGCAGGGCGAGCGGCGCATCAGCCTGTTCTGCTACGAACCACCGGTGCTGGCCCGGTGGCTGCAGCACCTGGCGGCGGGCGCGCACGGCTGGTGCGGCAGCGATGCCGACGCGCTGGCGCCGGTGCGCCTGCTGGTAACCCACGGCCGCGCCAGTGCGGCCGTGCACCAGGCGATCGCGGCGTTGCCGGCCGGATGGAACGCCGCCGGCCGCCTGCGCCTGAGCTTCCTGCCCGCGCTGGAGCAGGGCGACTTCGACCACCTGCTGTGGGCCGCCGACGTGAATTTCGTCCGTGGCGAGGATTCGCTGGTGCGGGCGCTGTGGGCCGGGCGCGCGCTGGTTTGGCAGGCCTATCCGCAGCAGGACGGCGCCCACCATGCCAAGCTCGACGCCTTCCTGGCGGCGATCGCGGCGCCAGCCGGCCTGCGCCGCTACCATGAATGGTGGAACGGGTTGGGCGCCGATGGCCCCCCGATGGCGGATTTTGCCGCCTGGACGGGCGCGGTACGGTCGGCGCGGGCCGGCTTGCTGGCCCAGGAAGACCTTCTCACCCGCCTGCTGCGTTTCGTGGCAGAAAATCGTTAAAATGGCAGGCTGACTTCCGAAATATCCAAGCGCCACAAGGCGCCACCATGGCAGCCCCCCAACCACTATGAAAACCGCTCAAGAAATCCGTGCCGGCAATGTCGTGATGCACGGCAAAGACCCGATGATCGTCCTGCGGGCCGAATACAGCCGTGGCGGCCGCAACGCCGCCACCGTGCGCCTGAAGCTGCGCGGCCTGCTCAGCAATACCGGCACCGAAGTCGTGTTCCGCGCCGACGACAAGGTCGAGCAGGTGATGCTCGACCACAAGGACTGCACGTATTCGTACTTCGCCGATCCGATGTACGTGTTTGTCGACGCCGACTACAACCAGTACGAGGTCGAGGCCGGCAACATGGGCGACGCGCTCAATTACCTGGAGGACGGCATGCCGGTCGAAGTGGTGTTCTACGACGGCAAGGCGATCTCCGTCGAGGTCCCCACGTCGGTCGAGCGCGAGATCATCTGGACCGAGCCCGCGGTCAAGGGCGATACCTCCGGCAAGGTGCTCAAGCCGGCCAAGATCGCCACGGGTTTCGAGGTGCCGGTGCCGATCTTCGTTGCCCAGGGCGACAAGATCGAGATCGACACCCGCACCGGCGAATACCGCCGGCGCGTCTAGGACAAGGCACGGTACGGCCGGGGCCAGCCCCGGCTGCTGCATTGCCCGGGGCCCCGGCGAGCAATCGACGCGCCCCGCATTTCCCGCGTCATCGCTGTGGCGCGCGACCGCCTGAGCGAGGCAGTCTCGACCTTGCGCTTCGCCGCCTGAGCGGCGCGGCGGCGGACCTCAGCGGCCCAGCAGCACCTGCGGGCCGACCTGGTCGATGCGCGTACAGCCGCAAAAACCCATCGTCACGTCCAGCTCCTTCTGGATCAGGTCCAGGCAGGTGTAGACGCCTTCCTGGCCCAGCGCGCCCAGGCCGTACAGGAACGCGCGCCCGATCATGGTCCCGCGCGCACCCAGCGCCAGCGCCTTGAGCACGCTCTGGCCGGAACGGATGCCCCCATCCATCCAGATCTCCACCCGGTTGCCCACCTCGGCCACAACGGCCGGCAGCGCGTCGATCGCGCTGGGCGCGCCGTCGAGCTGCCGGCCGCCGTGGTTGGAGACGATGATCGCATCGGCGCCGGCATCGGCGGCCAGCCGCGCGTCCTGCGGGTCCATGATGCCCTTGAGGATCAGCTTGCCGCCCCACAGGCGCTTGACCCACTCGACATCCTTCCAGTCGAGCGCCGGATCGAACTGCTGCGCCGTCCAGGCGGCCAGCGAACCCATGTCGTCGACGCCGTGCACGTGCCCGACGATATTGCCGAACTGGCGCCGCGGCGTCCCCAGCATGCCCAGGCACCAGCGCGGCTTGGTCATCAGGTTGAGCAGGTTGGCCAGCGTCGGCTTGGGCGGCGCCGACAGGCCGTTTTTCACGTCCTTGTGGCGCTGGCCCAGCACCTGCAGGTCGAGCGTCAGCATCAGGGCGCTGACCCCGGCCTCCTGGGCGCGGCGGATCAGGCGCTCGATGAAGCCGCGGTCGCGCATCACGTAGACCTGGAACCAGAAAGGCGCGCGCGTGGCCGCGGCGACGTCCTCGAGCGAGCAGATGCTCATCGTCGACAGCGTGAACGGCACGCCGAAGGCCAGCGCCGCCCGGGCGGCCAGGATCTCGCCGTCCGCGTGCTGCATGCCGGTGAGGCCGGTGGGCGCCAGCGCCACCGGCATGGCCGCATCGGTGCCGATCATCCGGCTGCGGGTGCTGCGGTTGGCAATGTTCACCGCCACCCGCTGGCGCAGCAGGATGCGCTCGAAGGCCGCCTCGTTGGCGCGATACGTGCCTTCCGTGTAGGAGCCCGAATCGGCGTAGTCGTAGAACATGCGCGGCACGCGGCGCCGGGCCAGGCGCCGCAGGTCCTCCACCGCGGTGATCGGCGCCACGGTCAGTGCACCACGAGCAGCGTGAATGGCCAGACGTAGGCCTGCGCGGTGATCAGCACGCCGACCAGGCTGGCCAGCGCCAGCGAATGGAAGAACACGTAGCGCAGGATGTCGCCCTCGTGGTTGAACCAGCCGGTAGCGGTCGAGGCGACGACGATCGACTGCGCGTCGATCATCTTGCCCATGACGCCGCCCGAGCTGTTGGCCGCGCCCATCAGGTTGGCCGACAGGCCCAGCTGCTCGGCCGCGACCTTCTGCATGCCGCCGAACAGCACGTTCGAGGCGGTGTCCGAGCCCGTCAGCGCCACGCCGATCCAGCCCATCAAGGTGCCGAAGAAGGGATACAGCACGCCGGTGTTGGCGAAGGCCAGGCCCAGCGTGGTGTCGGTGCCCGAGAAGCGCGTCACCGTGCCCAGCGCCAGCATCAGCACGATGGTGAGCAGCGAGTAGCGCACCAGCCACAGCGTGCGGCCATAGGCCAGCACCAGTTCGCCGGCGCGGTAGCGCATCGCGAGGCCGCCCACCACCGCGGCCAGGAAGATGCCCGAACCGGTCGCGGCCAGCAGCGCGAAGGAGTACACCGCTGCCTCCTTGGTCGGCTGCACCACCACCGGCGGCATCTTCTGCACGAGGTTGTGCAGCCCGGCGATCGGGATTGCCGGCGCGTAGACGCCGTTCCAGAAGGCCTTGACCACGGGCAGGCCCCAGATGAAGACGAAGACCGTCAGGATCGCCCAGGGCATCCATGCGCGGATCACGTCGGCTCGCGGATGGCGCGGCGGCACCGGCGGGGCGTCGGTCTCGGCATCGTGGCCGGCGGCGCCGCCCAGCGCCACCGAGGTCCAGATGCGCCGCGGCTGCCAGACGCGCAGGAAACCCACCAGGCAGACCATCGAGATGACGGCCGCGATCACGTCGACCAGCTCGGGGCCGATGTAGTTGGACACCAGGAACTGCGGAATGGCGAAGCTCAGCCCGGATACCAGGATGGCCGGCCAGATCTCCCACATGCCGCGGCGCCCGGCGAAGGCCCAGATCAGCCAGAACGGCACGAGCAGCGAGAAGAAGGGCAGCTGCCGGCCGATCATCGCCGACAGCGCCATCAGGTCATAGCCGTGGATCTTGGCCAGCGTGATCACCGGCGTACCCAGTGCGCCGAAGGCCACCGGCGCCGTATTGGCGATCAGGCTCAGGCCCGAGGCGGCCAGCGGCGAGAAGCGCAGGCCGATCAGGATGGCCGCGGTCACGGCCACCGGCGTGCCGAAGCCGGCGGCGCCCTCGAAGAACGCACCGAACGAGAAGGCGATCAGCAGCAGCTGCAGGCGCCGGTCCTGGGTGATGCCGGCGATGGAATCCTGCAGGATCCGGAACGAACCGTTGCGCTCGGTAAGCTGGTGCAGGAAGATGATGTTCAGCACGATCCAGCCGATCGGCAGCATGCCCTGCAGGCCGCCGAGCAGCGCCGCGTTGGCCGCCAGCGTGGCGGGCATGTGATAGACGACGATGGCCACGCCCAGCGCCGTAAGCAGGCCGGCAGCGGCCGCGACGTGCGCCTTGAGGTGCGCGAAGCCCAGGCCGACCAGCATTACCACGACGGGCAGCGCCGCCAGCAGCGTGGAAAGATAGGGATTGCCGAGCGGGTCGTACGTCTGTTGCCACATGGGGAGCACCTCCGCCTGCGTCGGGGTCACGCGAGGCGGTGGGGCCCGGCCTCGCGGCCGCTACTGTAGTGGAGATGTGTTCCGGTGCCCAGTGCGGCTTTTGATGTGCCGCAATAGCGCTCGGGTCCGCGTGCGCGGCCGGCCCCGGGTCAGAACTGCATCGCGCACCAGCCCGGCACCGGATCTTCCGGATCGGACCGCGCGTAGGTCGCCAGTCCCAGGCAGCGCCAGTTGCCGGCCGCCGGACTGGCGTCGTCGAAGGCCGTGTCGATGGCATTGGCGGCCTTGTAACTGATGCCGTCGGCGTGAAAGCCCATAGCGGGCTGCGTGCCCAGGCCGGTAAAGAAGGCATTGGCCTGCGCCAGTTCCGCCCACCCGCCAAAGGGCGTGCGGATTGGCCCAGCGCCGGTACCCGATATGAAGCCGGCCAGGCGCAGTTCGTACAGCGCCTGGCAGCTCTCCGCGATGCCGGCGCCACCCCGGCAATCGCCATAGGCGATCAGGCCATCGCCGTTGCCATTGACCGGCAGCGGCAGCGCATTGGGGAAATGCTCCTGCGCGTGCGGGTCGTCGCCCGGCAGCTGTCCATAGCGGTCCTTGTAGGCGGCGACGGCCGCGGACAGTTCGCGCGAGAGATTGAAGGTCGCCTTGACCTTGCTGTTGAAGATGATCTCCTGGCCCTTGAGCAGGCCGCCGACGAGCAGGCCGACGATCACCAGGACGATGGCGATCTCGACAAGCGTGAAACCGGATGAACGGGACTTCATGGCACGTGCCTCTTGCATGCTGGGTGGCCGCCGCTGGCGGCAGTGCGCGGCGGGTTCGCGAAACGGCCCGTCCGCCCATGCCGGCCACGGGTGCGCTCGGCGCTGCCGGCGATTGCGACCATGATGGCGCCAATACGCTGTCGCCGAAGCGGCGAAAAGTCCGTTCATTGACCGGTATTCGCGGGCTTGCGGCGCGCGCCGCCGTCGGCACGCGGTGCCCATTGCCGGAATAGGGCCGGGCTGCGGCAACTGTTCGGCCCTTCAGCGGCTCGCCGGCAGCCGTACGATCGACCCATGCTTACGCTACCGCCGTCCTCCGCTGCGCATTGTCTGCCCCCGCGTCCTGCCCTGCGCAGCGCGGCGCGCCGGCCATGAGCCTGCTGACCGACAAGCGCCTTGCGCGCACCTCGGCACCGGCGCTGCACGCGCTGCCCGGCGTCGCACCGGCGCTGCCGGCAGCGCCCGCCGTCCCGGCCGATCCGGCCGGCCGCCTCGTCTACCTCGATCACTTCGGCCTGCGTGCCGCGCCGTTCCAGATGGCGCCGCTGGCCAGCTGCTTCTTCGGCGGTGCCGAGCGCGGCCACATGCTGTATGCGCTGCTGTACTGCCTGCGCCGGGGCGAGGACCTGGTCACGCTCGCCGGCGAAGCGGGCGTCGGCAAGACGCTGCTGGCGCGCATGCTGCAGTCCTGCGCGCCCAGCACCATGGACATCGTGTTCGTCGCCAATCCGTCGCTGGCGCGGCCGCAGCTGGTTGCCCGCCTGGCAGATGAACTGGGCGTGACCATCGAAGGTCCGCCCGGGCCCCCGCAACGCCGGGCCCTGCTGCGCGCCGTGCGGGCACATCGCGCGGCCGGACGCCAGATCGTGCTGATCGTCGACGGCGTGCACGCCGCCGCGCAGCCGGTGCTCGACGAGTTGTGCCTGCTGCTCGAACCTGACCGCGCCACCGGAGCCGTGCTGCCGCTGGCGGTGCTGCTCATTGCGCAGGAAGAGGCCGGCGGCCTGCTCGAGGTGCCGCTGGCGGCCCGCAGCGGACGCCTGACCCAGCGCTTCTACCTCGGAACCCTCGACGAGGCCGAGGTCATCGAATACCTGGATTTTCGTACCGAGCGCGCCGGCGGCCGTCCGGCGATGTTCGACGCGGCTGCGGCGCGCATGATCGCCCAGGGCTCGATGGGCCTGATCGCCCGCGTCAACGTGCTGGCGGACCGCGCGCTGATGGCCGCCTATTGCGAGCGGTCCGGCCAGGTGCAGCGCGGGCATGTCGAGATCGCCCTCAACGACAGCGCGTTTCGCGCGCGGCGCGCCGGTGTCGAGGGTGCGGGCGGGCGCGAACACCCGGACCCGGCCGGCGCCGACGTCGGGACTTCCGCGCTGGGCCGGCTGTGGCGGCGCTACGGCCTGGGCCGCATCGGTCCGGACTGACCATGACGCTGCACAGGTTCGGCGCACCCCGCTGGCCGGGGCTGTTGCGGCTGGCGCTGCTGGCGCTGGTGCTCGGTGGCTGCGCCAGTCCCTCCGGTCCGGCCGTCAATGCCAACCGACCCGACGGCGAGGGCTATGCCGGCACCGGCGAACTGCTGCTGCGCGTGGGCATGCCGCAGGCGAGCCTGGGCTGGCTCGGATCGCTGAGTCCGCAACGCACCGAGCGCGCCTCGGTCGAGGTCCGCTACCTGGGGCTGGACGGCGCCGGCCGTGCGCTTTTCGAGCGCTCGGACCATGATGCACTGGCCTCGGCGGCGGCCGACGCCGGCCATAGGCCGGCTGCGGGCCCCGACGCGGGCATCGCCCCTGACGGTCCGCCCAATGTGCAGTTGATCGCAGTCGACCTGCGCCTGGGCCGCCAGATCCGGGTCCAGGGTAAGATCATCGAGATCCTCCAGGCCAGCGCCTCCGGGGTGGTGTTTCGCCTCTACTGAGGTGCGCCGCCCCGGCGCCTCGGGGCATGCCCGGGAGCGAGTAATATGCCGGGATGAGACCCTGCCTATGAGTACCACCCTGCCGGCGCCCGGAGCGCCTTTGGCTGTAAGCCCCGCCCTGCCATCGATCGACACCCGCGCCGCCGCGGCCGGGGTGCGCCGCTGATGTCCGATTACTCCGACTTCGACCATTTCGGCCTGGACCAGCGCCTGGTGGCGGCCGTGCGTGCGCTGGGCTACCTGAAGCCGACGCCGATCCAGTCCAAGGCGATCCCGATCGTCATGAGCGGCAAGGACGTGATGGGTGCGGCGCAGACCGGCACCGGCAAGACGGCCGGCTTCGCGCTGCCCATCCTGCACCGCCTGATGCCCTTTGCCAGCACCAGCATGTCGCCGGCGCGCCACCCGGTGCGCGCGCTCATCCTGGCGCCGACGCGCGAGCTGGCCGACCAGGTTGCCACCAATGTGCAGCAATATGCCGCCCAGTCGCCGCTGCGCGTCGCCGTGGTATTCGGCGGCGTCGACATGAACCCGCAGACCGAGGCCTTGCGCGGCGGCGTCGAGGTGATCGTCGCCACGCCCGGACGGCTGCTCGACCACCTGCAGTCGAAGAACACCTCGCTGGGCCAGGTCCAGACGGTGGTGCTTGACGAGGCCGACCGCATGCTGGACATGGGCTTCCTGCCGGACATCTCGCGCATCCTGCACCTGCTGCCCAAGCAGCGCCAGAGCCTGATGTTCTCGGCGACCTTCTCCGAGGAGATCAAGCGCCTGGCGGCCAACTTCCTCAACGACCCGGTACTGGTCGAGGTCTCGCAGCGCAATTCGACCGCCACCAACGTGCGCCAGGAACTGGTCAAGGTGCACGAATCCGAGAAGAACGCGGCGCTGCTGGCGCTGCTGCGCGACCGCGACCTGCCGCAGGTGCTGGTATTTGTCAACACGAAGATCGGGGCGCGGCGCCTGGCCAAGGACCTGCAGCGCGACGGCGTCAACGCCGATGCGATCCACGGCGACAAGACGCAGGACGAGCGCATGAAGGCCCTCGAGGCCTTCAAGGCCGGCACGATCCGGGTGCTGGTGGCCACCGACGTGGCGGCGCGCGGCCTGGACATCACGGAACTGCCCGGCGTCATCAACTATGACGTGCCATTCACGCCGGAGGACTACGTCCACCGCATCGGCCGAACCGGCCGTGCCGGCGCCTCCGGGATGGCCATCACCATTGCCAGTGGCGCCGACGACAAGGCCGTGGCCGCGATCGAAAAACTGATCAAGGCGCCGATCGTGCCCGCGGGCGTCACGCTGCCGGCCGAACCGCGCCGGGCCAGCCGCGACAGCGGCGAGGGCGAGGGCCGCGCGCGCGGGCCGCGCCGCGAGGGCCGGGGCGAAG
>JBBISD010000027.1:0-33182 GCA_037441485.1 Burkholderiales bacterium
CGCCCGCCGCGCCGGAGGCGGTGCCCGCGCCGCCCCCGGTGCGGCCGCTGCGCATCGCGCTGGCGCTGGGCGGCGGGGCCGCGCGCGGCTTTGCCCACGTGGGCGTCATCAAGGCACTGCAGGCGCGCGGCATCGAGCCCGACATCGTCGCCGGCACCAGCGTCGGCAGCTTCGTGGCCGCGCTGTATTCGGCCGGTTACTCGGGCGCCGAGCTGCAGCGCGTGGCCCTGCAATTCGAGGAATCGTCGATCACCGACTGGTCGCTGCCGTCGCGCGGCCTGTTCAAGGGCGAGGCGCTGCAGGACTTCGTCAATCGCAAGGTCGACGAGCGGCCCATCGAGAAGCTGCCGCGCAAGCTGGCCATCGTCGCCACCGACCTGGGCACGGGCGCGATGATGGTCTTCGAGCGCGGCAATGTCGGCATGGCCGTGCGCGCCTCGAGCAGCGTGCCGGGCGTCTTCCGGCCGGTGGCCATCGGCGGCCATGAATACGTCGACGGCGGCCTGGTCAGCCCGGTGCCGGTCCGCGTGGCGCGGCACCTGGGCGCCGACGTGGTGATCGCCGTGGACGTCTCCAAGAATCCTGCCGACCAGAGCACCACCGGAACCTTCGACATCCTGCTGCAGACCTTCGCCATCATGGGGCGCATTATCGCCCGCGAGGAACTGCAGGACGCCGATATCGTGCTGCGCCCGGCGCTCGGCGCGGTCGGCAGTACCGATTTTTCCGCCCGCGACGCGGCGATACGGGAAGGCGAACAGACGGTAGCGGCCCAGGCCGATGCCATCGCCGCGGTCCTCGACCGTGCGCGCCGCACCGTCGCCGCCGCGGCGGCACCCGGCAGGCCTTGACCCAAATTGAACCGGCCACCCCGCGGTCGTGATATGTTGCCGGCAATCGGTGTCTCCGCAAGCGGGATCGACCCAACGATGCGCCAACCCCAGCAGCAGGCAAGGCAGGCCACCCCCGGCGCGTCCGCCATCGCAGCGGCGCGGCACGCATGACGACATCCGGACCGAACACCCGCGGCGGCGGCCCGATCACCGAGGGGCTGCGCCCCTCCGGCCTGCCGCGCCTGCTGCTGGCCGACGGCGGCCGGCTCAGCCGCGGGGTCGCCACCGACGCGCTGCGCGAGCGCTTCGACGTGCGCGAGGCTGCGGACGGCGAGGCGGCCTGGCAGGCCGTGCTGCTCGACTCGTCGATCCGGGTGGTGATCACCGACGTGGCGGTGGCGGGCCAGCGCGGCTACGAACTGCTCGCGCGGCTGCGCGCCTCCAAGGTCCAGCGCATCCGCGAGATGCCGGCCATCGGGCTGCTCGACCGGGCCAGCGCGGCCGATACCGAAAAGCTGGCGGGTCTGAACGCGACGGAACTGGCCACGGGAGGGCTGTCACCCGCGAACATCACCGCCGAACTGCTGTCGCGCCTGCGGGTGCTGGTGGAATTGGCCAATACCCGCGACGCCCTGATCGAGAGCCGTACCGAGCTCGATTCGGCGCGCAGCGTCGATCCGGAAACCGAACTGCTGACCCTCGCCGCGTTCGACAAGCAGGTCGAGAAGCTGCTGTCCTACGCCCGGCGTGCGGTCTCCGACCTGTCGCTGATCTGCATCCGCGTCGAGCTCACGCTGGCGCCCAACGGCACGTGGGACGGCGAGGTCGACCAGCGCATGCAGCTCGTCGGGCGTGCGCTGGCGGCATCGATCCGCCTGGAGGACCTGGCGACCCGCTCCGAGGCCACGGAATTTTGCGTGGCCACGCAGAACAACGGCATGACCGACATGCTGCGGTTCGCCGCGCGCCTGCGCAAGGTACTGGAGAACGTCGACGCCGCCGGACCGGGCGTCGAGGTGTGGACCTGCATCGGCGTGGCGACGCTGTCCGAGGACCTGCGCCGCAGTTCGGCCGAACTGCGCGTGCAGGCGCAGCGCCGCGCGCAGATGGCGCAGAGTTCGCGGTCGCGCCGCATCATGCTGGGCGCCTCGGAGGCTGCCAAGGCCAGCGGCTTCGACCCCAGCGCCGACGCCGGTTCGATGGACATCAGCCTGGCGCTGGCGCTGATCGGCACCGGACGCAGTGCCGAGGTGATACCGCACATGCCGCGGCTGCTGCAGCAGCTCAATCCGCTGTTGCGGCTCATTCGCCAGCAGCAGACGCCGACGGCGGCCCCGCCGGCGCCACCGGCCGCCAACAAGCCAAAATGAGTTCCGGGATGGAAACCTACCGGGACTTCTACCGCCGCTCGCTGGCCCAGCCCGAGGCGTTCTGGGCCGAGCAGGCACAGCTGGTGGACTGGCAGACGCCGGTGCGCCAGGTGCTGGACGCCTCGCGGCCACCCTTTGCCCGCTGGTTTCCGGGCGCGCACACCAACCTGTGCCATAACGCGGTCGACCGCCACCTGCCGGCCCGCGCGGCGCAGGCGGCGCTGGTCTACGTCTCCACCGAGACCGGCGTCGAGCGGACCTATTCCTACGCCGAACTGCACCGTGAGGTCAACCGCTTCGCGGCCATCCTGCAGGCCGAAGGCGTCGGGCGCGGCGACCGCGTGCTGATCTACCTGCCGATGATCCCCGAGGCCATCGTCGCGATGCTGGCCTGCGTGCGCATCGGCGCGATCCATTCGGTGGTCTTCGGCGGCTTTGCCGCCCACAGCCTGGCCAGCCGCATCGACGACGCGCGTCCCGCGCTCATCGTCTCGGCCGATGCCGGCTCGCGCGGCGGCAAGGCCATCGCCTACAAGGGGCTGCTCGACCAGGCGATCGGGCTGTCCGGCAGCCCGCCGCGGCGCGTGATCATGATCGACCGCGGCCTGGTGCCCTTCGAGCCGGTGGCCGGCCGCGACCTCGACTTCGAGACGGAGCGCCGCCGGCACTGGGACGCCAGCGTCGACTGCGTCTGGCTCGAATCGGGCGAACCCTCCTACATCCTGTACACCTCGGGCACGACGGGCCGGCCCAAGGGGGTGCAGCGCGATACCGGCGGCTACGCGGTGGCGCTGGCCGCCTCGATGAAGCACATCTTCTGCGGTGCGGCCGGCGGCACGTTCTTCTCCACCAGCGACATCGGCTGGGTGGTGGGTCACAGCTACATCGTGTACGCGCCACTGCTGTGCGGCATGGCCACGGTGGTGTACGAGGGCACGCCGGTGCGGCCCGACGGCGCGATCTGGTGGCGCATCGTCGAGCAGTACCGCGTCAGCCAGATGTTCACCGCACCCACGGCGATCCGCGTGCTCAAGAAGCAGGATCCGGCGCTGCTGCGCCGCCACGACCTGTCCTCGCTGCAGATCCTGTTCCTGGCCGGCGAGCCGCTGGACGAACACACCGCGCGCTGGATTTCCGAGGGCATCGGCAAGCCGGTGGTCGACAACTACTGGCAGACCGAGACCGGCTGGCCGATCCTCGCCACGGCACGCGGGGTCGAGCCGGTGGCGACGAAATACGGCAGCCCCGGCCTCGCCTGCTACGGCTACGACGTGCGCCTGTTTGACGAGATCACCGGCGCGGAAGTGGGCAACAATACGAAAGGCGTGGTCGCGATCGCCGGCCCGCTGCCGCCGGGCTGCATGAGCACGGTCTGGGGCGACGACGAGCGCTTCGTCAAGACCTACTGGCAGAGCGTCCCGGGGCGCAGCGTGTATTCCACCTTTGACTGGGGCATCCGCGACGACGACGGCTATTACTTCATCCTGGGCCGCACCGACGACGTGATCAACGTCGCCGGCCACCGGCTCGGTACGCGCGAGATCGAGGAGGCGGTGAGCTCGCATCCGGGCGTAGCCGAGGTTGCCGTGGTCGGCGTCGCCGATGCGCTCAAGGGCCAGGTGGCGGTGGCGTTCGTCGTCGCGCGCGATCCGGCCGGCGTGGCCACGCCGGCGGGCTGCGCCGCGGTCGAGCGCGAGATCCTGCAGCGCGTCGACACGCAGCTGGGCGCGCTGGCCCGCCCGGCGCGGGTCCACTTCGTGGGCGCCCTGCCCAAGACCCGTTCGGGCAAGCTGCTGCGCCGGACCATCCAGGCCATCTGCGAAGGCCGCGACGCCGGCGACCTCACGACGATCGAGGACCCCGCGACGCTGGAGCAGCTGCGCGCCGCCGTGGCGGCGGCAAGGCCGGCGGCCGGCCACTGACGGTGACGTCGCAACGCCCCGCATCCGCGGACCGCGCGCTCATCGAGCGCGAACAGCGCGTCGGCGCCAACAACTACGCACCCATCGACGTCGTCATCGCCCGCGGCCAGGGCGAATGGCTGTTCGACATTCACGGCCGCCGTTATGTCGACATGATGAGCGCCTACTCGGCGGTGAGCCATGGGCACGCGCATCCGCGCCTGGTGGCCGCCCTCTGCCGCCAGGCCGGCCAGGTGGCCATTACGTCGCGCGCCTTCCGTACCGCGGTACTGGCGCCCTTCCTGGAAAGGCTCGTCGCCGTCACCGGCCTGGACAAGGTGCTGCCGGCCAACGGCGGGGTGGAGTCCGTCGAGGCGGCGATCAAGGCAGCCCGGCGCTGGGGATACCGCGTCAAGGGCATCGCACCGGACCAGGCCACTATCGTCGTGGCGGACGGCAACTTTCACGGCCGCACGACGACCGTGGTGGGTTTTTCCTCCGAGGCCGAGTACCGCGCCGACTTCGGCCCCTTCGCGCCGGGCTTCCGCCACTTTGCGTTCGGCGACATCGACGCGCTGCGCGCGGCCGTCGATGGCAACACCTGCGCGGTACTGATCGAACCCATCCAGGGCGAAGCCGGCATCCGCGTGCCGCCGCCCGGTTTCCTGCGGGCGGTGCGCGCGCTGTGCGACGAGCGCCGCGTGCTGCTGATACTCGACGAGATCCAGTCCGGACTGGGACGCACCGGCCGCTGGTTTGCCCACCAGCATGATGGCGTCGTGCCGGACGGCCTGATACTGGGCAAGGCGCTCGGCGGCGGCCTGTTGCCGGTGAGCGCCTTCGTCGCGCGCGCCGAGGTGATGGACCTGTTCCAGCCCGGCAGCCACGGTTCAACCTTCGGCGGCAATCCGCTGGCGGCCGCGGTCGGCCTCGAGGCGCTGCAGGTTCTCGAGGACGAGGGCCTGGTGGCGCGCAGCGCGGCGCTGGGCCAGCACCTGCTGGCGCGCCTGCGCCGGCTGCAGCAGGAACAGGCGCAGCCGTTCATCCGCGACGTGCGCGGCCGCGGCCTGTGGGCCGGTGTTGACCTTGATCCGGCCCACGTGCACGCGCGCACCGTGGTCGAACGCATGGTCGAGCGCGGCGTCCTTTCCAAGGAAACCCACGAGACCGTCATCCGCTTTGCGCCGCCGCTGGTGATCAGCCGCGCCGCGCTCGACGGGGCGATAGACGTCTTCGCCCAGGTGCTGGCCGACCTGCGGCCGCGCTCACCCGCCGGCGGCCGCGCACCGGCGGCCGCGCCTGCGCCGGGTACCGCCGGGGCGGTGTCGGCCGCCGCACCCGTTGCGGCCGTGCAGCTGATGATGGGCGCTCCCGACCATTTCGCGGTGAGCTACCGGATCAATCCCTGGATGGACCCGGCCAGCTGGTCGGTCTCGGCTGCGCAACTGCACGCCGATGCGGTGCGCGGCTGGAACGCGCTCAAGTCGGCCTATGAACAGCTGGGTGCCCACATACACGTCGAACCGGCGCAGGCCGGACTGCCCGATATGGTGTTCACCGCCAACGCCGGCGTGGTACTCGACCGCGTGCTGGTGCCGGCGCGCTTCCGGTGCGTCGAGCGCCGCGGCGAGGAAGCGCACAACCGGCGGTATTTCGACGGCCTGCAGCGCGCCGGCCACATCGAGCGGATCGTCGAGCTGCCGCCCGGCCTGTTCTTCGAAGGTGCCGGCGATGCCTTGTGGGACCGCGGCCGCGGCCTGCTGTGGACCGGCTGGGGTCCGCGCTCGAGCCAGGGCGTGGCAGCGGCGCTGGCGCACATCCTTGGCGTGCCCACGGTGGCGCTCGAACTCGTCGACCCGCGCTTCTACCACCTGGACACCTGCCTGTGCGTGCTGCCCGGCGGGCAGATCATCGTCTACCCGCCGGCGCTGTCCGCACCCTCGTTCGCCTGCCTGCAGGAGCTGGCGGGGCCGGACGCGCTGGTCATCGCGCAGGACGAAGACGCCCTGCACCTGGCGGTCAATTCGGTGGCGCTCGGCCAGGACCTGGTGCTGTGCCACGCGTCGCCCGCGCTGCGCGAACAGCTGGTCGCGCTGGGCTACCGCGTGCACGTCGTGGGGCTGGACTCCTTCCAGCGATCTGGCGGCGCGGCCTATTGCCTGACGCTGCGACTGGACAACGTCAGCCGGGTGGCGTGATCCGCAGGCACTAGACGGGTGTGCCCCAGCGCGGCGGGCGCTTTTCCAGGAAGGCATCGATACCCTCCTGGGCATCGGCATCGAGCAGGTTGCAGGCCATGGAGTGCACCGCCAGCTGGTAGGCGGCCTCGATGCCCATCTCCTGCTGGCGGTAGAACAGCGCCTTGCCGGCGGCCAGCACGGCCGGGGGCTTGGCGGCGATCGACGCGCACAGCGCGGCCACGGCGCCGTCGAGCTCGGCAGCCGGCACGACGCGGTTGACCAGCCCCCAGTCGCGGGCGGTCGCGGCGTCGATGAATTCGCCGGTGAACAGCATCTCGGCGGCGCGCTTCTGGCCGATATTGCGCGCCAGCGGTACCGCGGGCGTGGCGCAGAAAAGGCCGATATTGATGCCGGATGCGGCAAACCGCGCGCTGTCGGCCGCGACCGCCAGGTCGCAGGAGGCGACCAGCTGGCAGCCACCGGCCGTGGCCACGCCCTGGACGCAGGCGATGACCGGCTGGGGAAGCGTGCGGATCTGGCGCATCAGGCGCGCGCACTCGGCAAACAGCGCCTGGTAGTACTCCAGGCGCGGGTTGCGGCGCATCTGGCGCAGGTCGTGACCGGCGCAAAACGCCTTGCCGGCCGCCGCGATCACCACGACGCGTACCGCCGGATCGCCCGCGGCGGCCTGCAGGGCGGCGCGCAGGGCGGCGAGCATTTCCTCGGAAAGCGCGTTGTACTGCTGCGGTCGATCGAGCGTCAGCCGCAGCACGCCGTCGGCGACGCTCCGCTGCACGCAGGGGGACGGTGCGCTCGCGGTGTCCATGGCCGCCGGCGTCACAGCTGCGCCAGCGCGCGCACGTGGCTCTCGGCACTGCGCCCGAGCGCGCTCAGGTTGTAGCCGCCCTCGAGCGAACTGACGATGCGGCCGCCGCAGTGGCGCCGGGCCACGTCCATCAGGCGCTGCGTGATGTAGACGTAGTCGGCCTCGACCAGGCTCATCTGGCCGATGTCGTCCTCGCGATGCGCATCGAAGCCGGCCGAGATGAAGATTATTTCCGGCCGAAAGGCCTCCAGGCGCGGGATCCATAATTCGTCGACGACGGCGCGCACGCGCGTGCCGTCGGAACCGGCCGGCAGGGGCACATTGACCATGTTTTCCATGGGATTGTCGGTGCCAGAGTACGGGTAAAAGGGATGCTGGAAAAAACTGGTCATCAGCACCCGCCGATCCCCATGTTCGACCGCCGCGAGAATTTCCTCCGTACCGTTGCCATGGTGCACATCAAAATCGACCACGGCGATGCGCTCCAGGCCATGGACCTCCAGCGCGTGCAGCGCGCCGATGGCGATGCTGTTGAGCAGGCAAAAACCCATGGCGGTACCGGGGCGGGCGTGGTGGCCGGGCGGGCGCACGGCACAGAAGGCGTTGTCCAGATCGCCGGCCATGACCTGGTCGGTGGCGGTGATCACCGCCCCGGAGGCCCGCAGCGCCGCACCCCACGAATCCGGGCACAGCAGCGTATCCGGGTCCAACATGTGGTATCCGCCGGACGGCGTATTGCGTTGCAACATCTCGACGTATGCAGGATCATGGGCGCGCTCCAGCGCCGCCAGCGGGGCGGGCGGGGCCTCGATGTATTCGAGATGGGGTGCCAGCCCGGTGATGATCAGGCGGTCCTGGATCGCCGCCAGCCGCTCGGGGCATTCCGGGTGCCAGCTTCCCATTTCGTGCGCCGCGCAGGCAGCGTGCGTCAACAAGCCAGTAGCCAAGTCCCTTCCCCTTCCCACGGATCGCGAACCCTCCCATGTTAGAGAAATTCCAGGCTTGTGCGGCGCGCATCGCTACCGTCATCGTCGGCAAGGACCTGCAGATCCGCCAGAGCCTGACCTGCCTGCTGGCCGACGGCCACCTGCTGATCGAGGATGCCCCGGGCGTGGGCAAGACCACGCTGGCCCATGCCATCGCCATCTCGCTGGGACTGCCGTTGCGCCGCATCCAGTTCACCAGCGACCTGCTGCCATCGGATGTGATCGGCGTCTCGGTCTACGATCGCGCCAACGGGCAGTTCACCTTCCACCCGGGTCCGATATTCTCCGAGGTGCTGCTGGCCGATGAGATCAACCGCGCCAGCCCCAAGACGCAAAGCGCGCTGCTCGAGGCCATGGAGGAGAGCCAGGTATCGATCGACGGCATGGCCCGACCGCTGCCGCAACCGTTCTTCGTGATCGCAACCCAAAATCCGCTGCACCAGATCGGCACCTTTCCGCTGCCCGAATCGCAGCTGGACCGCTTCCTGATGTGCATTTCGCTGGGTTATCCCGATCACGCCGCCGAGCGCGCACTGCTTGCCGGAGCGTCGCGCCGCGACATGCTCAAGAGCATGGGCGCGATGTCGCGCGCCTCCGAGCTGCTCGATGCCCAGGCCGAAGTCAAGACGGTGTACTGCTCCGACGCGCTGCTCGATTACGTGCAGGCGCTGCTGGCCCACACGCGCAGCTCCGGCACCTACGTCGACGGCTTGAGCCCGCGTGCCGGCCTCGCGCTGCTCGCGGCGGCCCGCGCCTGGGCCTGGCTCGACGGGCGCGATCACGTGATCCCGGAAGACGTGCAGAATGTCGTGCCCGGCGTCGTGGGCCACCGGCTGCGCGCCGCCACCCGCGAGGGCGGCCGCGCACTGCAGGGCCGGGAACTGGCCACGCACCTGCTGCAATCGGTGCCGCTACCCTAGGTCGCCGTGAACGCCTTCGTGCAGCAGCTGCGGCCGCGCCTCGCCCACTGGCTGTTCCGCAATCACCGCGAGCCGCGTGGCGACGTGACGCTGGTGCGCCGGCGCGTCTTCATCCTGCCGACGCGGGCCGGCCTGATGTACTTCGGCGTCGCGCTGACCATCTGGTCCGGGTCGCTCAACTTCAACCTGCAACTGGGCTTCCTGCTGGCCTTCCTGGTCATGAGCATCGGCCTGGTGAGCATGTACCAGACCCACCGCAACCTGCTGCACCTGGAGGTGCGCGAGCAGCGCGCGACGCCGGTCCACGCGGGCGAGGCGGCCAATTTCGAATTCGTGATCGACAATCCGACGGACGAAGCACACTACGCCATCAACCTGGCCTTCGTACTGCCGCGGCGGCGCGCCGGGGCCGGCGGCGGCCGGAACGTGGAGGGGCCGATGCGCGGCATCTGGGTGGACATCGCGCCGGCCAGCAGCGCGCGCGCCGCCATCGGCCTGGCCACGCGCCGCCGGGGCCGGCGCCTGTGTCCGCGGGTGCGCATTTCCACGCGCTTTCCGTTCGGCCTGTGGGAGGCCTGGGCCTACGCCACGCCGGAACTCGATACCGTCGTCTATGCGGTGCCGGAGGCCGACGCGCCGACGCTGCCGCCGGGCAGCGGCGGCAGCCGCGACCTGGCCAATGGCGTCGTCGCCGGCAACGACGACTTTGCCGGCGTGCGCCCGTACCGCGCGGGCGATCCGCTCAAGTCGATCGCCTGGCGCCTGGCGGCCCGCAACGACGACCTCTCGGTAAAACTCTTCGAGTCCAGTGCCGGCGAGGAAACCGTGCTCGACTTCGCCGCGCTGCCCTCCGCCCTGCCGCTGGAGGCGCGCCTCTCGCGCCTGACGCGCTGGGTGCTGGTTGCCGACGCGGCCGGACTGCGCTACAGCCTGGCGCTGCCCGGCCAGGACATCGCCACGGGCACCGGCCTCGCGCATCGCGCCCGCTGCCTCGAGGCGCTCGCGCTCTTTGGCACGCCATGACGACCCTGGGCGCCCGCTCTGCGCAGCCGCCGCGCTCGCGTGTGGCGACGGCCACGCGGCACCTGCGCGGCTGGCTCCAGCCCCAGCTGTCGATCGGCGCGCGCGAACAGCGCGACCAGGCGGTGCTGCTGCTGGCGGTCGCCGTCGTCGTGGCACCGCATTTCGAGCACCTGCCGCTGTGGTCGGTGGTGGCCATCGGTGTCGTGTGGATCTGGCGCGCCTGGCTCACGCAGACGCTCAAGCCGGGGCCCGGCCGCATGACGATGGTGGTGCTGCTGGTCGCGGGCACCGCGGCCGTCTGGCTCGAACACGGCACGTTGATCGGACGCGATGCCGGCGTCAACTTCCTGCTCGTGCTGATCGGCCTGAAGCTGCTGGAGATGCGCGCGCACCGCGACGTCCTGGTCATCGTGTTTCTCTCGCTCTTCGTGCTGGAGACCCAGTTCCTGTTCGACCAGAGCCTGGCCACCGCTGCCGTCATGGCCGTGTCGATCACCATGCTGTTCTTCGTGCTGCTGAGCGTGAACCTGCCGGAGGGCGACATTTCGTTCGGCGGCAAGATGGGCTACCTGGCGCGCGTCTTCTTCCTGGCGCTGCCGCTGGCCCTGGCGCTGTTCTTCCTCTTTCCCCGCCTGTCGGCGCCAATCTGGCGGGTGGCCGGCGACGAGGCGCATTCGGGCACCGGACTGTCGGGCGCGATGTCGCCGGGATCGATCAGCCACCTGCAGGGCAATGACGCCGTCGCGCTGCGGGCGCGCTTCGAAGGGCGCGTGCCGGCGCAGCGCGACCTTTACTGGCGCGGTCCGGTCTTCGGCCGCTTCGACGGGCGCACCTGGACCGCCCTGACGGACCTGCCGCAGCGGCCTGCCGAGATCCAGTACGTCGCCTCCAGCGCCGTCGACTACCTGGTCACGCTCGAACCGACCGAACGCCACGAACTCATCGCGCTCGAACTGGCCGCGGTCGTGGACAATGTGCCGACTACCATGACCACCGCGCGCCTGACGCCGACCCTGGAGGTGCTGTCGGCGGCGCCGATCGTCAGCCGGCTGCGCTATCGCGTGCGCAGCTACACGCGGTTCGCCGCGGGGCCGCGCAGCGCCGACCCGTCGCTCGGGCCGTGGCTCGCGCTGCCGGCCGAGGGCAATCCGCGCACCCGGCAGTGGGCCGCGCAACTGCGCGCCGGCGTCCTGGCCGACGGGGCGCGCACCGGCGCGCGCGCGCCGCTGGACCAGCGCCTGGTCGAGGCGGTGCTGCTGGAGTTCCGGCGCCAGCCGTTCCGCTACAACGTCGACGTCCCGGTGCTGGGGCGCGACCCGGTCGACGGCTTCCTGTTCGACACGCGGGTCGGCTATTGCGAGCACTACGCCTCGAGCTTCGTCGTGCTGATGCGGGCCATGGGCGTGCCGGCACGCGTCGTGACGGGCTACCAGGGCGGCGAAATCAATCCGGTGGACGGCTACCTGACCGTGCGCCAGTCCGACGCCCACGCGTGGGCCGAAGTCTGGCTCGATCACCGCGGCTGGCAGCGCGTCGATCCGACCGCGGCAGTGGCCCCCGAGCGCATCGAGCGTACCTTGCAGGACCGGCGGACCGAGGGCCTGGGCGGATCTCGCGCCGGCGGGAACTGGCTGGCGGCGCTGCGCCTGAACCGCGAGGCGCTGGAGAACGCCTGGAATCAGTGGTTCCTGTCGTACTCGGCCGAGCGCCAGCGGGCGTTGATGACCTGGATCGGCCTGCGGCCGGATATCGAAAGCGTCTCGGCGGTGGCGGTGGCTGCGGTCAGCGCGCTGCTGGTGGGGATGGCGGTGCTGTCCCTGCGCCGCAGCGTCCGGCGCGATCCGCTGGCCGAACTGGAGTCGTCGCTGCGCCAGAAGCTGCAGCGTGCCGGCGTCGGCGTGCCGCTGACCATGGGACTGCACGACATGCACGAGCATCTGCGGACCCGCCTCGCCCCGCCCTGCCAGGCCGACCTGCAGGACCTGCTCGCCGGCCTGCAGGCCGAGCGCTACGCCCGTCCGGTACGCGGCGGACGGCGCGAGCGGCTGCGCGCGCTGCGCCGTTCGCTGGGCCGCTGGCGGCCGCAGCGCGCCCCGGTCAGTCCGTAGCGGCGGCCGTCACGGGGTCTGGCGCGGCGGGCATCGCCCCGGCGACGCGCACGTTCAGCGTGCCCACGCCTTCCACGCCGGCGCGCAGCACGTCGCCCGGCACGACCGCGCCGACGCCGGCCGGCGTACCGGTGAAGACCAGGTCGCCCGGGGCGAGCGCGAAATACCGCGACAGGTGGGCGAGGATCTCGTCGACGCTCCAGATCATCGCGTCGATATTGCCGTCCTGGCGGCGCTGCCCGTTGACCTCGAGCCAGATGCGGGCACGTTCCAGGCGGCCGCTCAGCCGCAGCGGGCGCAACGGCGATACCGGCGCCGAGCGGTCGAAGGACTTGCTGATCTCCCAGGGCCGCCCCTGCTTCTTGAGCTGGGCCTGCAGGTCGCGCCGCGTCAGGTCCAGGCCGACGCCATAGCCCCAGACGAGCGCCGCCGCATCGGCGGGTGCGAGGTCGCGGCCGCTGCCGCCGACCGCCACCACGAGCTCGGTCTCGTACTGCAGGTCGCGGGTCTGCGCGGGGTAGTCGACCACGCCCGTCGCGCCCTCGGCAACGGGCAGCAGCGCGTCGGCGGGCTTGGCAAAGAAGAACGGTGCATCGCGGCCGCTGTGGCCCATTTCGCGCGCGTGATCGGCGTAATTGCGGCCGACGCAGTAGATGCGCCGCACCGGGAACAAGGTGCCGGCGCCGACGATGGGCAGTACCGGCTGGCCGGGGGCGGCAAAGACGTAGGACATGCGGCGCATTTTACGCGGGCGCTGCCGGTCTCCCGGAAGCGCCCGGTTCGCGTACAGTTCCGCCATGTCCGCCCGTGAAGCCCCCGTCGCCCGCTGGAACCCGCCCGCCCACGCCATGGGCGGCATCGCCGCCGTGCCCACCCGCGACGAGCGGCCGCGCACCGAGCGCACCCCGTCGATCTCCTGCGTCGTGCCGGCCTACAACGAGGCGCAGAACCTGCCGCGCCTGCTGCCCGCGCTGATCGCGCAGCTGCGCCGCCTGACCGATCGCTGGGAAATCCTGGTCGTCGACGACGGCAGCCGCGACCAGACGCTGGCGGCCCTGCAGCCGTGGCTGCAGCAGACCGGCGTCGTCTGCCTGGCCCTGTCGCGCAATTTCGGCAAGGAAGCGGCGCTGGGCGCCGGACTCGATCACGCCGCCGGCGACGTCGTCGTGACGCTGGACGCCGACCTGCAGCATCCGGTCGAGCTGCTCGAACCCATGCTACGCAGCTGGCGCGACGGCGTCGACATGGTGTATGCGGTGCGCGCCGACCGCAGCGAGGAATCGGCACTCAAGCGGCTGGGCGCGCGGGTCTTCTATTCGCTGCTGAAGTTCGGGTCGTCCATCGAGATACCGCCGCACGCGGGCGATTTCCGGCTGATGGACCGCTGCGTGGTCGACGCGCTGTGTGCGCTGCCCGAGCGCACGCGCTTCATGAAGGGGCTGTACGCCTGGGTCGGCTACCGCTCGCTCGCCATCGAGTTCGTGCCGCCGCCGCGCACCGCGGGCCACAGCGGCTTCGGCATGCGGGCGCTGTTCTCGCTGGCCGCCTCCGGCATCACCGCCTTTTCCAACCTGCCGCTGCGCCTGGCCAGCGGGCTGGGCTCGGTCCTGGCGGTGCTGGCCATCGGCTACGGCCTGTGGGTGATCGTCGACCACTACCTGCACGGCAGCGACGTCGCCGGCTGGGCCACCATCGTGGTCGGCCTGATGTTCTTCAGTGGCGTGCAGCTGCTCTTCATCGGCATCCTGGGCGAGTACCTGGGGCGCGTCTACGAGGAGGTGAAGCTGCGCCCGCGCTATATCGTGGGCCGGCGCCTGGGAGGCTCGCCCATCGACGCCCAGGGGCCGGCGACGCCGGCACGGTGAGCGCGCCCCCGACCGCGGCGGGCCCGCGCCGCTGGGTCAGCTGCGCCGACGACTATGCGCTGGACGCCGGCGCGGTCGACGGCATCCTGGCGCTGCTCGAGCGCGGCCGCCTCACCGCCACCAGTTGTCTGGTCGACGCGCCCGCCTGGCGCGCCGCTGCCGCGCAATTGCCGCGCGGCAGCGCGGACCTCGGGCTGCACCTGAACCTGACCCAGGCTTTCGGGCCGTCCGGCGCCACCGTGTGGCCGCTGGGGCGGCTGATCGTGCAAAGCACCCTGCGGCGGCTGCCGGCCGCGGCGCTCGAGGCCGCCGTGCGGCGCCAGCTTGACGCG
Source organism: Burkholderiales bacterium (assembly GCA_037441485.1). Lineage (GTDB taxonomy): Bacteria > Pseudomonadota > Gammaproteobacteria > Burkholderiales > Burkholderiaceae_F > GJ-E10. The sequence continues at coordinate 14,345 of JBBISD010000027.1, forward strand.
TTCGAGGACGCGCTGGGCCGGCGTCCGGACTATGTCGACGGCCACCAGCACGTGCACCAGTTTGCCCAGGTGCGCGACGTGCTGGTCGCCGAGTTGCTGCGGCGCTACCCCGGCGAGCGGCCCTGGCTGCGCAGCACGCGGCCGCCGCCGCGCATCCGCGACCGCAAGGCGCGCGGCATCGCGCTGCTGGGCGACCGGCCGTTGCGCGCCCGCGCACGGGCCGCCGGCCTGGCGATGAGCGCGTGGCTGGTCGGCGTCTACGACTTTGCCGCCGGCAGCGCCGCAGCGCGGACCGCCTACCAGCAGCACTTTGCCCGCTGGCTCGCGGCCGGGCCGGACGGCGCCGTTTTCATGTGCCATCCGGCGCGCCATCCGGCCAGCGGCGATGCGATCGCCGCCGCCCGCAAGATGGAATTCGACTGGCTGGGCAGTGCGGCTTTCGAGGCCGCGCGCGAGCGCGCCGGCATCGTGCTGGTGCGCGGGAGCCAGTTGCTGCTGCCCTCACCCCCGGGCCCGCTCCCGCACGCGGGAGAGCAAAGGTTCGGCGCCCGTATCTGACGCGTCACCCATCCTCGGCCTCTCCCGCGTGCGGGAGCGGGCCCGGGGGTGAGGGTGGCAGCCGTCCGAAGCCCTCGTCCAGCCACGGTCCGCGCAATGCCGGCCCCAGCCACGCCGGCAGGTCGAGGTCGCGGCGCTGGAGCAGCGAATTGCGCGGATCGATGCCGTAGCGGCGAAAGATGGGCCCGAGCCCCTGGGTCCGGGCATCGCAGGCCACGATCCAGGCCTCGGGCGCCGTTCGGCTTGCCGCCACGCGGCGCACGTACGACATGGCCTCCAGATCGCCCAGCAGCGCCTGCAGTTCCTCCTCGTCGGTGCGCAGCACTCGCGCCAGTTCTGCCAGCGGCACGGCGCGCGGCACCCCGCCGCGAGCGCCGTCGTGCAGCAGCTTGACCAGTGCCATGGCGGTGATCGCGCGGTCGCCCGCCCAACGGCTGTCGTCGAAGCGCCGATTGCCGATCTGCGGCAAGGCGGCTGCCAGCGCCGCCCCGAACAGGAAGCTCAGCCAGGACAAGTAGATCCAGGTCAGGAAGATCGGCACCGCGGCAAACGCGCCGTAGATGGTCAGGAAGCTGCCGTGGATGACATAGGCGGCAAAGCCGCGGCTCATCAGTTCGTCGATCACGGCGGTGACCAGGCCACCGGCGAACGCGTGGCGCCAGCGCACGCGCCGGTTGGGCACGAGCGCGTAGGCCGCGCTGTAGGCCACCGTGGCGATGAGCGGCGACACCAGCGTCAGCAGCGGGCGTACGCCACTACCCCAGCGCTCGCTATGGGTGTAGGACAGCGACACCAGGTACGAGGTCAGCGTCAGGCTCAGGCCCAGCAGCACCGGTCCGACCGACAGCACCATCCAGTACACCAGCACGCGCTGCGTCAGCGGCCGGCGCTGGTGCACCTGCCAGATGTCGTTGAGGATGCGGTCGACCGTGAGGATCATCGACAACGCCGTCAGCGCCAGGAACGACAGGCCGGCCACCCCGACCCCCGCCGCCTTGGCGGCGAACTCGGCCAGATAGGCCAGTATCGTCCGGGCGTAGGGCACCGGCAGCAGGCTGCGCGGCAGGTCCTGCTCGAGCGACTGGCGCAACTGCGCGAACTGCGGGAACGCCGTGAATACCGCCAGTACCACCGCCAGCAGCGGCACCAGCGATAGCACCGAGGAAAAGGTCAGGCTGGCCGCCACTTGCGGCAGATGCACGACGCGCGCCCGCTGGACGGCAAATTCGAGCAGCGCGCGGGCGCGCGCCAGCCGCCTGGCGGGACTGGCGGCCGCTGCGGCGGGGTCCGGCGATGCTGCGGGCGCGGCGTCGGCGCGCGGCGGTGGGGCGGGCGGGGCTGCCATGGAACTCCCGGGGAATCGGCACGGCGGCAGGCGCCGCCAGGGGGATTATCCTTCCAGACGCGATGACACCCCTGGATGAATTGCGCGCGCTGCTGGGCAACGAGGCCATTGTCGGGCAGCCGGCCGACATGGCGCCCTATCTCACCGACTGGCGCGGCCGCTACACCGGACGCGCGCTGGCGGTGGCGCTGCCGCGCACGACCGCGCAGGTGGCCCAGGCCGTCGGCTGGTGCGCCCGCCATCGCGTGCCGGTCGTGCCCCAGGGCGGCAATACCGGCCTGGTCGGGGGCGCCACGCCCGACGGCAGCGGCCGGGCGCTGGTGCTCGCCACGCCGCGGCTGTGCCAGGTGCGCGAGGTCGACACCGACAACGACACGATCACCGTCGAGGCCGGCTGCCGGCTGCAACAGGTGCAGGACGTCGCCCATGCGCACGACCGGCTGTTTCCGCTGAGCCTGGCCTCGCAGGGCAGCTGCACGATCGGCGGCAACCTCGCGAGCAATGCGGGCGGCACGCAGGTCCTGCGCTACGGCAATGCGCGCGATCTGACGCTGGGCGTCGAGGTGGTGCTGGCCGACGGCACCGTATGGAATGGACTGCGGGCCCTGCGCAAGGACAACACCGGCTACGACCTCAAGCAGCTCTTCATCGGGTCGGAAGGAACGCTGGGCGTGATTACGGCAGCGACGCTCAAGCTCTTTCCGCTGCCGCGGGTCCGCCTGGTCTGCCTGCTGGCCTGTGCCGACCCGGCCGCCGCCATCGCGCTGCTGCAACGCGCGCGCGCCCATGCCGGGCCCGCGCTGACCGCCTTCGAACTGATCTCGGGTCCGTGCCTGGACCTGGCGCAGCGGTTCCTGGCGCGCCAGCGTCCCGGTTTCGTGCCGACGCCGCCGTGGACGGTGCTGCTCGAATGGTCCGAGCCGACCGATGCAGCGCACGCCGAACGCGCCGGCGAGCGGCTGTGCGCGGCGGCCATCGACGCGGGCGAGGCGCGCGATGCCATCGTGTCACGCTCGCTCGAGGATGCGCGCTCGCTGTGGGCGCTGCGCGAGGCGATACCGGAAGCGCAGGCCCGCGCCGGCGGCAACGTCAAGCACGATATCTCGCTGCCGCTGGGCACCATGGCCGGCTTCATCGGCCGCACCGGCGCGGCGCTGCAGGCGCTGTCGGCCGACCTGGAACCGATGGTGTTCGGCCACCTGGGCGACGGCAACCTGCACTACAACGTCGGTGCGCGGGCGGCGCTGCCGGCGACGGCCGCACTGGCGCATGAGGCCGCGATCAACGACATCGTCTATGCAGAGGTGGTGCGGTGCGGCGGGTCGGTGAGCGCCGAGCACGGCCTGGGGCAACTGCGCCGCGAACGGGGCATGGCCCTCAAGTCCGACGCGGAGCGCACGCTGCTGCGCGCGATCAAGCAGGCGCTCGATCCGGCCGGCCTGATGAATCCGGGCAAGCTCATCTGAACGTCGTAGCCGGTTTCCCGACGGCTGCGGTGCAAGTACTATTGCATCCGGTACTGTTCGCGCGACGTACGGTTGCGCGACGTTTCATTGCGCGGGCAGATCGCCGCCGGCCGCGAACCGGCATGCCGGGCACGCGCGGCGGGCAAACCGGGAGCAGCAATGGCTGGTGGCGGGACTATCAAGGCGATTCTGGGCCTGGCCCTGGCGGGATTGGCCGCCGCTGCTGCGCCCGGCGCGGCGGCACGCGACGACCTGCGCCGCTGCGAAGATGGCAACGGGCATGTGACCTATTCCAACGAGGCCTGTCCCAACGGCACGGCCCGGGAACGCGCGGTGGAAAACCGCCCTGCCGTGGAGGTCACCCGTGCGGCGCCTGCCGACAAGGCGGGGCGCGGCAGCGGCATCGTACCGTCCCCGCAGGCGGTCACGCGCGACCCCGCCACCCTCCAGGAAATGGACCAGGAAAAGCACCGCGCGCTGGTCGCCCGTTGCGATGATCTTGTGCATCGCATCGAATATGGCCAGCAGGACCTGCTGAGCGCAGCCCCCGGCGAGCGCGCCTCGGTCGAACTGGGTATCCGGCGGCTGCAGGACGAGCACGCCACCAACTGCGCGCCGCCCAAGCCCGCCCGCCCCTAGCAACGCCGGCGCCAGGCCGGTCGCGCGGCCCCGCGCCGGGTCCGCAGGGGGTCTATTATCTGCGCTCTTTTTACCCCCCTGCCCGAGGCATCCACAAGATGCCCTTCGACGATGAGGACCACGATGAAACTGACTGACCTGGTGCCACTGGCCGCCGCGCTGGCGACGGCGGCGCTGACCACGATGGGTACCGCCCACGCCGCGGACGCGCCGGCCACCACTCCTGCCCTGTTCTCGGGCATCGACCTGCAATACGTCGACCCGGCGGTACGCCCGCAGGACGACTTCTACCGCCACGTCAACGGCAAGTGGCTGGCCACGACGCAGATCCCGGCCGACAAGGGCACCTACGGCTCGTTCGTGGCGCTGCGCGACACGGTCGAAGAGCAGTTGCGCGCGCTGGTCGACGACCTGCCCAGATATCTGCCCGCGTCGGACCCGGACCGTCAGAAGATCCTCGACCTGTACGCCAGCTTCATGGACGAGGCCGCGCTGGAAAAGCTTGGCCGCAAGCCGCTGGCCACCGAGCTGGCGCGCATCGATGCCCTCAAGGACAGCGCCGGCGTCGCCGCGCTGGTCGCGCACTTCAACCGCATCGGCATCACCGTCCCGTTTGCACCGGCCGTGCACCTGGACGTGAAGGACACCACGCATTACGTCGTCGATCTGGGCCAGGGCGGCCTGGGACTGCCCGACCGCGACTACTACCTCAAGGACGACCCCAAGCTGGTGCAGATCCGCGCCAAGTACCGCGCGCATATCGAGAAGGTCCTGGCGATGGCCGGCGACCGGACCGCGGCCCGGGCGGCCGAGGACATACTGGCGCTCGAAACGGCGCTGGCCCGCGTGCAGTGGACCAAGGTGGAGAACCGCGATCCGGTCAAGACCTACAACAAGGTCGCGCTGGCCAAGCTCGACGCGCTTGCGCCGGGGTACTCCTGGACCACCTACCTGGCGGCGTCCGGCGTCGCGGGCAAGCTCGACGCCGTCATCGTCAGCCAGCCGAGCTATCTCACCGGCATGGCCAGGCTGGTCAAGGACACGCCGCTGGCCGTCTGGAAGAAATATCTGCGCTGGCACCTGCTCAATGACATGTCGCCGTACCTGAGCAAGCCGTACGTGGACGAGCGCTTCGCGTTCTACGGCGCCGCGCTGCGCGATATCCCCCAGGACCGGCCGCGCTGGAAGCGCGGCCTGTCGGTGATCGAGGAAGCCATGGGCGAGGGCCTGGGCAAAGCCTACGTGGCGCGCTATTTTCCGCCGGCGTCCAAGGCGCGCATGGACCAGCTCGTGCAGAACCTGCTGGCCGCCTACCGGGCCGACATCGACACGCTCGAGTGGATGGGCCCCGAGACGCGCCAGAAGGCCCAGGCCAAGCTGGCCAGCTTCACGGTGAAGATCGGCTTTCCGGTGACGTGGCGCGACTACGGCCGGCTGAAGATCGTGCGCGGCGACCTGGTGGGCAATATCGAGCGCGCCCGCGCGTTCGATTACGAGCGCAACCTGGCCAAGCTCGGCCAGCCGGTCGACCGCACCGAATGGGACATGAGCCCGCAGACCGTCAATGCCTACTACAACCCGGAAATGAACGAGATCGTCTTCCCGGCGGCCATCCTGCAACCGCCGTTCTTCAATGCCAGGGCCGACGACGCGGTGAACTACGGCGGCATCGGCGCGGTCATCGGCCATGAGATCAGCCACGGCTTCGACGACGAGGGCAGCCAGTACGACGGCAAGGGCGTCGTCATCGACCCGCCGGGCTGGTTCACGCAGGCCGATCTGGACCATTTCAAGGCGCGCACGCACGCGCTGGTCGAGCAGTATTCGGCGTACGCACCGGTCCCCGGCTTCCCGATCAACGGCGAACTGACCCTGGGCGAGAACATCGCCGACAACTCCGGCATCGCCATCGCCTACAAGGCCTACCGGCGCTCGCTGGCCGGCGCGCAGGCGCCGGTGATCGACAACCTCACGGGCGACCAGCGCTTCTTCATGGGCTGGGCCCAGGTCTGGCGCGGCAAGTCGCGCGACAACGAGGCCATCCTGCGCATCAAGTCCGATCCGCACTCGCCGCCGATGTTCCGCGGCACGGTGCCGGAGATGAACCAGGCTGCGTTCTACACCGCCTTTGACGTCAAGCCGGGCGACAAAATGTACCTGGCACCGGATAAGCGCGTGACGATCTGGTAGACGCGCTCGCTCCCGCTCCCGCACGCGGGAGAGGGGCCGGGGGTGAGGGCCCGCGGTTGAACGCCTAGCCCGCGGGCGCGCGTGCCGCGGCGGCCGGTTCCGGCGGGCCGGAGTGGAACACCCGGCCCTTCTCGGTGATCGCCACGATGACCATCGCCAGCGCGCCCAGCAGCACGTAGCCCAGCGACATGGGCATGGTGCTGCCGTCGAACTGCTGGCCGATGGCGAAACCCAGCAGCGCGCCGCCCACGGTGGTCACGAAGCCCTGCACCGACGAGGCGGTGCCCGCGACGTGGCCGAGCGGCTCCATCGCCAGCGCGCCGAAGTTCGAGGCCACCAGGCCGAAGCAGAACATCATCAGCGACTGGCACGCGGAGAACACCCAGATGGATTCGTCGCCGCGCCAAACCAGCAGCACGTGCACCAGGGCCACGCCCACGTAGCCGCACAGCGCGACGTGCGACACCCGGTGCATGCCCAGGCGGCCGACGATGCGGGCGTTGAGCAGCGAGGCGCCGGCCATGAACACGGCGCTCACGCCGAAGATCGCCGGGAACACCGCCGCGGCGTGGAAGATGTCGGCAAATACCTGCTGCACGGAGTTGATGTAGCCGAACAGGCCGCCCAGCATGACGGTCATCGCCAGCATGTAGCCGACCGCCTGGCGCCGGCTCAGCGCCAGGCCGAAGGCGCGCAGGATGCGGGCCGGGACGATGGGCAGGCGGTCCTCCTCGTGCAGGCTCTCGGGCAGTCGCAGCGCGCCCCAGACCAGCATGACCGCGCCGAACAGGCCCAGCGCGAAGAAGATGGCCGGCCACGGGGCCACGCGCAGGATCAGCTGCCCCAGCGACGGCGCGGCAATGGGTGCGGCCAGGAAGACGATGAAGGCCAGCGACATGACGCGCGCCATCTGGCGGCCCGAATAGCGGTCGCGGATGATCGCCACCGCCAGCACGCGCGTGCCGGCGGCGCCGATGCCCTGGAGCACCCGCGCCAGGATCAGCAGTTCGAAGGATCCGGCCAGGCCGGCCACGGCGCTGAAGACCGCGTAGACGGCCAGGGCCAGCAGCAGCACCGGGCGCCGCCCGAAGCGGTCGGCCAGCGTGCCGTACACGATCTGCGCGGCGCCAAAGCCCAGCAGGTAGGCGGTGACGATCCACTGGCGCTGGTTTTCCGACGCGACCCCCAGCACCTTGCCGATGGCCGGCAGCGCCGGCAGCATCGTGTCGATGGCCAGCGCGTTGGTTGCCATGACCGCCGCGACGAAGACTACGAACGCGCCGAAGGGCATGTCGCGCGGGCGACCCGGCCGGGCGGCGACGTCGGGCGCGGCGTCGGTGCTCATGTCCCGCCCGTCAGTGCGGCGCCGCGGCCGGCGCCGGGGCCGGCACGGCTTCCAGGTACGCCGCGGCGGCGCGCAACGCGCCGGTGCCATGGGCCGCGACGAACCGCGGGTCCGACAGCGCGCGGCGCCACTGGCGCGCGCCCGGGCGGCCGTGGAACAGGCCCAGCGCGTGGCGGATGACGGACCAGGGTGTCGCGCCGCCGGCCACGGCCGCCTCGAGATAGCGCGTCAGCGGCTCGAGCACCGCGCGGGCATCGGCCGGGCCGCCGGCGCCCGACCCGAACAGGCGCGCGTCCAGGTCGGCCAGCAGGGCCGGCTGATGGTAGGCCATGCGCCCGACCATCACGCCGTCGACGCCGTGCAACGCGGCGCTGGCCTGGGCGGGATCGGCGAGCCCGCCGTTGAGCACGAAGACCGCATCGGGAAAATCGCCCTTGAGTCGGCGCACGACCTCGTGGCGCAGCGGCGGCACCTCGCGGTTTTCCTTCGGGCTCAGCCCCTTGAGCCAGGCATTGCGCGCGTGCACGATGAAGACGCGGCAGCCGGCCGCATGCGTCAGGCCGACGAAGTCGCGCACGAAACCGTAGTCCTCGCCGCGGTCGATGCCGATGCGGTGCTTGACGGTGACCGGCACCGCCACCGCCTCGCGCATCGCGCGCACGCCGTCGGCCACGAGCTGCGGCTCGGCCATCAGGCAGGCCCCGAAGGAGCCGCGCTGCACGCGCTCGGACGGGCAGCCGCAGTTGAGATTGATCTCGTCGTAGCCCCATTGCTCGCCCAGGCGCGCGCAGCGCGCCAGCTCGGCCGGCTCCGACCCGCCCAGCTGCAGCGCGACCGGGTGTTCGGCCCGGTCGAAGTCCAGGTGGCGCGCGACATCGCCGTGCAGCAGTGCGCCGGTCGTGACCATTTCGGTATAGAGCCGGGCGTGGGGCGCGAGCAGGCGATGAAAACGGCGGCAGTGCCGGTCGGTCCAGTCGAGCATCGGGGCGACGCACAGGCGCCAGGGCGACGCCGGCAGGGCATCCGGCAAGGGGTGGTCCGCCATCTACCGCATTCCACCGGCCCGCTCCCGCCGGCGAGAGGGGCAAGGGGTGAGGGAGCGCACGCCAGCCATCCGCCAATCGCTCAACCGGCGCCCTCGCGCGAGGCGCGCTTGCGGTCGGTTTCCTTCAGGTAGCGCTTGCGCAGGCGGATGGTCTGCGGCGTGACCTCGACCAGTTCGTCGTCGGCGATGAATTCCACCGCGTATTCGAGCGTGAGCTTGATCGGCGGCACGAGGTCGATGTGCTCGTCCTTGCCCGAGGCGCGCACGTTGGTGAGCTTCTTTTCGCGGATCGGGTTGACCACGAGATCGTTGTCGCGCGAGTGGATGCCGACGATCATCCCCTCGTAGAGCTTTTCGCCGGGCGAGACGAACATGCGGCCGCGCTCCTGCAGCTTCCACAGCGCGTAGGCCACCGCGTCGCCCTCGTCCTGCGAGATGAGCACGCCGTTGCGCCGCTCGCCCAGGTCGGGGGCGCGCACCGGACCGTAGTCGTCGAACACGTGGCTCATCAGGCCGGTGCCGCGGGTCATCGTGAGGAACTCGCCCTGGAAGCCGATCAGGCCGCGCGCGGCGATGCGGTACTCCAGGCGCACCCGGCCGCGGCCGTCGGGCTGCATGTCGAGCAGGTCGCCGCGGCGCCGGCCCAGTTCCTCCATCACCCCGCCCTGGTGCTGCTCCTCGACGTCGACCGTGAGCATCTCGAAGGGTTCGCAGCGCTCGCCGTTGATCTCGCGGAACACCACGCGCGGCCGCGACACCGCCAGCTCGTAGCCCTCGCGGCGCATGTTCTCCACCAGGATCGTCAGGTGCAGCTCGCCGCGGCCCGAGACCTCGAACACGGTCTCGTCGTCGGTCTCGCGCATGCGCAGCGCGACGTTGGCCTTGAGCTCGCGCTCCAGGCGCTCGCGCACCTGGCGGCTGGTGACGTACTTGCCCTCGCGCCCGGCCAGCGGGCTGGTATTGACGCAGAAGTTCATCACCAGCGTCGGCTCGTCGATGCGCAGCATCGGCAGGCCCTCGGGAACGTCGGGCGGGCAGATCGTGGTGCCGATGTTGAGCGCCTCGATGCCGTTGACCAGCACGATGTCGCCGGCCAGCGCCTCGTCGACGATGACGCGCTCCAGGCCCTTGAACTGCAGCACCTGGTTGACGCGGCCCTTCATGGGCGTGCCGTCCGGGCCGTCGAGGAAGACCACGTCCTGGGCGCTGCGGATGCGCCCGCGGCGGATCCGGCCGATGCCGATCTTGCCGACGTAGCTCGAGTAGTCGAGCGAGCAGATCTGCAGCTGCAGCGGACCGTCGGGGTCCTCGTCGCGCACCGGTACATAGCGCAGCACCGCCTCGAAGAGCGGCTTGAGGCCGGCGCCGCGTTCCACCACGCCCTCGAGCTGGTCGAGGGAGTCGACCGCGTAGCCGTTGATGGCCGACGCATAGATCACGGGAAAATCGAGCTGGTCCTCGGTGGCGCCCAGCTTGTCGAACAGGTCGAAGGTCGCATTCACGACGTAGTCGGGGCGCGCGCCGGGACGGTCGATCTTGTTGACGACGACGATCGGCTTGAGGCCCAGCGCGAGCGCCTTGCGCGTGACGAAGCGCGTCTGCGGCATCGGGCCCTCGACCGCATCGACCAGCAGCAGCACGCCGTCGACCATCGAGAGCACGCGCTCGACCTCGCCGCCGAAGTCGGCGTGGCCCGGCGTGTCGACGATATTGATGTGCGTGCCCTCGTACTCGACCGCGCAGTTCTTGGCCAGGATCGTGATGCCGCGCTCCTTCTCCAGGTCATTGCTGTCCATCACGCGCTCGGCAACCTGCTGGTTGTCGCGGAACGTGCCCGATTGCGACAGCAGCTTGTCGACCAGGGTCGTCTTGCCGTGGTCGACGTGCGCGATGATCGCGATGTTGCGCAATGCTCTGGGTTTCATGTTGCTTCCTCGTTTCGATGTTCGATGGCGCCGCTACGCAGCGGCCGCCGTATCCGTTATCCGGCCCGCGGCCGGCGTAGCCACCAGGCGCACCGGCTCGAGCCAGCCGTCGGCGCCGCGCGCCACGCCCAGCAGCGCGCCGTCGGCGCCGTAGACCCGCAGGCGCGCCCCGGCCTGCGGGTGCGCCACGCGCTGGCCATGGCCGAAGCGCACCGCGGCGGCGGTCTCCAGGTGCGCCGCGGGCAGGCTGCCCAGCAGCGCGTCCGGCGGCAGCAGGCAGCGCCGGCGCCCCGCCAGGTCCAGCGCCCCGAGCGCGTCCAGCGTGACGGCCCGCGCCAGGTCCAGCGGCCCGACCCGCGTGCGCCGCAGCGCCCGCAGGTGGGCGCCGCAGCCCAGCGCGGCGCCGATGTCCTGCGCCAGCACCCGCACGTAGGTGCCCTTGCTGCAGGCGATCCGCACCACCGGCGCCAGCGGGTCCCACTCCAGCAGCTCGAGGCGCGCGATCTCGATGGCGCGCGGCGCGCGCTCGACGCTGCGGCCGGCCCGCGCCAGCTCGTAGAGCGGCTGGCCGTCGTGCTTGAGCGCCGAGTGCATCGGCGGCACCTGCAGCTGGCGGCCGCGAAAGCGCTCGAGCACCGCGCCCAACTGCGCGCGGTCGACGGTCACCGGCCGGGTGTCGACCACCGTGCCTTCGCCGTCGCCGGTGGTGGTCGTGCTGCCCAGCGCGATGCAGGCCTCATACTCCTTGTCCGCGTCGAGCAGGTCGGCCGAGAACTTGGTCGCCTCGCCGAAGGTCAGCGGCAGCAGCCCGCTGGCCAGCGGGTCGAGCGTGCCGGTATGGCCGGCCTTGCGCGCCTGCAGCAGCCGCCGCGCGTGCTGCAGGGCGGTGTTGGACGACAGTCCCAGCGGCTTGTCCAGCGCCAGCACGCCGTCCACGGGATCGGCCGGGGCGCGCCGCGTCGCCATGCTCAGGCCCCTTCCTGGTCCCCGCCCGGCGGCGCGGGCCCGGCCGGCGGCGCCTCGGCCGCGGGCGCATCGCCCAGCGCCTGGCGGATCAGCCCGTCCATGGCGAAGCCGCGCTCGAGCGAGCGGTCGCGCACGAACGCCAGGCGCGGCACCGTGTGGATGCGCAGGCGCTTGAACAGCAGGTTGTGCAGGTGCCCGGCGGCCGCGTTCAGCCCGGCCGCGGTCTGTTCGGGATCGGAGCCGTAGGCGGTGAAATAGATCTTCGCGTGCGCGTAGTCGGGCGTGAGCTCGACGCCGCTGATCGTCACCATGCCGACGCGCGGATCGCGCACCTCGCGGGCGATGAGCTCCGCCAGATCGCGCTGGATCTGGTCGGACACCCGCTGGGCCCGGTTGGGCGACTTGATGGGACGGACCATACAACCGACGCGCGGCTGCAGACCTCGTGGTCCCGGACCGCCCGAGGGCAGACAGATCGGGACCGCGGGACTACAGCGTTCGAGCGACCTCCTGGACCTCGAAGATCTCGAGCTGGTCGCCTTCCTTGATGTCGTCGTAACCCTTGAGCGACAAGCCGCATTCGAAACCGGCCTTGACCTCGCGCACGTCGTCCTTGAAGCGCTTGAGCGAATCGAGCTCGCCGGTCCAGATGACCACGTTGTCGCGCAGCAGGCGCGCGTTGGCGGTGCGCTTGACCACGCCGTCGAGCACCATGCAACCGGCGATCGTGCCGACCTTGGACACGCGGAACACCTGGCGGATCTCGACCATGCCCAGCACCTGCTCGCGCTGCTCGGGCGCCAGCATCCCGGTCAGGGCGGCCTTCACCTGGTCGACCGCGTCGTAGATGATGTTGTAGTAGCGGATGTCGATGCCGTGCGCCTCGGCCAGCTTGCGCGCGGCCTGCTCGGCGCGCACGTTGAAGCCGATGATGACCGCCTTGGAGGCCACCGCGAGGTTGACGTCGCTCTCGGAAATGCCGCCAACCTGCGCGTGCACGACCTGGACCTTGACCTCGTTGGTGGAGAGCTTGGTCAGCGCGTGCACCAGCGCCTCCTGCGAGCCCTGCACGTCGGCCTTGATGATCAGCGGCAGCAGCTTGGCCGCGCCCTCGCCGACGCCCTCGAACATGTTCTCGAGCTTGGAGGCCTGCTGGCGCGCCAGCTTGGTGTCGCGGAACTTGCCCTGGCGGAACAGCGCGATCTCGCGCGCCTTGCGCTCGTCGCCCAGCACCATGAGTTCGTCGCCGGCCGCGGGCACGTCGGACAGGCCCTGGATCTCCACCGGAATGGAGGGCCCGGCCGAGGTGATCGGCTTGCCCGATTCGTCGAGCATCGCGCGCACGCGGCCAAAGCAGCTGCCGGCCAGCACGATGTCGCCGCGGCGCAGCGTGCCGGACTGCACCAGCACGGTGGCCACCGGACCGCGGCCCTTGTCGAGCTGCGATTCGATGATGAGGCCCTTGGCCGGGGCATCGACCGGACACTTGAGCTCGAGCACCTCGGCCTGCAGCAGCACCTGCTCGAGCAGGTTGTCGACGCCGGCACCGGTCTTGGCCGACACCGGCACGAAGGGCGAGTCGCCGCCGTATTCCTCGGGCACGACCTGCTGCGCGACCAGTTCCTGCTTGACGCGGTCGGGGTTGGCCTCGGGCTTGTCGATCTTGTTGATCGCCACGACGATGGGCACGCCCGCCGCCCTGGCGTGGGCGATGGCCTCGATGGTCTGCGGCATAACGCCGTCGTCGGCCGCCACCACCAGGATGACCAGGTCGGTGGCCTTGGCGCCGCGCGCGCGCATCGCGGTGAAGGCCTCGTGGCCCGGCGTGTCCAGGAAGGTGATGACGCCGCGCGGCGTCTCGACGTGGTAGGCGCCGATGTGCTGGGTGATGCCGCCGGCCTCGCCGGCCGCGACCTTGGCGCGGCGGATGTAGTCCAGCAGCGAGGTCTTGCCGTGGTCGACGTGGCCCATGACGGTGACCACCGGCGGGCGCGGCAGCAGCGGCGCCTCGACCGCGGGCTCCTCGTGCACGGCCAGCAGCGCTTCGGGGTCGTCGAGCTTGGCGGCGAAGGCCTTGTGGCCCATCTCCTCGACGACGATCATCGCCGTCTCCTGGTCGAGCACCTGGTTGATGGTGACCATCTGGCCCAGCTTCATCAGGATCTTGATGACCTCTGAGGCCTTCACCGACATCTTGTGGGCCAGCTCGGCCACGGTGATGGTCTCGGCCACGGAGACCTCGCGCACGACCGGCTCCGGGGCCGGTGTGTACGCGGCCTTGTCGCGCTCGTCGGCGCGGCGGTGGCCCTTGGGGCCGCGCCAGGCGCCGGCGCCCGGCGAGGCGTCGCCGCGGGTCTTGATCTGGCGGCGCTTGGCCGCGTCCTCGGACCAGCTCGACGCCAGCTTGGCCGACTTCACCTCCTTGGCTCCGGCCGGCTTCTTGTCGTCCTTGCGCTCGGCCGCCGGCGTCGTCGCCGGCGTGGCCGGCGTGGCCGGCTTGTGCAGCGTGCCCTCGGCGACGACCGGCTTGGCCACCCGCTTGGGCGCGGCCATCATGCTCTTGATGGCGGCGACTTCCTCGTCGACGGCCCGGCGGGCGCGTTCCTGGGCGCGCTGCGCATTGGCGGCATGTTCGGCGGCCGCGGCGGCCGCGGCGGCCTCGGCGGCTGCCGCAGCGGCCTGCTCGGCATGCGCGCGGTCGAGCTTTTCCTGGGCGGCGGCATCGCGCACCGCGGGTTCGGCGCCGGGCGCGGCGGCGGCGCTGGCCTGGGCCGCATCGTGCGCCTCGCGCTCGCGCCGGTGCAGTTCGTCGAGCTCGCGCTGGGCGCGCTCGGAGCGCTCGCGCGCCTCGCTGACCTGGCGGGCGACGAACTCGGCCTGGCGGCGCGCCTCTTCCTCGCGCCGCGCCAGCTCGGCCTCGTCGATGACCGGCGCGGCCGCCGGCGCGACGGCCTCGGCCTCGCCGTCGGCGTCGCGCTTGACGAACACGCGCTTCTTGCGCACCTCGACCTGGATGGTGCGCGCCTTGCCGGTGGCGTCGGCCTGCTTGATGGCGGACGTGGACCGGCGCGTCAGCGTGATCTTGCGCTTTTCGATCTCCTGGCCGCCGTGGGCCTTGCGCAGGGCGTCCAGCAGCCTGGCCTTGTCGTCCTCGGAGAGCTCGTCGGACTCGGCATGCTTGGCAACGCCGGCCGCGCGCAGCTGCTCCAGCAGAACCGGCGGCGTCAGCTTGAGCTCGGTGGCAAATTGCGCAACTGTGTTGCTGGCCATGCTCTGTGGTTTCCTCTAGGTTGTCCGGGTCGGCGCGTCGGTCGCGGGCAGGTTCGCTCAGGCAAACCAGTGGGCACGCGCCGCCATGATCAGCGCGCTCGCGCGGGCATTGTCGATGCCCGCCATCTCGATGAGCTCGTCGACCCCCAGGTCGGCGAGCTCGTCGCGGGTGCGTACGCCGCCGGCGGCCAGCTTGATGGCCAGCTCGGTGTCCATGCCATCGAGCTCGAGCAGCGACTTGTCGGCGCGATCGAGGTTCTCCTCGCGCTTGATGGCCTCGGTGAGCACCACGTTGCGCGCGCGCGTGCGCAGTTCCTCGACGGTCTCGGCGTCGAACGACGAGATCTCCAGCAGTTCGGTGACCGGCACGTAGGCGATCTCCTCGACGCTCGAGAAGCCCTCGCCGATGAGGATGTCGGCGATCTCCTGGTCGACGTCGAGGCTCTCCATGAACGCGCTGCGGATGCCCTCGCGCTCCTGCTGCTGCTTCTGGTTGGATTCGTCGGCCGTCATGATGTTGATCTGCCAGCCGGTGAGCTCGGAGGCCAGGCGCACGTTCTGGCCGCTGCGCCCGATGGCGATGGCCAGGTTGTCCTCGTCGACCACCACGTCCATGGCGTGCTTGTCCTCGTCGACGACGATCGACGAGACGTTGGCCGGCGCCAGCGCGCCGATGACGAACTGCGCCGGATCGTCGGACCACAGCACGATGTCGACGCGCTCGCCGCCAAGCTCGTTGGTGACGGCCTGCACGCGCGAACCGCGCATGCCCACGCAGGTGCCGATGGGGTCGATGCGCCGGTCGTTGGTCCAGACCGCGATCTTGGCGCGCACGCCCGGGTCGCGGGCGGCCGACTTGATCTGCAGCAGGCCCTGCTCGATCTCGGGCACCTCGAGCTCGAAGAGCTTCATGAGGAATTCGGGCGCAGTGCGCGACACGATGACCTGCGGCCCGCGCAGCGTGCGGTCGATCTTGGAGACGTAGGCGCGGGCGCGGTCGCCGATGCGCAGGTTCTCCTTGGGGATCATCTCGGAGCGCGGCAGGCGGGCCTCGATCTTGCCGATCTCGATGACCACGTCGCCCTTGTCCATGCGCTTGACGGTGCCATTGACGATGCTGTCGTTGCGCGCCAGGAATTCGGCCAGCAGCTGCTCGCGTTCGGCATCACGGATCTTCTGCAGGATCACCTGCTTGGTGTCCTGCGCGAAGCGCCGGCCGAGGTCCTGGCGCGGCAGCTGTTCCTCGATGTACTCGTCGATCTCGATGTCCGGGATCTGGTCGCGCGCGTCCGACAGGATGATCTGGTGGCCCGGCTCCTGCAGGCCGGCCTCGTCGGGCACCACGTGCCAGCGCCGGAAGGCGTCGTATTCGCCGCTCTCGCGGTCCACCGCGACGCGGATCTCGACGTCCTCCTCGGCAAAGAGGCGCTTGGTCGCCGAGGCCAGCGCCGATTCGAGCGCGCCAAAGACGATTTCCTTGGGCACGCTCTTTTCGCGCGCCAGGGCGTCCACCAGCAGAAGAATTTCTCGACTCATAAGCTAAACCCTGTCATCAATGGTCAGTCCGCAGGCCCGGCCGCACCCGAGGGGGCAGCGCGGGGAAGCGCATCGCGGTCGAACTCCCATTCCGGCGCCAGCCGCGCCTTCTCGACGTCGGCCAGCGCAAACTCGATCGTCTCGCCCGGCGCGGCCTTGCGCGGCCGGCGCGCACCGCGCGCCGGCGGCGGCGGCGCCTCGGGCAGCAGCAGCATGCGCACGTACGGGCCCGCCGTCGCCGGCCCATCGCCGGCTGCGGCGGACACGATGCCCAGCAGCTGCCCGCGCAGGCGGCGGCGCCCGGCGGCCGGCGAGAACACCTGCACCTTGGCCATGGCCCCGGCGAAGCGCGCGAAATCGCGCGCGCCGCGCAAGGGCCGGTCCATGCCCGGCGAGGAGACCTCGAGCCGGTCGTAATCGACGTCTTCCACGGCGAAGAGGTGCGTCAGGTGGCGGCTCACGCGCTCGCAGTCCTCGATGCCGATGTGCTTCTCCGGCGCGCCCGCCACCGGCACGTGGTCGAGCGTGATGCGCAGCAACCCGCCGCCGGCGCGCTCGAGCTCGACCAGCTCGTAACCGAGGCCAGCCAGCGTGCGTTCCACCAGCGCCTGCAATGCCGCCGCCCGCGGTGTCACCGCCGGCATTGCCTCGTGCGCGTCGTCGTGCGTAATGTCCTGCGCCTTGTTCACGTGCCGCCCACCATCGCCATGCGTCCGCCGTCGACCACACGGTGGACCGAATTGCGCTCGGCCAGACGTGCATGCCCGTGGTACAAAAAAAAATGGGCCGTCGTAGAGCCCATTTTTTCGCTGCAACAGGCGGACGCCACGGTTCCGACGGCTCGGACCACCAGCGCCGGGCGCCTCGGGCTCGCGCGCGCCACGACATGCGGGGCGACGCCTGGCACCGTCACGGCCCCCGGCGAACGCCCGGAGCCATCGAACCTGCCAGCAGGCGCACCCTTGCCGGCAACCGCCGATTATATACCGCTGCGACAATGTTGCGGCGCGCCGGGCGCAAAAAGCCCCGCGCGGCTGCCGGCGCCCGGGCGCCTCAGCCCATGCCGTTGCGACCCTTGGGCCGGCGGAAATTGCCCCCGCCACCGCCGCCACCCGACCGGGAACCCGGCCCCTGGCCGCGGGCGATGTAGTTGACGGTGCTGGTCATGGGATCGGGCTGGCGGCTGCCCCCTCCGGGGCGCCCGGGTTTGGCGCCACCCGGCCGGCCACGGCGCATGCCGGTGGGGTCCTGGGCGATGTAGTTGACCGTGCTGGCCATCGGGTCGGGCTGGCGGCTGCCGCCGGGCGGCCGCCCGGGCTTGCCGCCGGGGCGCCCGCGGCGCGGGGCGTTCGGGTCCTGGGCGATGTAATGCACGGTGCTGGCCATGGGATCGGGCTGGCGCGGGCCATTGCCGCGCCCCGGGCCGCCGCCCCGGGCCGGCTTGCCCTCGAAAGCGCCGCGGAAATTGCCGCCGCCCTTGCCCGGACCGCGCCGCGGCGCGTTGGGGTCCTGGGCGAAGTAGCTGGTGTTGCTGATCATCGGATCGGGCTGGCGCGGCGCGCTCGGGCGGGGCCCGGCGCCGCGCTTGGGTCCGCCCGGCTTGCGGGCCGGCGCGCCCCCGGCGGGCCGGTTGCGGATCTCGTCGGCGCCGATGCCCAGGTCATGCAGCCAGGCTTCGACCCAGGCCGGCGCCAGTTCCTGGAAGCGCCCGCGCGACAGCGCGCGCGGCAACTGCACGGCCCCGAAGCGGATGCGGATCAGGCGACTGACCTGCAGGCCGACCGCCTCGAACATGCGGCGCACCTCGCGGTTGCGCCCCTCGGAGATGACCGCGCGATACCAGTGATTGGCGCCCTGGCCGCCGGCGTCCTCGATGCGCGCAAAGCGCGCCGGGCCGTCCTCGAGCTCGACCCCGGCAAGCAGCCGCTCGGTCTGTTCGGGCGTGAGTTCGCCCAGCAGGCGCACGGCGTACTCGCGCTCGACCTCGAAGCGCGGGTGCATCAGGCGGTTGGCCAGTTCACCGGAGGTGGTGAGCACCAGCAGGCCCTCGGTGTTGAAGTCGAGCCGGCCGACGGCGATCCAGCGCCCGCCGGCCACCTTGGGCAGCTTGTCGAACACCGTGGGACGCGCCTGCGGATCGTCCTGCGAGACGATCTCGCCGGCGACCTTGTGATACAGCAGCACGCGCGGGGCGCGGCCGGGCTGGCGACGCAGGTTGAGCGTGCGCCCGTTTACCCGCACCTGGTCGGTGGGCATCACGCGCTGGCCGACGTGGGCCGGGGCGCCGTTGACCGATACGCGCCCGGCGACGATGAGTTCTTCCATGTCGCGGCGCGATCCGATGCCGGCATCGGCCAGCACCTTGTGCAGTTTGTCGGAGTTGGCATTGAGCGCGACCTTGGCGGCGCGGCGGCCGCGCTCGAGCAGGGACGGGTCGAGCGGCTGTTCGGCCATGGCCAGCACATTGACCTCGTCGCCCTCGCCGGCCAGCACCGCGGGCGCCAGCCCGTCGGCGGCGGCCTCGTCGGCGGCCACGGCCGTGCCCGGCTCGCG
>JBBISD010000028.1:0-33082 GCA_037441485.1 Burkholderiales bacterium
CTGCGGACTCGCAAGAGAACCGGTGCCGCGCCATCGATCCGTGGGCGTGGACTTGCGATCGCTCCTACGGCGTGACGGCGCTTCAGCCCGACGGGTCCGGCGGGATCGAAAGTTTCGGAACCGGCGCAAATGGGCGCACACGCCCGGACGGCTTCGGGGGGTACGATACTTACGGCCCCGATGGCAGTGGATCACATTGCGAGCCCACCGGATTCGGCCGCCTGGACTGCCAATAGCTGTCGCGGATGGCGAAGAACCATGTCAAACGACAAACACGTTGAGATCCTTCAAGGCGGTGCCGATGCGTGGAACCAGTGGAGGGTTCGCGAACCAGCGGTTTTGCCTGATCTACGTTCTGCAGAGTTGAGCCTCAAGAGCTTAATCGGGGCAAATTTCGACAATACGAACCTGTCGGGCGCGCGCCTGGAGGGAGCAAATCTATCGAAGGCATCGTTCCGGAGTGCGAATCTGCGCGGCGCAAATATGTGTGGAATTCACGAAACGAAGGATTGCTTCTCGGCATTCACGCTTCGTGGCGTGGACCCGGCCGGCCTGAGTCTTGGCGCGATGAAGATATCCTGGACCAACGCAAGCCATTGCGATTTCACCGGCGCCGACCTCACTGGCGCCGATCTCTCCGGCGCCGATCTGAAAGAATCAAACATGTCCGGCGCGAAGCTTGCCGGCACTATTCTTCGATGGGCGAATCTGGAAAGCGTGGCCGGCAAGGACGCCGGGTTTGAGGACGCGGATCTTTACGAGGCTTACCTGACCGGAGCAGACTTCGAGCGTGCGGATTTTCGTCGCGCGAACCTGGAGGGCGCAAAACTCGAGCGCACGCACTTTGGCTACGCAAATCTTACGAAATCGCGATTGTGCCGAGCGACCATGGTCGAGACCGTATTGACCGATTCCCTTCTGACGGGTTGCGCAATCCACGGCATTTCCGCATGGAACATTGTGGGCGAGCCCAAGGCTCAGGATGATCTGGTTGTGACGTACTCGGCTTCGGGGGAGCCGGTATTGACGGTTGACAATCTTGAACTCGCCCAGTTCATGTATTTGATTCTGAATAATACAAAGTTGAGGGGCGTGATCGATTCGCTGACAAGCAAGGTCGTATTGATTCTCGGCCGGTTCACCCCTCCGGAGCATAAGGCGATGTTGGAGGTGATTCAACAGGCCCTTCGGGAGCGAGGCTACGTCCCCATGCTCTTTGATTTCACTCCCTCATCCAGCCGGGACCTGACCGAAACAATACAGCTACTGGCCGGACTCGCCATGTTTGTCGTTGCGGACCTGGTCGATGCGAAGAGTATTTCGCAGGAACTCGCGCACATCGTTCCGCATCTGCCATCCGTTCCGATTCAACCGATTTTGGTGGCGGCCCAGGAGCCGTATTCGATGTTCGAGCATTGGCAGCGGTATCAATGGGTGTTGCCGACTTTTTACTACAAAGACAAGGACGATTTGCTTATCAGGTTTGATGAGAATGTTTTGAATCCTGCCTGCGATCGTCGACTGGCAACCTCCGACCGGGCTCAGCTCGAGGACTTGACGCGCCGCAACGAGGAGCAGGCGAGAGTAATTGAAGAACTCAAGCGTCAGTTGGCGATTAAGAAAAATTGACGCTGAGAAAGTTCAAACCGGGCGTAGATGATGGAATTCGCATGGATTTGAACCAGTCCCACCGTCGGGGCCCGCCGACATCGGCACCGTGCGTCAGAAATGCGCACACCAGATCCCGTCCCGCCAGCAGCAGTGCTCCGCATGGGGGACCCGGCGGCACCTGGTGCCAGCGGCCCCCTTCCAGCACATGATGATTCCCGTCGAGGAAAACGTGGAATCGTCCCGCGTCGTCGAATGCCGCGCTGAATTCGACCGACGACCATGAGTGCGCAACAACATCGTTCTGGACGAGAACCGGGCTCGAGGCCGACCGGGAATCGACGACGACGTAGTACAGGGCGCGGGACCTGGAAATCGCGGCAACGTGAACGCGACCGTCACGATCCACTACAGCACGGGCTGCACTAACTGGAGCGTCGAGCAAGGACAACTCCGGACCCAGCCGAATATGCGCGTCGCCCCGTGCGCTGCTGAGCTGCGCCGGCGCGGGGGGTTCACTCGCGCAGCTCCCCAGCAGCAGGAGCGCTACCGGAGCGGCGTAGGGCAATATTCCGCATCGCATGAGAAAAGACGGGGCCATCACAGCTAGCCGTTGCGGCAACGGGATCATGCTAGCCGCGGATTAGCGCGGTCTGCCGCGACGTGCATGGGCGCCGCTTGATATACCGCAATGGTCACGACAACGGGCTGCACGATGATCCCGCCTGCGACCGGTACGCTGACTGATGTTCGCCTTTCCGGTGCAAAGGAGAAAGCCGACATGCAAGCCATGCTTTGGGAGGCCCAATGCCACTCGCAGCGCCACGCCGGAGCGCGGGCAATGCTGGCTTTTGCCGGCGTTCTGGCACTGGTCGCTTGCGCACAAACACCGGGACGCAGCGAGGCGCTCGGGCCTGTCGGTGCCATCGCGGTTTCCCGGGACGGAAGGACCGTCGCGGTATCCACGTCGGAAGAGGAAGTTGCCCTGTTCGATGTGCCGCCCCTGTCGTTCCGCAGATTGCTGACGGCCGAGGGAGCGAAAGCCCGGCCAGTCTTCGACGCGATCTTCCACTCGCCGGCCATTGCCATGTCCCCTGACAGCACGCTGCTGGTCGGCGCCACGGCCGGCAAGGAAATCATCGGCTGGGATACCGGCTCCGGTGCCGTCCGGTTCCAGGTGAAAATTCGCGAACGTCCGACCGATATTGCGTTCAGTGCGGACGGCAGGTCGTTCTTCACGGCAGGCGCGACGATCGATCGCCACGCCAGCGACAATGGTGCGCTCCTGTCGCAATGGCCGATTCCCGGAACCGCGCAGGCAACAGCGCTCGCTCCCGTCCAAGATGGCAGCTACGTGCTTGCCGGCCTGTCAGATGGCCGCATCGCGCAGTACGCGCTCGACACCGGCAAACTCATCCAGGTCTACACCGCACACGCTGCTACCGTGACCGGAATGGCCGTCTCGTCCGACGGCGTCATGTTTGCGAGTGCGGCGGGCCGTTTCGACCCCAAAGTCTGGAAGATGGGGGCCGGTATTCCGGAGTCCATCCCGTTGTCCGAGATGGGCGAAGCCGGCGAGGCGCTGGGCGCCGCGGCCCGGCAGTCGCGTGCGCTGGCAATGCTGGGCTGGATCTTCGGCACCGCGCGCGGCTTCCAGCTCACGGGCGCGCCCACCATGGGGGCTCCCCCTGCCGGCGGCAAGGAAGCCGATGAAAGATCCGCGCAAACGGCGTCCGGCTATTGCGGCCCGAAAATCGCCTTTTCGCCCGATGGCCGTTTCATCGCCACGACCGCGGTCCTGTCCATGCTGTCCGGCGAATTCCACCTGGTCGTTGTCGACGTCCAGCAGAAGAAGGCGCAAAAGGTCGATGGCATTTACGGATGCGGGCTGGCGTTCTCGGCGGACAGCCGGGTCGTGATGACCAGCGGCCTGGGCGCACCGATGCTCTGGAATGCCGAGACGATGCAGCGCATCGAAGCCGGGCGTTAGGCGGTCGGCACGGCCGTCGGTGCCGTCACCGTAATTTTTCCGGCGAAACGTTCGCCGAGAACCCCGGGGTCAGCCTGTCGCGGTAGGCGAGCGCGATGCGGCGCTGCCGGGACTACTGCGCGCGGACGCACGCCACCGAAATAGGCGGCAATTCCTGCTGACGATGACATGCCGGGCGCTGCCGGTTTGATGCGGGAAAAGGAGTCTTTGACCCGGGAAGCGTACGTACGACGAGCCCCGTAGGTGCATGGCGGCATCCATGGCGGCGGGAGCCAGGGTGGCTTTTCCGAGTGGCGAGTTACTGCACGACCCGCCACCCGGCTTCCGGGTTGAAGGTTGTGACCGGCGCCTTGAGCGGATCCTTCTGCGCGCCCAGGTCGCGCTGGTAGACCACGCCGTCCTGGTTGACGGTGAAGGTATGGATGCCGGTCACGCCGTATTGCACGGGCCAGGCGACCATGGCGAACCCGCCCAGCAGCAGGCCATGGGCGACGTAGCTGTGGGCGCCGCCGGGGGCGGCCGTTCCCTGCGCCGTCAGGACGCGAAAATAGTAGCCGTGATAGGCCCGCGGCCGCTTAGAACCGAGACCGTCCAGCGCGGCCTCGGCAAAAATCCGCGGCACCAGCGCCTGGTGGTCCGAGTACAGGCCGTCCTGCCGGCCGGTAGAACTGATCAGGCGCGTTGCGTAGCCGGTGGAGGCATGCTGCGACGCATACTCCCGTTGCGCGGCCACATAGCCGCTGCAGATTTCGATCGCGTCGAGCTCATCGGCGCCGATGTGCCGGGCCCGCAGCATCAGCGCCCCGATCGACGAGTCGAAGGCCCAGCGGCCCTGCACGCGCACGATGGGAACCGGAAACGGCCACGCGTCGTCGCCGACAGCGAGGATCATGCGATTGCGGTCCATGCCATCGGGCTCGAGGCGGTGCGAGGTGGCCGCCAGCCGCGCGAATGCGTCGCGCTGCGCATTGTCCTGCGCGGCGTCGCCGGTCGACAGCAGCGCGCCACTGTCGGGGCCGAAGAGCGCCGCCAGCTGCGCCGTGTCGTGACCAGCAACGGCCTGGATCAATGCATCCGCGGCGTCGGCGGCAGTGTCGAAGCTGCGCCGGGCCGGCGGCCCTGCTGCGGTCGCGTCCCAGGCAAGTACCAGCGTCAAAGCGGCCAGGCCGCGCAACAACGTCGATCGCATTGACAGGCTCCGTTCAGCGTCTGCGCGCGGGTATGGGTGCACTGCGCGGGGCGCCGCCGCGGGCAAAGGCGGCGCCACCGAAGGCATGACCGGCGCCGAAGGCGCCGCGCATGCCGGCAAAGCCGCGGTCGCTTTCCAGGCGGGCGCGGCCGCCGCTGCCGCTGCCGCTGAAGACGCTTCTTGGGCCCCCGGGGTTGGCGCGCTCGAATTCGCTGCTGCCCCAGGCGTGCGGCGTGAAGGATCGCGGCGCGAACGGGCGCGTCTCGAGCCCCGGGGAGCGCGCTGCGCCGGGCCCGGCGCGGGGTACGGCGGCAGCAACCCCGGCGGTGCCGCCGTAAGCGCCGATGCCGGCAGCGACGCCGTCGCGATATCCCGCTGGGGCGCCGTGACGGTGCCCGTACTGGCCGGTCAGCGTGGCCGTGGGGTAGGGCACGCCCAGCCGATGGCGCGGATCGTGCTGCCAGGGTTCGTGGTCGTGAAAATTGCCGCCGCCAAAGGCCTGGTATCCGTAGCGGGCCAGGAACTGGTTGTCCTGGTAGATATCGCGGTCGAACCAGCGCGGCCGCCAGCCCCAGCCGTCGCCATTCCAGCCGCAGCAGCCGCCGAAGTACCAGCCGACACCAACGCCGCTGGCAAAGCCCAGTCCGAAGCCGACGTCCGGGTACCACGGCGCCGGATACAGCGCGCCGACCGGGGCGCCCCAGACGAGTTCGGGGTCGTACTGCGGTACGTAGAGCATCTGCGGATCGGCGGGCTCGATGTCGATCGCGCTCTGGTCGCCCTGCACCTGCACGGACACCGTCTCCTGCGGGCTGGAGTTCAGCATGCCGCTGGCCTGTGCCCGCTGGCGCAACCGCTGCACGGCGTCCATGACGTCGCCCTGCTGGGCAAGAAAGGCATTGCCCAGGTCGGAGGTCCACTGAACGTCGCGATCCAGGTTGTGCAGCACGTCGGGAAAGGCGACCAGCGCGGCGACGCTCGGGTCCCATTCCTGTTGGCGGGCGGCCTCCACCAGGGCCTCGCCCTGCAGGTTGCGGTTCTGCGCGGACCAGCGCGCCGCTTCGACGATTTCCAGCGGGTAGGTGCAGGCGGCCAGGATCTGGCTCAGCAGGGGGTCGGGGTACAGGGCGATCGGGGCGACCAGCGCGTCGAGCTGGCCCGGCGCGAGCAGCGGCGGCGGGGGCGGCGGCGCGTCGGACGCCATGGCGGGCGGTGCGTCGGGCGGCGGCGCGCCGGGCGGGCCATATTGCCGCGCCTGGGCGCACAGCGCGCAGACGCACAGGGCCAGCGGCAGTGCGCGCCGGCACCAGGATCCGGGAGTCACGCGCATCGGGCCCGCCGAACGGTGATCCGGGAGCGCGGCCGCAGCAGCGCCGCGGCCGCGCGCCGCGGCGCACGTCCGCCCGACGCGCCGGTGGCTTGCGTGGTCACCGAGAAAACGCCGGGCTCCATGACCGCAAATGGTTACACAACGCGCACCGCGCGCGTGAGCCGGGAAACCCGTACGTGCGAGGCGTGGGCACCGCTGCGCGCTGGTTCCGCAAGCGCCCGCGCGCGCAGTGCCGCATCGCGCGCCCACGCAGGGTCGGAGCTCCGCGAACGCCTGCGGCCAGTGGCGCGCGCGCCGGCTGGCCGCGACGTTCATCCATGTGACACATGCCGGGACTAGCTTGCGCCCTGCGTTGCACGCCAACACCTTGCGCGCCGCATTTCGGGCCACCCAACACGCTTTGCCACAAAGGACCAGCATGCACCCCATCGATCGCCGCAAGTTCCTCCAGGCGCTGGGTTCCGGCGCCGCCGCCGCCGCCCTGCCCGCCAGCATCGGCAAGGCGCTGGCCCTGCCCGCGAACCGCCGCACCGGAACGATCGCCGATGTCGAGCACATCGTCATCCTGACGCAGGAGAACCAGTCCTTCGACCACTACTTCGGCACGCTGCGCGGGGTACGCGGCTTCAACGATCCGCGCGCGGTCAAGCTACCCAACGGCCGGCCGGTGTGGTTCCAGCCCGACGGCGCCGGCGGCGAACTGCCGCCGTTTCGCGTGAACCTGCCGAGCCTGGGCATGACCTACCTGCCCGGGACCGCGCACGACTGGAACTCCAGTCACGCGGCCTGGAACCTCGGACGCTACGACCAGTGGGTGCCCAACAAGTCGCCGATGACGATGTCCTATCTCAAGCGCGACGACATTCCGTACCACTACGCGCTGGCCGATGCCTTCACGGTCTGCGATGCCTACCACTGCTCGGTGATGGGCCCCACCGACCCCAACCGTTATCACCTCTGGACCGGCTGGCTCGGCAACGACGGCCGCAATGGCGGGCCGGTGCTGAGCAACGCCGAGGCCGGATACGACTGGAGCACCTTCCCGGAGCGCCTGCAAAGCGCCGGCATCAGCTGGAAGGTCTACCAGGACATCGGCACCGGGCTGACCGCTGACGGCTACTGGGGCTGGACCGGAAATCCGTATATCGGCAACTACGGCGACAACTCGCTGCTGTACTTCCACCAATACCAGAACGCCCAGCCGGGCACGCCACTGGCCGACCGCGCCAGGACCGGCACCAACGTCGCCGCCGGCGGAACGCTGTTCGACATCTTCCGCGACGATGTGCGCAACGGCACGCTGCCCAGCGTCTCCTGGATCGCCGCGCCGGAAAGCTTCAGCGAGCACCCGAACTGGCCGGCCGACTTCGGCGCCTGGTACATCTCGCAGTTCCTCGACATCCTGACGTCCAACCCCGAGGTGTGGAGCAAGACCATCCTGTTCGTCAACTGGGACGAGAACGACGGCGGCTTCGACCACGTCGTCGCGCCCACGCCGCCACAGACTCGCGCCGGCGGGCTGTCCAACGTCGACACCGCCAACGAAGTCTATGTCGACGACGGCGTCTCGGGCTTCGTCACCGGGCCCATCGGCCTGGGTACCCGCGTGCCGCTGATCGCCGTCTCGCCCTGGAGCAAGGGCGGCTGGGTCAATTCGCAGGTATTCGACCACACCTCGCTGATCCGTTTCATCGAGCAGCGCTTCGCCACCGAGCACCCCGGACTCGTCGAGCCCAACATCACGCGGTGGCGGCGGGCGGTCAGCGGCGACCTGACCTCGCTCTTCAACTTCGCCGATCCCGACGCTGACCGCGTCGTGCTGCCCGGTACCGCAGCGTTCGTGCCGCCCGATGCGCTGCGCCACAACAGCTACCCGGTGTCGGTGTCCAACGTGGTGCTGGGCGTGCCGGCGCAGGAGCCGGGTGTGCGTCCGGCGCGCGCAATGCCGTATGAATTGCACGTGCACGGGAGCGCGAACCGCGCGGCCGGCACGGCGCACATCGAGTTCGCCAATACCGGCCGTGCGGCCGCCGTGTTCCAGGTGCGGTCGGGCAATGCGGCCGACCTGCCGCGCAGCTACACCGTCGATGCGGGCACCCGCCTGGCCGACACCTGGACCGTCGCCGCGGTCTATGACCTGTCGGCGTACGGCCCCAACGGCTTCCTGCGCTCCTTCAAGGGAGGTAACGGCGCGGCCAGCGCCAACCTCGATGTCCAGGCGACCTATGACACGGAGGATCACGGCGCCATTGCGCTGCGCATCGTCAACGTTGCCGACCAGCCCGCTGCGGTGACTGTGCTCGATGCCTACACCGGCCAGGCGGTCCGGCGGACGCTGGCGCCGCGCCAGGTGCTGGCCCACCACTGGCCGCTGAACGACGCTTTCGGCTGGTATGACCTCGTCGTCCGCGTCGATGGCGATGGCGCGTTCGAACGCCGGGTGGCGGGTCACGTGGAAACCGGCCGGGACAGCATGACGGACCCGGCCATCGGCGGCCGGCGCCTTTACGCCTGATACGTCAGGCCGGGTTCGTCACGCCCGGATCACGCCGCCGGGCGGCGGCGCGATGGCCCCGTGCGGCGGCAGTCCACCCGGCCGGGGTCCCGCCGCGTTCGGGCGGTCACCGGCGCGCGCTCATTCGTCGTCGTCGTCGTGATGGTAGTGGCGGTACATTGGCTGGCCATACACGGAACCGGCCGGATAGCCGTAGGCGCGCGGGTAGGCGTAGCCATAGGGGTAGGGCGGCGGCAGCGCCACGGGCGGCGCGTAGACGGGCGGCGGCGGGGCGTAGGCCATGCCCTGCTGCACCAGCACGCCGCCGATGACGCCGGCCAGCAAGGCCGGGCCCAGGCCCCAGCCGCCACGGCCGTCGTCGCCGCCGCGCCAGTGTCCTTCGCCTTGCCAGCGGCCGCCGCCGTCGTGGTCGTGCGCCTGGGCGCCCGTGATGACCAGCCCAAGGATTGCCAGCGCCAGGAACTTCTTCATGTTCGTCTCCGATGGTGAACGCGGTGCCCACGATGCCAACAACGGCCGATCGGCCATGGCGGTTCACCGCGCGGCGGCGGGATTTGTAACAGCGTGTGAGCGCCGGGCCTGCCGGCCCCGCGTTCAGCGGGGCAGGCGCACCGGCGCGGGGGCCGGTTCGGAGGCGCGCAGTCCGATCAGGTTGGCTTCGATGAAGCTCTCCAGCGTTTCGGCCGACGCCGGCTTGCCGAAGAAGTACCCCTGGAAGTGCGTGCAGCCGGCCTGCACCAGCAGGTTGCGCTGTTCGTCGGTCTCGACGCCCTCGGCGATCACGTCCAGGTTCAGGCTGCGGGCCACGGCGATGACGGTGCGCACGATCGCGTGGTCGTTGGGATCGATGGCGATGTCGCGCACGAACGACTGGTCGATCTTGAGCTGGTCCAGCGGCAGCCGCTTGAGGTACTGCAGCGACGAATAGCCCGTGCCGAAATCGTCCAGCGAGAAGCGCACGCCCAGTGCCTTGAGGGCATTCATCGTGGCGACGATCTCCTCGAAATCCTCGATCAGCATCGACTCGGTGAGTTCGAGCTTGAGCTGGGCCGGGTTGACCCGGTAGCGCCGCAGCGCATCGCGCACGTCGTCGACGAACACCGGGCCGCGGAACTGCTTGGAGCTCACGTTGATGGCCAGCACCAGGTCGCGCGTCAGCGGATTGCGGCGCCAGCGTTCGAGCTGCTCGCAGGCGGCATCGAGCACCCATTGGCCGATCGGCACGATCAGGCCGGTCTCCTCGGCCAGCGGGATGAAGCGGCCCGGCGCCACCAGGCCGCGCTCCGGGTGCATCCAGCGGATGAGCGCCTCTGCACCCACCGGCAGGAAGGCGCTGTCGACCTGGATCTGGTAGTGCAGCACGAACTGCCGCGCGTCGATGGCGGCATGCAGGTCGCGTTCCAGCGATACGCGCGCGTTGATCAGTTCCTGCATGCGCGGGTCGAAGAAGCGCAGCAGGTTGCGGCCGCTGTTCTTGGCCTCGTACATCGCGATATCGGCCTGGCGGATCATGTCCTCCGGGGCCAGGTGGTGGTCGCGAAACACCGTCACGCCCACGCTGCAGGTGCAGCGCGTGTCGTGGTGGCCGAGGCGGACCGGCGCGCCCAGGTGGGACAGGATCTTCTCGCCCAGCGCCTCGGCCAGTGCGGCCGCTTCGGCCTGCTGCGTTCCCAGGTCCTCGAGCAGCACGACGAACTCGTCGCCGCCGAGCCGCGCCACCGAGTCGCCCTGGCGGACCAGCGTGCTCAGGCGCTGCGCGACCACCCGCAGCAGATCGTCGCCCGCCGCATGACCGAGCGTGTCGTTGACCGACTTGAAGTTGTCCAGGTCGATCAGCAGCAGCGCGCAGTGGCGGCCGGTGCGGGCGCACGAGGCCAGCGCCTGGCGGATGCGGTCGTTGAGCAGCTGGCGGTTGGCCAGGTCCGTGAGGTGATCGTAGAACGCCAGGCGGCGGATCTCGTTCTCGGATTCCTTCTGGCGCGTGATGTCGATAAGGAAGGCGATCGTCACCGGGCCGTCGCGGAACTCCAGGCGCTTGGCGGAGATGAATATCGGGAACGCCGACCCATCCTTGCGCTGGCCCATGGTCTCGTAGTTGGCGTCGACGTCGTCGCCCAGCTTGCGCCGCCGGATGAGCTCGGCGACCTGGTGGCGCGCCTGCGGCGCTACCTGGTCGAGGATCGGCCGGCCGCGCAGCTCGTCGACGCTGTCGTAGCCGAAGGTCTGCAGGTACACCTCGTTGACCTCGATCGTGACGCCGTCGCGCGCGAAGGCCATGGCGATGGGCGACTGGCCGATCACCGCGCGCAGGCGCCGTTCGCTCTCGCGCAGCGCCTCCTCCATCTGGCGGCGCTCGGTGATGTCGCTGGCGCTGGCGATCACCCGCACCACCTTGCCCTGCTCGTCGCGCAGCGTCGAGACCTGGCAGTCGACCAGCACGCTGCTGCCGTCGCGGCGCACATACCAGCGGTCGTAGCGCAGTCGCTCGCGCGTCCCCGTGGCCAGTTCGGCCAGCCGCTGGCGCGAGCCCTCCAGGTCCTCGGGGCGGGTGATGTCGCGCAGGTTGCGGGTGACGATCTGGGGGCGCGTGTATTGCAGGATTTCGAGCGCGGTCTCGTTGACCTCGGTGATGTCGCCGGTCTGCGGGTCCACCGCAATGATGGCCTGCGGGGAGTGGGCGAACAGCGCCTGGTAGCTGGCCTCGGTGGCGCGCAGCTTCTGCTTGGTGTCGCGCCCGACGGCCGCACCCATGATCAGGATCATCGCGCAGTAGCCGAAGGGCCCCAGCTCGACGAAGTTGACGATGTTCAGGCGCACCAGGATGCCCTGGGCCGACGTCGCCATCAGCACGCCCAGGGCCGCCAGCACCCACAGCGAGGTCGTGCGGCGGGTGCGCCAGTACAGCCCGCCGACCGTGGCCAGCGAATAGCCGAAGATCGCCACGAAGGCCGCGGCCCCGGCCAGCGTCCACGGTCCGCTTTGGCCCATGGCGCGGCTCACCGCCTCGCCCCAGGGCAGACGCAGCCGGTAGATCCCGTCGAGCTGTTCGAACTGCAGGGTGTTGGGCAGCGCGTGGTTGGCGATTACCAGCACGGCCATGTACGCGCTGAGCGCCGCCGGCCACGCGGGGCGCGTGCCGTGGCTGTAGTGAAAGACGAACCACGGTAGCAGCGCGCCAAAGACGACGACGCTGTCGAGATTCCAGCGCGTAGCCGTGACGAATTCCGCCGCGGTGGTCGCGTGCAGCGCCTGCACCTGGTAGGCGACACCCACGATCCAGAAGGCCGACATCGCCGCCAGGGTCAGGTGCGCGCGGCTGCGTGGCCGGGTCAGGCCCAGGCCAAAGTGCAGCGCGGCCGCGTACGCGGTGACGCCGATGGCGAAGAAGAACGCGGGGGTGACTACTTCTGGCATTGAAATCTCGTCGTTGCCCCCGGGAAAGTCCCGCGGATCGCGGGGTCCGGCAGCGGGCGCGCCGCCACCGGCGCCGTTCGCAGCGCCCGGCCCTCCTTTTTGACACAAAAATATAGGCCTCCAGCGGCCGACGTGCGCGGCTTTTCCAGCGCTTTTTGAAAGGCTGGATCTCCTGCCGGCAACCTCACAGAAGCCATGGGTATTGCGGCCGCGGTGCGGGATTTGCCGCGGCGCCGCCGTACACTGCCGGGGCTTTCCCCGGCGCACCGCGGAGCCGGTCATGCCGCGCGGTGCAGGCGCGCGCAATTTCGCGCGCAAAGACGCACGCAAAGGAGCTGCCCGATGCGCACATCCACAGCCGTCCGCCTTGCCGGCCTGCTTGTCGGGCTGCTGGGCACCGTCGCCACCGGGCAGGTCCCGGTCGCGGACCTTGCCAGGCCGCCGGCCGATGCCCGGCACTACCTGATCGTGTCCTCCGGCGGCAAGCACGGAGATTCGTGGAGCTGGCGCACCGCCGATGGCACCCGCATGGGCCGCGAGAGCATGAACCTGCGCGGCCAGGTCTGGGAAGTCGATTACCGCGGCACGCCCGGCGCGGACGGCAATCCGCGGTCCATCACCGTGCGCGGCTTCACGCCCCAGGGCGACGCGGCCGAGACCTTCGCGCTCGCCGGCGGCGTTGCGCAATGGCACAGCCCGGTCGACGCCGGCCGGTCCGACCAGGCGGCGCCGGCGTTCTACGCCACGCAGGGCGGCCCGGTGGACACCACGGCCTGGCTGGCGGAGCGCCTGGTGGCGGCGCCCGGCCACGCGCTGGACCTGCTGCCGGGCGGCCGTGCCCGGGCCACCCGGCTCACCACGCTGGAAGTGGGTGGTGCCGGCGCACCGCGCCAGACGATAACGCTGTGGTCGGTGACCGGATTGAACAACTCGCCGGTGCCGTTCTGGAGCAACGCGCAGGGCGGCTTCTTCGGGCTCACCGTCGGGCTGGGCTGGCTGCCCGAGGCGTACGCGGGCGAACAGCAGCGCATGGAGGAAACGCAGGCCAAGGCGATGGCGGCGCAGACGGCGGCTCTGGCCAAGGCGCTGATCCACGAGCCGACGGCGCCGGTTGCCTTCGTCGACGTGCAGCTGTTCGACGCCGAAGGCCTGCGCTTCGTTGCCGGCCAGACCGTGGTGGTCGACAAGGGCGTGATCGCGGCCGTCGGGCCGGTCGCGCAGGTGGCGGTACCGCCGGGCGCGCGCCGCATCGACGGCCGCGGCATGACGCTGGTGCCGGGTCTGTGGGACTGCCACATGCACGTCGGCGACGACTACACCGGCCTGCAGGAACTGTCGCTGGGCGTGACCTCGGTGCGCGACCCGGGCAACAACGACCAGCTCACCATCAGCCGGCGCGAGCGCGCTGCGGCCGGCCAGCTGCTGTTCCCGCACGTCTACCCGTCCTCGCTGATCGACGGCAAGGGCGTCTACTCGGCCCAGGTGGCCAACATCGCCACCAGCCAGGCCGAGGCCATCGCCATTGTCGACAGGGCCAGGGCGAACGGCTTCACCGGGGTCAAGTTCTACGGCACTTTCAATCCCGACTGGTTGCCGGCCAGCATCGCCGAGGCGCACAAGCTGGGTCTGCACGTGCACGGGCACATCCCGGCCGGCATCCGGCCGCTCGATGCCATCAACGACGGCTACGACGAGGTCACGCACATCAACTGGATCATCATGCAGGCGATGCCCGACAGCGTGATCGCGGTCTCCAACGGCATCATGCGTTTCGAGGGCCCCGGCCGCTATGCCAAGGACGTCGACCTGGACGGTCCGGCGATGACGCAGATCGTGGCGACGATGGCGCGCAAGCACATCTACAGCGATCCGACCATGGTGGCGTTCGAGGGACTCTACGTGCCGGAGAACGGCGACCTGTCGCCGGCCTACGCGCCGTTCGTCGGCACGCTGCCGCCGGCCACCGAGCGCGGTTTTCGCAGCGGCGGCTTCGCGGTGCCCAAGGACCTGACCCGCGCCGATTACCGCGCCAGCTGGGCGAAGATGGTGGCGCTGCTGGCACGCATGCACCGCGCCGGCATCCCCATCGTGGCCGGCACCGACGGCTCGGGCATCGAGATCGTGCACGAACTGCAGATCTACCAGGAGGCCGGGTTCACCCCGGCCGAGGCGCTGGCCGCCGCCACCATCGTGCCGGCGCGGCTCACCGGCAGCGACGCGCATACGGGCTCCATTGGCGTCGGCAAGGCGGCCGACCTGGCGCTGGTCGAGGGCGACCCGTCCGCGCGCCTGGCCGACCTGCGCCAGACGCGCCTGGTGATGCTCGATGGCCGGCTGTTCGACACCGATGCGCTGCGCGAGGCGGCGGGGTATTCGGGGCGGCCGCACGGGGAGTGAAGACCCGCAACGTTTTGCTATCGTTGCGCCTTCCTGGGAGTTGTCGTGCTCGCGTGGTTTGAATCGCTGGTCCAGCCGTTTCCGGAGGCCGAGCCGGCTGTCCCGCCCAGCGGTTTTCTGGCCTTCCTGTGGTCCTGCTCGCGCGGGCTGCGCGGCCACCTGTTCGTACTGACCTTCCTCACCGCGGTCATCGGGGCCTTCGAGGCGCTGATGTTCGCCATGCTCGGCCATGTGGTCGACTGGCTCGCCAAGGTCGAGCCGGCCATGCTGTTTGCCGAGCATCGCGCCAGCCTGCTGCTGCTGGCGGCGATCCTGCTGTCGAGCCCGGTGGCCATCGCGCTGCAGACCATCGTCAAGCACCAGACGCTGGCGGGGAATTTCCCGATGCTGCTGCGCTGGAACTTCCACCGTCTGATGCTCGGCCAGAGCATGGGTTTCTATCACGACGAGTTCGCCGGGCGCGTGGCCACCAAGGTGATGCAGACCGCGCTGGCCGTGCGCGACAGCTGGCTGATCCTGACCGACATCCTGGTCTTCGTACTGATCTACTTCATCACGATGACGGCGGTGGTGGGCACCTTCGACGCGCTGCTGCTGGTGCCGTTCGTCTCCTGGATGCTGCTGTACGGCATCACGCTGGCCTTCTTCGTGCCGCGTCTGTCGGCGGCCGCGCGCGAACAGGCCGACGCGCGCTCGATGATGGCCGGGCGCATCACCGATGCCTATACCAATATCTCGACGGTCAAGCTGTTCTCGCACGGCCGGCGCGAGGCCGGCTTCGCCCGCGCCGCGATGCGCGAGTTCCTGGTCACGGTCAACGGCCAGATGCGCCTGGTCAGCGGCTTCGAGATCGTCAACCACGCACTCAGCATGCTGCTCATCGCCGGCACGGCCGGCCTGTCGCTCTGGCTGTGGACGCGCGGCCAGGTGGGCGTCGGCGCGGTGGCCGCGGCCACCGCGCTGGCGCTGCGCCTGAACGGCATATCGCACTGGGTCATGTGGGAGATGACGGCGCTCTTCGAGAACATGGGTACCGTGCAGGACGGCATAAACACCATCGCCCGGCGCCGCGCCGTGGTCGACCGGGCTGATGCGCAGCCGCTGCGCGTCGAGCGCGGCGCGGTGCTCTTCGAGAACGTCAGTTTCGGCTACGGCGGCGAGCGCCGCGTGATCGACCGCCTGAACCTGGACATCCGCCCGGGCGAGAAGATCGGCCTGGTCGGCCGCTCGGGTGCCGGCAAGTCGACCATCGTCAACCTGCTGCTGCGCTTCTACGACCTGGAGGAGGGCTGCATCCGCATCGACGGCCAGGACATCGCCGCAGCCACCCAGGAGAGCCTGCGCGCGCAGATCGGCATGGTGACCCAGGATACGTCGCTGCTGCACCGTTCGGTGCGCGACAACATCCTCTATGGCCGGCCCGACGCCGGCGAGGCGCAGATGGTGGCGGCCGCGCGCGGCGCGCGCGCCCACGAGTTCATCGCCGGCCTGCGCGATGCCAAGGGCTGCGCCGGCTACGACGCCCAGGTAGGCGAGCGCGGGGTGAAGCTCTCGGGCGGACAGCGCCAGCGCATCGCCATCGCGCGCGTGATGCTCAAGGATGCGCCGATCCTGCTGCTCGACGAGGCCACCAGCGCGCTCGATTCCGAGGTCGAGACCGCGATCCAGGACAGCCTGGCATTGCTGATGGAGGGCAAGACCGTGGTGGCGATCGCCCACCGGCTGTCGACCATCGCGGCGATGGACCGGCTGATCGTGCTCGACCACGGCCGGATCGTCGAGGAGGGCGACCACCGATCGCTGCTGGCGGCCGGCGGGCTTTATGCGCGCCTCTGGGCGCACCAGAGCGGCGGATTCCTCGTCGACGAAGCACCGGCCGAGGGCACCGACGACCGCCAGGGCCCGGCCGAGACCGACACACCGCCCTGCGCGTTTTCGCTCGAGGCGGTGAGCCGTGATCTGAGTTCCGTGTGAACTTTCCCACTCTTGCGGAGTCTACTTGGGAATGATTCCCATTTGTGCTAAAGTTCACATAAATTCCTCGAGTTACCGCACACGGCAACAGAAATGATGGCAAATGGCACGCCACAGACCCTGCGTCAACTGGCGCTGAACCGCCCGGCGCAGGTGCAGTGCATCGATAGCGGCAGCGCCGGCATGCCCGCCGAGCGGGCGCGGCAGCTGGCCGACATCGGCTTCGTGCCCGGCGAGCGGGTCACGGTGCTCACGCGCGCCTGGCCCGGCGGCGACCCCATGGTCGTGCTGGTCGGGCATTCGCGCTTTGCGCTGCGCGGGGTCGAGGCGGCCTGCGTGCAGGTGCGGGAGATCGCATGAAGGCCCCGGCGTGAAGCAATCGGTCGTGCATGTCCACCCGGCCGGCCCGCTGGTGGCC
This sequence comes from Burkholderiales bacterium, assembly GCA_037441485.1. Classification (GTDB taxonomy): domain Bacteria; phylum Pseudomonadota; class Gammaproteobacteria; order Burkholderiales; family Burkholderiaceae_F; genus GJ-E10. Next base: position 16,836 of record JBBISD010000028.1, read on the forward strand.
CTGGTGGGCAATCCGAACTGCGGCAAGACCGCGCTGTTCAACCTGCTGACCGGCAGCCGCCAGAAGGTGGCCAACTACGCCGGCGTGACCGTCGAGCGCAAGGAGGGCCGCCTTCTTGGCCACACCGCCGGCTGCGCGCCGCGGGTCCTCGACCTGCCGGGCGCCTACAGCCTGTATCCGCGCTCGCCCGACGAGCGCGTCACGGCCGACGTGCTCGCCGGCCGCGCGGCCGGGGAAAAGCGCCCCGACCTGGTCGTCTGCGTGGTGGACGCCACCAACCTGCGGCGCAACCTGCGCCTCGTGCTGGCCGTGCTGCGCCAGGGCCTGCCCGTCGTGGTGGCGCTCAACATGGCGGACCTGGCGCAGCGTCGCGGCATCGGCGTCGATGCCGATGCGCTCGCCGCCGCGCTGGGCGTGCCGGTGGTACCCACGGTGGGGGTGCTGCGCAGTGGCGACAGCGCGCTGCGTTCGCTGATCGCCGACCGGGCGCGCTGGCCCGCACCGCCGCCGCCGCAACCCGATCCCGCGCACGACGATGCGCGCCTGCACGAGCTGCTCGAGGAACTGCGCCTAAGTGCGCTGCACCCCGATACCGTCACCGAGCGCGTCGACCGCGTGGTGCTGCATCCGGTGCTCGGACCGCTGGTGCTGGCCGTGCTGCTGTTCCTGGTATTCCAGGCGGTGTTCTCGTGGGCCCGTGCGCCGATGAACCTGGTGCAGTCGGCCACCGCGCAGCTGGCGCGCGGCACGCATGCGCTGCTGCCCGACGCGGGCGCCTGGCACTGGCTCAACAGCCTGTTGGCCGACGGCCTGATCGCCGGGCTGGGCGGCGTGCTGGTCTTCCTGCCGCAGATCCTGATCCTGTTCTTCTTCATCCTCGTGCTCGAGGAGTCTGGCTACCTGCCGCGCGCGGCCTTCCTGCTCGACCGCCTGATGGGCGGCGTCGGGCTCTCGGGGCGCTCGTTCATCCCTTTGCTGTCGAGCTTTGCCTGCGCGATCCCGGGTATCATGGCCACGCGGTCGATCAGCGACCCGCGCGACCGCATCGTCACGATGCTGATCGCCCCGCTGATGACCTGCTCGGCACGGCTGCCGGTGTACACGCTGCTGATCGGGGCGTTCGTGCCCGACCGCAGCCTGGCCGGCGGCATCGGGCTGCAGGGGGTGCTGCTGTTCGCGCTTTACCTGGCCGGCATCGTCGGGGCCTTTGTCGTGGCCTGGGTGCTCAAGCGCTTCACGGCACGCGGCGAAGTGCGCGTGCTGATGATGGAGCTGCCGGCCTATCACTGGCCGGCGCCGCGGCATATCGCCATCGGCCTGCTGCAGCGGGCGCGCATCTTCCTGACGCGCGTGGGCGGCGTCATCCTGCTGCTCACGCTGGCGCTGTGGTTCCTGGCCAGCTTTCCGGTGCCGCCGCCGGGGGCCACGGGTCCGGCCATCGAATACAGCGCCGCCGGCATGCTCGGCCACCTGCTTGCCAGGGTGTTCGCGCCCATCGGCTTCAACTGGCAGATCAGCGTGGCCCTGGTGCCGGGCATGGCGGCGCGCGAGGTGGTCGTGTCGTCGCTGGCCACGGTGTACGCGATCGGCGGTGCGGGCGACGCCGCCGGCACGCTGGCACCCATCATCGCGCACGGCTGGACGCTGGCCACCGCGTGTTCACTGCTGGCGTGGTACGTGTTCGCACCGCAGTGCCTGTCGACGCTGGCCACCGTGCGCCGCGAGACCGGCGGCTGGAGCGTGCCGGCGCTGATGGCCGGCTACCTCTTCGCGCTGGCCTACGGCGCGGCCTTCCTGACGTACCGCATCGCGCTGTCGTGGGGCGGCGCGGGCTGACGCACCTGGGGCATACTTGGGCGCCGCCGGCCCGGCCGCGGTACCGATAATCCAGAGGGGGGAAGCGCCACCATGAGCATGATCAAGGAATTCAAGGAATTTGCGATCAAGGGCAATGTCGTCGACATGGCCGTGGGGGTCATCATCGGCGCGGCGTTCGGCAAGATCGTCACCTCGCTGGTCACCGACGTGGTCATGCCGCCGATCGGCGTGCTCGTGGGTGGCGTCGACTTCTCCCGGCTGGCCTTCACCCTGGTGCCGGCCACCATCACCAGCTCGGCCGTCGTGATCAGCTACGGCAAGTTCGTCCAGACCGTGGTCGATTTCGCGATCGTCGCCGCGGTAATCTTCCTGGTGGTCAAGGGCATCAACTCGCTGAAGAAGACCGCGGCGGCCGCGCCGGCGGCGCCGCCGGCCCAGGAAGTGCTGCTGCGGGAGATCCGCGACCTGCTCAAGAAGTAGGTGCCGGGCGCGGGCCCGCACGCCGGGCCCGCACGCCGGACCTCTTCCGCGTGCGGCAGAGGCGGAAGTGCTCAGGTGCCGGGGTGGCCCAGCGGCAGCCACAGCTCGTTGACGCGGGTCAGGCCGTGGGCGGCCGGATCCTCGAAGCCGACGATGCGGTCGGCGGTCGCCTTGTCCAGGTGCAGCAGCACCGGCACGATGTGCACCTTGGAGCGCAGCGAGAAGAACACCTTGACCGTCGGCTGCAGCAGGCGCGACGGGTCGTGGTCGACCACCACCGCCAGGCGCTGCGACTGCAGGCGCACCACCGATCCGACCGGGTAGATGCCGACGGTCTTCACGAAGGCGCTGAAGAGGCGCGGATCGAAATGCCCCTTCCACTCGGTCATCTTGCGGATGGCCGCCGTGGGCTGCCAGCCATCCTTGTACGGCCGGTTGGACGTGACGGCGTCGTACACGTCGCACACCGCCGTCATGCGCGCCAGCAGCGAGATGTCGTCGCCGGCGAGCTTGTGCGGATAGCCCGAGCCGTCGATCTTCTCGTGGTGGTGCAGCACGGCGTCCAGCGCCTCGGGCGTGATGCCTTGCGCGCCGCTCAGGATCGCGTGGCCGCGCTCCGGGTGCTGGCGCATCGTGGTCCATTCGGTGTCGTCCAGGCTGCCGGGCTTGTTCAGGATCGCCAGCGGCACCTGCGCCTTGCCCACGTCGTGCATCAGGCCGGCCATGCCGGCGTTGCGTACCTGCGCCTCGTCGAACTCGAGCGTGCGTGCCAGCGCGACCATCAGCGCGCTGACCGCGACCGAATGCAGGAACGTGTAGTCGTCGGCGCGCTTGAGCCGCGACAGCCCGATCATCGCGGTCGGGTGGCGGGCCACCGAGTCGGCGATGTTGTCGACCATGCGCTCGGCGCCGTCGGTGTCGCGGATGCCGCCCAGGCGCGCGGCGCTGAACATCTCCGAGACGTGGCCGCGCGCCTCGCGCAGGATGCGCGTCGCGCGCTCGATCTCCTGGGCCAGGTCGGCGCTGCGGGCGGTGCGCCGCGCCTCGTCGATGAGCGCGCCCGCCGCCGCATCGTCCGGCGAAATGCCGGCGGCCGGAGCATGTCCGTTGGCACCGTTGGACCCGTGCCCGGCGCAGGCCGTGTCGGCGCCCTTGGCGGCGTCGATCATGACCTCGTCCACGCCGCTCGCGCGGATCTTCGCGAGCACGTCTTCGTTGGCGATCAGGAAGCGGCTGCGCCAGAAGGGATGGTCCATCCAGGAACCGCAGAATTCCTCGATGTACATCCCGACGCGCAGATCGGCAGCGGCAATGCGTTTGAGCAAAATCGTGTCCTGGCAGGCGATGCAGACCTGCCCCGATTTTCGCAATGCAGGGCGGCCGCCAAGCCGCGAATTGGCGGGCTTGGATCGGGCATTTCGTCGCCAGCACCTTTGCCGGACGTTTTTAGCCGGGCACCCGTGCCGGCGGGGCGTGGCGCCGCTAGCGGGCGGCGTGCGCGGCGGCCAGCGCCAGGTAGCCGCTCCAGAGAAATTCGATGCCGATGCACATCAGGATGAAGGCCGAGAGGCGCACCAGCACCTCGATGCCGGTGGCGCCCAGGAAGCGCGACAGGTTGCCGGCAAAGCGGTAGGCGATGAAGATGCTCAGGCCGATCGCGGCCAGGCCGGCCACCGCGCCCAGCGCATACAGTGCGATATCGGCCAGGTCGAGCACGCCCACCGGCTTGCGGCTGCCGATGCTGACGGCCACCGACATCGAGCCGGGCCCCACCGTCAGCGGCATCGTGAGCGGATAGAAGGCGCCAGCGCGCTCCATGGCGTCGTCGCCCACCTGGCCGGCGGCATGGTCCGACCAGGTGTCCTGGGTGAGCAGCTTCCAGCCCAGCATCGTGATGATCAGCCCGCCGGCGATGCGTACTACCGGCAGCTCGACGCCGAACACCACCAGCAGCCAGGGGCCCAGCAGCATCGAGCCCAGCAGCAGCAGGAAGCCGCTGATCGCGACGCGGCGCGCCAGCGCATTCTGCCGCGGCTGCGGCAGCTCGCGCGTGAGCACGTGGTACAGCGGCGCGGCCTCCAGCGGATTGACGATCGGAAAGAGCGCGGCGAACGTCACGAGGAACGCGCCCGACAGGGTTCGGAGGGTTTCCATGGGATGCGTAGTGTCGCAGAACTGGCCGATGCCGGCAGCCCGGCCGCGTTGGCGGTGCGGGCCCCGCGGCCTCAGAACTGCGCGTGCAGGCGCAGCGCCGCCAGGGTGACCGGTCCGCGGTCGCGGTTGTAGGCCGGGTCGACGATGCGCTGCAGGTCGGCGCTCAGCGTGATCACCGGCCCGAGCGCGGCCGCGTAGTAGGTCTCGACGATCTTTTCGCGGCCGTAATGCGGCAGCTGGCCGTCGCCGATGAGGATGCCCAGGCCGCCGGCGGCAAAGTAGCGCTGCGCGGCGCTCGACATCGCGTTGACCGCGACGGCGCCGCCCAGGCGGTCGGCCGGACGCCGCCAGCGCGTGCCCGCCAGGCTCAGGCCGGCGCTGGCCGAGGCATTGATCTCGGTGAACTCGAAGGCCTCCTGCGCGCCCTCGTTGGCGCTGAAGCGGGCAAATGCGCCCAGGTCGGCGCCCAGCTCCTGCTCCAGGCCCAGCACGCCGCCCGGCCGCGAGGCGTAACGGCGCACCCGAGCGGTGTCCGGCACGCCGCCGCGGGCCTGCGCCAGCGCCACCGCGTCGTCGTAGCGGCCCATGCGTCCGCGGTTGACGAAGGCCAGGACCTTGAGGCGTCCCGGGTGGTCGAGCAGCGTGTGGCGCTCCTCGGCCTCGGCGATCAGGCCGAACTGGTGGAAGCCGCCGTCGATGTCCCTGCTGTTGGGCCGCTGCGACAGCGCGAACGCGCCGCCGCGCAGCGTCCACCACGCCTGCGTCCACTCGGCTGCGGCCCCGTAGGTGAAGGCCCAGGCGTCGGCCGGGTAGTCGAACGCGCCGGCGTCGATCACCGACCAGTTGAGGAAATCGCCGCGCGGGTCGTGCGCGTAGGCATTGTTGTCGAAGATGTCGACCACGCTGAACTTGCCCAGCGTCAGCGTGACGTTGTCCGCCGCCTGCGTCTGGGGCAGCTGGTTGGCTGCACTGGGCAGCGCGGTGGGCGTGCCGTCCCCCGCCAGGTCGATGACCTGACGCACGAACGCGCGCGGCAGGCGGAAGTAGGGCCGGCGGGCTCCTACCTTGTAGGCCTCGCCGCTGGGAAATCCGGCGGCGCCCAGCGTGTCGTCGAGGCCGAAGCCCTGGTCGATCTCCGGATCCGCGTAGACGGCGGCGCCGCGCCACAGGCGCAGCCCGCCAAAGAGCGTGAGGTCGACCGTTTCGCGGCCGCTGTTGCCCGGGTCCAGGCTGTTGGGGCCGCGGTAGGGCGAGGTGAACGCCGGGTGGTACTGGACTACCGTCGTGAACTGGCCGTGCAGGTTGGCGACCGCCGCGGGCGCAGTGCCATCGCCCGGACCGGTGGCCGCCTGGGCCGCCGCGGGCTGGGAGGACGGCTCCGCCGTTTGCAGCGCGGATGGCTCTGCGGCCTGGGCCATGGCCGGCGACGCCAGGGCGCTCAGCAGCAGCGCAAACAGGGGCGCAGGCAACGCATTCCAGGCCAATACCGGCGTCCGCACGTGCGCGCTCCTTGATCGGGTTGATGCGCGCTGCGGATTCACCGGTGACGCGGCGCCGGTATTCTAGGCGCTGCGTGTTACGGATTCATGACCCGCCATCGCGTGCCGGCGGAGCTGTTCAGAAGCGGGCGTAGGCCAGCCCGCAACGGCGGCGGGCGTTCTCCAGCACCTTGCGCGCCATGCCGGCAGCGGTGCTCGCCTGGGCGCGGTAGGCGTCCAGGACCAGCGTGCGCAGTGGCGTATCGGGCCAGTTGCGTTCGATGGTCGTGGCCGCCCGCCTGGCGCGGGACTGGGCGTCCTGGGCGCAGGCATAGGCAAACTGCACCTGGGCCGTCAGCGCGATATTGGCGACGCGCCGGCCCAGGGCGACCGGCAGTCCCGGCAACGGGTGCGCCAGTGCTGGCGCCAGCGGCGCCACGGCGGGCCGTTCGGCAGGTTCGATCTTCATCCGCGGACTCCATTTCCGTCATCGGGGCGCGGCCGTCGAAACGGCGCGCATATTGCATTGCAGCATAACGCATTCCGAGGCGTTTCCGATGACAAAAGACAAGTCCTTTGCCGGTATTTTTCCGTAATGCAGCGCGCGCGTCCGGAGCGAAAAAAAAGGGCCTCCCGCACGGGCGGGAAGCCCTTTGTCCGGTTCCGGCGGCAATGGCCGCGCGGCGCCGGCGTCCAGTGACGGGCTTACTTGATGACGGCCTTCTTGCGCAGCGCGTCGACGAATTCCTTGACCTGCTGCTGCTGCATCGATTCGGCCAGGCGCGCCTTGACCTGCTCGAACGGCGGCGGCTGCATCGCGCGCACGTCGTCCAGGCGGATCACGTGGTAGCCGAACTGGCTCTTGACCGGCGTTTCGGTGTACTTGCCCTTTTCGAGCTTGATCATGGCGTCGGAGAATTCCTTGACGTAGGCGCCCGGGGGAGCCCAGTCGAGCTCGCCGCCGTTGGCCGCCGAGCCCGCATCCTTCGTGCCCTTCGCCAGGTCCTCGAACTTCTCGCCCTTGTCCAGCTTGGCGATGATCGCCTTGGCCTGGTCCTCGCTGTCGACCAGGATGTGGTGGACCTTGTATTCCTTCTCGCCAGCCTGCGACTTCTGGCGGTCGTACTCGGCCTTGAGCTGGTCGTCGGTGATCTTGTGCTTCTCGAGTTCCTCGCGCAGCAGTGCGCCAATGACGACGTTGCGCGCGGCATTGTCGGCCTGGAACTTGACGTCCTCGCGGTCGGTGATCTTGCGCTTCTTGGCTTCCTGCATCAGCACTTCGAATTCGATCAGCTTGTCCTTCAGCGCGGCGCGCAGTTCGGGCGAATCCTTCTGGTTGATCTGGCGGATGACCAGTTCCAACTCCGCGTTCTTGATCGGATGGCCGTTGACGACCGCGACGTTGCCGCCGGGGGCCGCGGCCGGCTTGGCCGGCGTGGCCGCAGTGGCGCTGGCAGCAGCCGGTGCAGCCGGCGCAGCCGTCTGCGCATACGCGCCGGCGGTCAGTGCGGCCGCGGCGATGACGATAAGAGCTCGGAACATGCAATCACCTTGAAGGGGGTGGAAGGAGGTAGGCGTAGTCGCGGGATGATACACAAATGCCTCTGTATCGCTCGTATTTGCGGGGTGGTAAGAATTCCGAGCCTGTAACAACTGCCGGCGGGCAGCCCCGGCCTACAGGCGAATGGGCCGCAGCCGCGAGGCGCAGAAGGCGCCCAGAAGGGCCACGGCGGCAGCCCCGGCAAAGCCGGCGCGAAACGCCAGTGGCACGGCCGGGTCCAGCGCGGCGGCCGACTCCGCCGGGCCGGGCGCCCCGGCCGGGTGGCTGCCGGCCGGCAGCAGGGCAAACAGCACGGCGCCGAAGCCGGCTGTGCCCAGGGCCGCGCCGGTGGATCGCGAAAGCGTGACGATGGCTGCGGCCGCACCCAGCCGCGCGCGCCCGGCCAGCGCCTGCACGACAACCTGGGCCGTGGGCATCACGCTGCCCAGGCCGATGCCGCAGAGCAGGCCCAGCACGGCCACCAGCGTGCGCTGCGGCGCAACCGCTGCCAGCAGGCCCAGCGCCAGCGCCGCCAGCGCCAGGCCAATCACCGGCATCGCATTGGGCCGGCCGCTGCGCGCGATCACGCGGCCGGTGAGCGTCGAGCCGGTGACGATGCCGACCGTCACCGGCAGCAGCAGCAGGCCCGATTCGCTCGGGTTGCTGCCCTGGGCCAGCTGCAGGAATATGGGCAGGAAGAACACGATCGAGAACATCGTGGCGCCGAAGCACACGACCGCCAGCGCCATCAGCGCGATCGACGGGTCGCGCAGCAGCTCGACCGGCAGGAACGGCTCGGCATGGCGCGCCTCGCGGTCGACGAGCGCCCACCACAGCGCTGCCGCGGCGGCGACCATCGTCAGGCTCGGCGCCGAGAACCAGTCGAAGCGGTGTCCGGCGAAGCTCACCCAGGCCAGGCTCACGCCGGCTGCGGTCGCAAAGAGCGCCGCGCCCAGGATGTCGGCCAGCGGATTGATGCTGCCGTCGCGCCCCTGCGGCAGGCGCCGCAACAGCCAGACCGCGACGGCGCACAGCGGAACGTTGGCCAGGAACAGCCAGCGCCAGCTGGCGTGGTGCACGACCAGCCCGCCGATAACCGGCCCGCCGATGCTTGCCAGCGAGAAATTGGTGGCGAAGTAGCCCTGGAAGCGGGCGCGTTCGCGCGGCGGCACGAGTTCGCCGACGATCGCCTGCGACAGCACGATCAGCCCGCCGCCGCCCAGGCCCTGGAGGACCCGCGCGGCCACCAGCAGGCCCAGGTTGGGCGCCAGCCCGCAACCGAGCGAACCGCAGCCGAACAGCCCGATCGCCGCCAGCAGCATGTCGCGCCGGCCCCAGCGATCGCCCAGCCGGCCGTACAGCGGCGCGGTCACGGTCATCGCGATCATGTAGCCCAGCGCGATCCACGTCGTGTCGCGCAGGCCGCCCAGCTCCTGGGCGATGCGCGGCGTGGCGGTGGCCAGCAGCGTCTGGTCGGCTACCGCCAGGAACATCGGCAGCATGACCCCGGAGAACAGTTGCAGGAAGCGCGCGGTCGTGACGCGCGCCGGCGCCGCGTGCCGCGCGCCGTCAGGGGGCGGGCCGATGTCCATCGCCAATGACGGTCGTGGCGCGCTTTCCGCTGCGGCAATTGGCCATCTAGGGATTGGCGGCCCGCGGCGCGATCGGTGCATCGACCGACCAGTCGCCGCCCAGGCCGGCGTAGAGCTGCACGGTGGCCGCCAGCTGGCGGCCGTGGATCGTCAGGGCCGCGATCCGGTCGTTGAGCGCCGTGGTCTGCGCGTTGACCACATTCAGGTAGCTGACGGTTCCGGCCTTGTACTGGTTGATGGTCAGGCGCAGGTTTTCCTCGGCGGCGGCCACGGCGGCATCCTCGACCGCCGATTCCTGGTCGAGCAGGCGCAGGGCCACCAGCTGGTCCTCGACGTTTTGCAGCGCGCCGAGCACCGTCTTGCGGTAGGTGGCCGCGGCCGCGTCGTAGGCGGCAATGGCCTGTTCCTTCACCGCTCCGCGCGCCCCGGCATCGAACAGCGTCTCGGCCAGCGACGGTCCCAGCGACCAGAAGCGATAGGGCGCCGACAGCAGGTCGGCGCCGCTGGGCGCGCGGTAGCCGCCCTGGGCCGACAGCGTCAGCGTGGGGAAGTAGGCCGCCTGGGCGATGCCGATCTGCGCATTGGCCGCGGCCGCCAGGCGTTCGGCCGAGGCCACGTCGGGCCGGCGCTGCAGCAGCGCGGCGGGCAGCTGCGCGGGTACCGCGGGCAACGTGAGCACGAAGGCGCGCCGCGGCACGGTGAACGCCTCGGGCGTCCTGCCTACCAGAACGGCGATCGCGTGTTCCAGCTGCGCGCGGGTGATGCCCACGTCGATCGCCTGGGCCTTGGTCGCTTCGAGCAGTGCCCGGGCCAGTGCCACGTCGGTCTGCGCCGCGACGCCGCCGCGGTAGCGGCTCTGCGTCAGGTCGAGCGACTTCTGGTAGGCGACCACGGCCTCCTCGAGCAGGCGCTGCTGCTCGTCGGCGATGCGCAGCGCGAAGTAATCACTGGCCAGTTCGGACTGCAGGCTGAGGACCGCATTGCCCAGCAGGGCCGCCTCGGAGGCCGCGCTGGCATTGGCCTGCTCCAGGCTGCGGCGCACGCTGCCCCACAGGTCGGGCACCCACGATGCCAGCACCGACGCGCTGTGCAGCGTGCTGGGCGGAATGGTGACGCCGCTGATGGCGTTGGCCGAGCGCGTGACGCCGGCATCGAGCGTGACCGTGGGAAAGAATCCGGCGCGCGCCTGGTCGGCGCTGGCCACGGCCTGGCGGTAGTGTGCCGCGGCGATCGCAACGTCCTGGTTGGCCAGCGCCGCGTCCCGCTGCAGCTGGTCAAGGTCGGCATCGGCGTAGGCCTGCCACCAGGGGCCGCGCGCCGCCCCGTCGGCCGGCTGCGCCGGCTGCCAGTCGGGCGATTCGCGAAACGCGGCCGGCAGGTCGAACGTCGGGCGAACGTAGTCGGGCCCGACGGCACAGCCCGCCAGGGCCGCGCACAGGCCGACGGTCGCCGCGCGCCGGGCGCCGGCGGCGCGGCGCGCTGCCGGCGGCGATATGGTTGCGGGTCGCTTCATGTTCCGGGATTCTCCGCGGTTATGGGGCCCGCGCCGGGCCCCTGTGGTCCCCGGGCGGGGGCCGGCGGCCCGCCGCGGCCGACGGCGCGCGCCAGGCGCAGGCGCAGGCGGTCCAGGCTCAGGTAGACCACCGGCGTCGTGTACAGCGTCAGCAGCTGGCTCAGCACCAGGCCGCCGACGACGGCGATGCCCAGCGGCTGGCGCAGCTCGGCGCCGTCGCCGCTGCGCAGCGCCAGCGGTATCGCGCCCAGCAGCGCGGCCAGCGTGGTCATCATGATCGGGCGCAGGCGCAGCAGGCACGCGCGGCGGATCGCCTCGCGCGGATCCAGGCCATCGCGCCGCTCGGTCTCGATGGCCACGTCGATCATCATGATGGCGTTCTTCTTGACGATGCCGATCAGCAGGATGACGCCGATGAAGGCGATGATCGTCAGGTCGGTGTGCGAGATCTCCAGCGCCAGTACGGCGCCGACGCCGGCCGAGGGCAGGGTGGACAGGATGGTGATCGGGTGCACCGTGCTTTCGTAGAGGATGCCCAGCACGATGTAGATGGTGACCAGCGCCAGGACGATGAGCATGGGCTCGCTCGACAGCGAATCCTGGAAGGCCTTGGCATTGCCCTGGAAGCCGCCGCGGATCGACGCGGGCACGCCGTTGGCCACCATGGCGCGGGCAATGGCGTCGGCCGCCGTGCCCAGCGAAACGCCCGGTGCCAGGTTGAAGGACAGCGTATCGGCGGCGAACTGGCCCTGGTGGTTGACCGCCAGCGCCGCATTGCCCAGGTCCCAGTGGGCGACGGCCGATAGCGGTATCTGCGCGCCGTTGGCGCCCATCAGCATGATGTCGTTGAGCGAATCGGGGCGCTGCCAGAAGCGCGGCGCGGCCTCCTCAACGACGTGGTACTGGTTCAGCGGCTGATAGATGGTCGATATCTGGCGCTGGCTGAAGGCGTCGCTCAGCGCCGCGTCGATCTGGGTCATCGTCAGGCCCAGGCGCGATGCCGAGGCCCGGTCGATCGCCAGCAGGGTTTCCAGGCCCTTGTCCTGGGCGTCGGTGTTGACGTCGGCCAGCTGGGGCAGCTGCGCGAGGATCTGCTTGATGCGCGGCTCCCAGGCGCGCAGGTCGGCCAGTTCGTCGCTTTGCAGCGTGTACTGGTACTGCGCGTTGCTGGGCCGCCCGCCGATGCGCAGGTCCTGCGCCGCCTGCAGGAAGAGCGAGGCGCCGGCCACCCGCGCCAGCCTGGGCCGCAGGCGGTTGATGATGGCCTCGGTGCTGACGCCGCCGCGCGCCGCCAGCGGCTTGAGGATGATAAAGATGAAGGCACTGTTGGTCTGGCCGCCGCCGGTGAAGCCGTTGACATTGTCCACCGCCGGGTCGGTCTGCACGATGGCCATGAACTCGTCGAGCTTGCCCGACATCGCCTGGAACGAGATGCTCTGGTCGGCCTGGATGCCGCCCAGCACCAGGCCGGTGTCCTGTTGCGGGAAGAAGCCCTTGGGCACGATCACGAACAGCCACACGTTGGCGGCCACGGTGAGCGCCAGCACGACCAGGGTGATGACGGGGTGGCGCAGCGTCGCGTCCAGGCTGCGCGCGTAGCCGTTCGTCGCGGCCGCGCCGATGCGCCCGAGCAGGTCTCCGAGCCTGCCCCGCGGCGCGGGCGCCGGCCGCGCCGCGGCGTGCGGCCCGCGGCGACGCAGCAGCAGCGCGCACATCATCGGCGTGGTCGTGAGCGAGATCGCCAGCGAGATGGCCACGGCCACCGACAGGGTCGCGGCGAACTCGCGGAACAGGCGCCCGACGATGCCGCCCATCAGCAGGATGGGGATGAATACGGCAATCAGCGAAAGGCTCATCGACAGCACGGTGAAGCCGACCTCGCGGGCGCCGCGGAAGGCGGCGCGCCGCGGCGACGCCCCGGCCTCGATGTGGCGCGCGATGTTCTCCAGCACGACGATGGCGTCGTCGACAACGAAGCCGGTGGCGACCGTCAGCGCCATCAGCGTGAGGTTGTTCAGGCTGTAGCCCAGCAGCTTCATCGCGGCGAAGGTGCCGACCAGCGATACCGGCACGGCCACCGCCGGGATCAGCAGCGCGCGCGCGTCGCGCAGGAACAGGTAGACCACCAGGATGACCAGCAGCACCGCCAGCGACAGCGAGCGTTCGGCCTCACGCAGCGACGCGCGGATGGTGGTGGTGCGCTCCATCGCGACCTTCAGGTCGATGGCGGCCGGCACCGAGGCGCGCAGCTGCGGCAGCAGCGCCTTGACCCGTTCGACCGTATCGATGATGTTCGCGCCGGGCTGGCGAAAGACAAACACCAGTATCGACGGCTTGCCGTTGGTGGCGCCGGCGTTGCGGATGTTTTCCTGCGAATCGACCACCTGGGCGATGTCGGCCAGGCGCACCGCCGCGCCGTTGCGGTAGGCGACGATCAGCGGCAGGTAGTCCGCGGCCTGCTTGGCCTGGTCGTTGGCGCCGATCTGCCAGATCCGTCCGCCGCGCTCGACCAGGCCCTTGGGGCGGTTGGCATTGGTGGCGACGATCGCCGCGCGCACGTCCTCGAGCGCCAGGCCGGTGCGGTTGAGCGCCGGCAGGTTGACCTCGACGCGCACCCCGGGAAGCGCACCGCCGCCGACGCTGACGTTGCCCACGCCGTCGACCTGGGCGACGCGCTGCGCCAGCACGGTGGACGCCGCGTCGTACATCTGCCCGCGCGTCAGCGTGTCGGAGGTGAGCGACAGGATCATCACCGGCGCATCGGCCGGATTGACCTTGCGGTAGGTCGGGTTGCTGGGCATGCCGCTGGGTAGCAGCGCCCGCGACGCGTTGATGGCCGCCTGCACGTCGCGCGCCGCGCCGTCGATGTCGCGGTCGAGGTCGAACTGCAGCGTGACGCTGGTCTTGCCGATCGAGCTCGACGACGTCATCTCCGTGATGCCGGCGATCACCCCGAGGCTGCGCTCCAGAGGCGTGGCGATGGTCGCCGCCATGGTTTCGGGGCTGGCGCCCGGATACGAGGCCTGCACCGAGATGGTCGGGAAGTCGATCTGCGGCAGCGGCGCCACCGGCAGGCTGTAGAAGCCCAGCGCGCCGGCCAGCGCGACGCCCAGCGTGAGCAGCGTGGTGGCCACCGGCCGGCCGATGAAGGGCGCCGACAGGTTCATCGGGGCGCGGCCGGCAGGCGGGAGGCGGGGGCCATGGCTGCCGCTGTCAGCGCGCCGGGCCGCCGGTGCCGGCGCGGGCGGCCTCGCGCCGCTGCTGCCAGGCGCGCAGGCGCTGCGCGCTGCGGTCGAAGGCCAGGTAGATGACCGGCGTGGTGAACAGCGTCAGCACCTGGCTGACCAGCAGGCCGCCCACGATCGTGATGCCCAGCGGATGGCGCAGCTCGGAGCCGACGCCGCCGCCCAGCATCAGCGGCAGCGCGCCGAACAGCGCCGCCAGCGTCGTCATCATGATGGGGCGAAAGCGCAGCAGGCAGGCCTCGTAGATCGCCGCCTCGGGCGTCTTGCCCTCCTTGCGCTCGGCCTCGAGCGCGAAGTCGATCATCAGGATGGCGTTCTTCTTGACGATGCCGATCAGCAGGATGATGCCGATGATGGCGATGACGCCCAGGTCGTGGCGCGAGACCATCAGCGCCAGCAACGCGCCGATGCCGGCCGAGGGTAGCGTCGACAGGATGGTCAGCGGGTGCACGAAGCTCTCGTAGAGCACGCCCAGCACGATGTACATGGTGACCACCGCCGCCAGGATCAGCAGCAGCTCCGAGCCCAGCGCCGCGCGAAACGCCAGCGTCGCACCCTGGAACTGCGTGTTGATCGACAGCGGCATGCCCAGGCCCTGCTCGGCCGCCTCGATGGCGTCGACGGCGCTGCCCAGCGACGCGCCCGGCGCAAGGTTGAACGACACGTTGGCGGCCGGAAACTGCCCCAGGTGGTAGACGACCAGCGCGGCATTGCGTTCCACCACCCGGGCGATCGCGTTTAGCGGCACCTGGCCGCCGGTGCCCGGCACGTAGAGCCGTTCGATGGCCGCCGGGCCGACGCTCTGGTCGGGCTGCGCCTCGAGCACCACGCGATACTGGTTGGACTGGGTGAAGATCGTCGAGACCAGGCGCTGGCCGAAGGCGTCGTACAGGATGTTGTCGACCGCGGCCAGCGTGACGCCCAGGCGCGAGGCCGAATCGCGGTCGACCTCGACATAGGCCTGCAGGCCCTGGTTCTGCGTGTCGTCGCTGACGTCGGCCAGCTGCGGCAGCGTGCGCAGCTGCTGCACCAGGCGCGGCACCCAGGTGGCCAGGTCGTCGGCGTTGGGCGAATCGAGCGAGAACTGGTACTGCGTGCGCGATACCCGGTCCTCGATCGTCAGGTCCTGCACCGCCTGCAGGTAGGCGGTGATGCCCGGCACCGCGGCGGCGCGCTGCTGCAGCCGCGCGATGATGGTGGCGACGTCGTCGCGCGTGCCGTGCGGCTTGAGGTTGACGAGCATGCGCCCGCTGTTGAGCGTGGGGTTGATGCCGTCGACGCCGATCTGCGAGGACGCCGATGCCACGTCGGGATCGGCCAGCAGCGCCCGCGCCAGCGCGCGCTGGCGGTCCATCATGGCGCCGAACGAGGCCGTCTGCGCGCCCTCGGTGATGACCTGGATGGCGCCGCTGTCCTGCAGCGGCAGGAAACCCTTGGGTACCATCATGTACAGCAGGCCCGTGACCACCAAGCTGCCGATGGCCACGTACAGCGTGGCACGCTGGCGCTGCAGCACCCAGCACAGCGCCGCGCCGTAGGCGGCCAGCAGGCGGTCGAAGGCGGCGCCGAAGGCCCGCAGCAGGCGCGATTGGTGTTCGCCGGATTCGCGCCGCAACAGCCGGGCGCTCATCATCGGCGTGAGGGTCAGCGACACCGCAGCGGAGATCAGGATGGCCACGGCCAGCGTGATCGCGAACTCGCGGAACAGGCGGCCGACGACGTCGCTCATGAAGAGCAGCGGTATCAGCACGGCGATCAGCGAAACGGTCAGCGAGATGATCGTGAAGCCGATCTGGCCCGCGCCCTTGAGCGCAGCCTGCAGCGGCGGCTCGCCGGCCTCGACGTAGCGGGCGATGTTCTCGATCATGACGATGGCATCGTCGACGACGAAGCCGGTGGCCACGGTCAGCGCCATCAGGGTGAGGTTGTTGATGCTGAAGCCGGCCAGGTACATGACACCGAAGGTGCCGATCACCGATACCGGCACCGTGACGCTGGGGATGAGCGTGGCGGCCGCATTGCGCAGGAACAGGAAGATGGCCACGACCACCAGCACGATGGCCAGCAGCAGTTCGAGCTCGACGTCGCGCACCGACGCACGGATCGTGGCGGTGCGGTCGGTGAGCGCGGCGATCGACACCGTGGCCGGCAGTCCGGCCTGCAGCTTCGGCAGCAGCGCCTTCACCCGGTCGACGACGTCGATGACGTTGGCGCCGGGCTGGCGCTGGATGTCCAGCACGATGGCCGGCGTGTCGTTGGCCCAGGCGGCCAGCCGCACGTTCTCGGCGTCATCCACTGTCGTAGCCACGTCGGCCAGCCGCACCGGCGCGCCGTTCCTGTAGGCGATGACGATGTCGCGGTAGTCGGCCGATGAGCGCAGCTGGTCGTTGGCGTCGATGGTGGTCGAGCGCAGCGCCCCGTCGAAGC
>JBBISD010000029.1:0-31785 GCA_037441485.1 Burkholderiales bacterium
CGATCTCGCACCAGGACCCGCGCCACCAGGTCCAGGTGCTGCAATCGCTGCGCGAGCGCGCGGCCGGCACCTTCATTGCGGCCCTGCACGACATCAACGCGGCCGCGCGCTTTGCCACCCACGCGCTGCTGCTGGCCGGCGACGGCCGCTGGACGGCGGGCGAAAGCGCCGCGGTACTGACCTGCAGCCGCCTTGCGCCGCTCTTTGACACGCCGATTACCGAGATCGAGGTCGGGACGCATCGCGTATTCGTGTCAAACAATGGTGCGTCTGCATGATTCCGATATAGTGCGCGCTTCCTCAACAGCCCAGAGGCGCAACCCTAACTCCTATGCCAGTTATCCTCGTTGCAAATTCAAAA
Source organism: Burkholderiales bacterium (assembly GCA_037441485.1). Taxonomy (GTDB): domain Bacteria; phylum Pseudomonadota; class Gammaproteobacteria; order Burkholderiales; family Burkholderiaceae_F; genus GJ-E10. The sequence goes on from JBBISD010000029.1 coordinate 362, forward strand.
GGTGGTGTTGGCAAGTCAACCGTCGCCAGCAACCTGGCGGGCTTCTATGCGGGGCGCGGCGAGCGCACGATGCTCGGTGACCTCGATCGACAGCAATCCATAGGCAACTGGCTGCGCCTGCGCCCGACGACGGCGCCCTCTATTACCTCCTGGGACTTCTCCTCCACCGGCGTCGCCAGGCCGCCGAGCGACGTCACGCATATCGTGCTCGATACGCCGTCGGGCATCGACGGCGCGGCGCTCAAGGATGCGGTCAAGGTGGCCGCCAAGATCATCGTGCCGCTGCAGGCCTCGCTCTTCGACATCCAGGCGACGCACGCCTTCATCGGCAGGCTGGCCCAATACGGCGCCACGCCGCAGAACGGCCGCGTGGCCGTCGTGGGTACCCGGGTCGATCCGCGCACGCGCGCGGCCAGCCAGCTGAGCCGCTACGTTGAGGATGCCGGCATTCCCTTCCTCGGCTTCCTGCGCGACACGCAGAACTACGTGCAGCTGTCGGCGCAGGGCCTGACCCTTTGGGACGTCGCTCCGGCGCGCGTCCAGCAGGATATCGACCAGTGGACGCCGATCATCCACTGGACCAGCAACGGCCGCCGCAGGATCTGATCCGCTTTCCCCGAACGCCCCATCTCCCTCCGGGAGAGGGCCGGGCTGCGGGCGCGCGTCCCCGCCGGTCACTTGCCGGCGCGCACGGCATCGACGGCCGCGCACAAGGCGTCAGCGGCATCGAGGATGCGCACGCTGCCGCGGTCCAGCAGATCGGCGTCAAGCGTCAACAGGTGGCCGCCGGCCACGGCCGGCAGCTGCGGGTATCTGCGCCAGTCCGCCAGCGTCCCCCGGTCCACGCCGCCGGGCTCGGCATCCAGGATGAGCTGCGGGCGTCGTGCCAGCACGGATTCGACATCCACCGTGGCGACCAGCGGCTCCAGCTCCTCGAAAACATTGCGGGCGCCGCAGGTGCGCATCACCTCGCTGACGATGTGGCGCCCCGACAGCGTCATCAGCGGCCTGCCCCACACCTGGTAGAAGACCGTGACCGGCGGCCGCGCGGCATACCGCTGCCGCAATTGCCCCAGGCGGGCGCGAAAGGCCGCCGCCGCGGCCGGAGCCGCGGCCGATCCGGCCAGCGTCCCCAGGCGCTCCACCGAGCCGGCGATCTCCTCAAGTGTGCGTGGTTCGAGCACGTACACCGGCACGGCCAGCCGCCGCAGCGCGTCGAGCAGCGCGGGCGGATAACCGCTGCCCCAGGTGACGATCAGGTCCGGACGCAGCGCGGCGACGCGCTCCAGGTCGATGCCTTGCGCTCGCGCCACGCGCGGCAGGCCGCGCGCCGCCTCCGGGTAGTCCGAGTAGTCGCTGGCGGCGACGATTCGCGTGCCGGCGCCGGCCGTGTACAGCAGTTCGGTGATGCCGGGCGAAAGGCTGACGATGCGCCGTGCCGGCTGCGGCAGCGACACCAGCGTACCGGCGTCGTCGCGCACCGCGAGCGCGGCGCTGCCGGGTGCCGCGGCCCCGGCCAGCGCGCCGGCCAGCACCAGCACGGCGGCCAGCCGCCGCCCGTCGATCACGGCGCCAGCACGTCCTGCATCGTGTACAGGCCAGGCGCGCGTCCCCGCACGAAGCGCGCGGCGCGCACCGCGCCCTGGGCATAGGACTGCCGGCTCGACGAACGATGGGTGATCTCGATGCGCTCGCCGGCGCCGGCAAAGAGCACGGTGTGGTCGCCGATGATGTCGCCGCCGCGGATCGCGGCAAAACCGATGCTGCCGGGCGGCCGCGGTCCTACGGTGCCCTGGCGGGCGTACACCGCGCATTGCTCGAGCTTCTGCCCGCGCGCGCGCGCCGCCACGGCGCCCAGCTGCAGGGCGGTGCCCGAGGGCGCATCGACCTTGTCGCGGTGGTGCGCCTCGACGATCTCCAGGTCGTAGCCCTCGTCGAGCAGCCGTGCGCCCAGTTCCACCAGGCGCAGCAGCGCCTGCACTCCGAGGCTCATGTTGGGTGCCAGCACGATGGGGATCTGCCGCGCGGCGGCCTCCACGCACGCGCGGCCCGCGGGATCGAAACCGGTGGTGCCCACGACCGCCGCGACGCCCGCGGCGACGCAGGCGTCCAGGTGGGCCAGGGTGGCCTCGGGCCGCGTGAAATCGATCAGGACCTCGGCGGTGCCGATGGCGGCAGGATCGGCGCCGATGCGCACCCCCGATTCGCGGCCGAGGAAGGCGGCGCAATCGCGGCCGAGGTCGGGGCTGTCGGCGCGATCGAGCGCCACGGTCAGTTCCAGGCCGGGACTTTGCAGCACCGCCTCGATCAGCATCCGACCCATGCGCCCGGTGCTGCCGGCAATGGCGACTTTCATGCGCAAGCTGCCGTGGCGCAGCGCCGGCCCAGGCCTAGCGGACCGACGCCGGGGCGGCGGGCACCGGCGCTGTCGGCGCCGGGGCCGGTGCCGGCGTGTCGGCGCCGGGGTCCGCGGGCGCCGGAGCAGCGGCGGGGCTGGCGGCCGGCGCCGGGGTCGCCGCCTTGGGCGCCTTCTGCCCCAGGATCAGGCTGTCGGCCAGCGGCTCGGCCGGCATGGCATCGCTGTCGTAGCGACCGACCTTGCCATCGGCGAACTGGATCGACAGCTTGCGGATCTGGGTCTCGCCGCTCTTGCGCCGCAGGTAGTACGGGTAGTCCCAGCGATCCTGGTGGAAGATGTCGGTGAGCATCGGCGTCCCGAGCAGGAAGCGGACCTGGTCGCGGGTCATCCCCGGGCGCAGCTGCTCGACCATGTCCTTGGTGACGATATTGCCCTGCTGGACGTCCGGCCGGTACGGCCGCAGGACGTTGGGCACATAGGAGGACGAGCAGGCGCCGGCTGCCAGCGGCAGGAGGGCCAGGCACAGAAGCTTTGCGGTTCGGATCATGAGCCAGGTCAAATAGGGACGATTATCAGAACGGGCATTGCCGCTGCCCGCCGCTATGATACCGGCTGGTGGGAGCGGGAATTTATCGGTTCTTTTTTACCGGCTGGCGGGGAGTCATCATGCCAAAACAGAAGAGCGCCACGGAGCTCAAGGACAGCGGACTCAAGGCCACGGCGCCGCGCCTGAAGATTCTTGAAATCTTCCAGCGCCACTCGAGCGAGTCCGGCGAGCGCCACCTGAGCGCGGAGGACGTGTACCGGATGCTCAGCGCCGACCGCCTCGACGTGGGCCTGGCGACGGTGTACCGGGTACTGACCCAGTTCGAGCAGGCCGGCCTGCTGTCGCGCCGCCACTTCGAGGCGGGCCGTGCGGTCTTCGAGCTCAACGAGGGTCCGCACCACGACCATCTGGTGTGCGTCAACTGCGGTCACGTCGAGGAGTTCGTCGACCAGGAAATCGAGGCGCGCCAGAATCGCGTCGCCGCCGAGCGCGGTTTCGACCTGCAGGAGCATGCGCTGGCACTGTACGGCGTGTGCCGCAAGGAAAACTGCCCGCGCCGGCCCAAGGAAGAACTGTAGCGGTTCACGCCCCGCCACGGCGGGGCCGGCGGTTTGTCTTCCCGGGCCCGGTGGCGGCCGCGGGGCGAGGGCCCGGCTAGGTCTGCGCCAGCATTTCCTGTGCGTGCTTTTGGGTCAGCGCCGTAATCTGCGCCCCGCCCAGCATGCGCGCGATCTCCTGCACCCGTGCGTCGCCGCGCAGCGCTTCGGTGTGCGAGACCGGCCGTCCGCCGGGCAGGCTGGACTTGCGCACCGACAGGTGGTGATCGCCGCAGGAAGCCACCTGCGGCAGGTGGGTCACGCAGAACACCTGGCGGCTGGTGCCCAGCTGGCGCAGCAGGCGCCCGACCGTGGCGGCCACCTGGCCGCCGATACCCGCATCGACCTCGTCGAAGATCAGCGTGGGCACCGGATTGGCCGCCGCCGCGATGACGGCGATGGCCAGGCCGATGCGCGACAGCTCGCCGCCGCTGGCCACCCGCGCGAGCGGGCGCGCGGTGCCGGCCGCATGGCCGCTGACCAGAAATTCGATGCGATCGGTGCCGGTGGCCGCGGGCTCGGCCGCGTCGACCTGTATCTCGAAGCGGCCGCCCTCCATGGCCAGGTCCTGCATCGCCCGGGTGACCTGCTGGCCCATCGCGCGCGCCGCCGCGCGCCGCGCCGCCGCGAGCGCCTCGGCCTGCCCGCGATAGGCCGCACCGGCGCGCTGCGCGGCGGCCTGCAGCGCCGCGCTGTCCTGGCCGTCGGCCAGGTGCGCCAGGCGGCTGCGGATCTGCTCGTGCAGTGCGGTCAGATCGGCCGGCGCGCAGCGCCACTTGCGGCCGGCCGCATGGAGCGCGCCGACGCGTTCGTCGACCTGCGCCAGGCGGCTGTCGTCGATGTCGCTGCGCCCCACGTAATGGCCCAGTTCGCGCGCCGCCTCGTCCAGCTGGATCTGCGCGCTCGCCACGGCCTCGGCGATCGGGCCGAGCGCCGGGTCGAAGCGCCGCAGGCCGGCCAGGCGCGCCTGTACCCGCACCAGCCGCCGCTGCAGGCCATCCTCGCCCTCGTCCAGCGCCTCGAGCGCCCAGCGCGAGCCCTCGAGCAGGTCCGCGGCGTTGGCCAGGCGCCGCTGTTCGGCCTCCAGGCGCTCCCACTCGCCGGCCAGCGGCGCCAGGGCATCGAGGTCCTCGAGCTGCGCGCGCAGCTGCGCCGCCTCGGCCGCGGTCTGGGTGTGCGCGGCCTCGGCCTCGGCCGCGGCGCGGCCGGCGGCGCGCCAGGCTGCATAGGCGGCGCCCACGGCATGCACGCGCTCCTGCAGCCGGCCGTGTGCGTCGAGCAGCTGCTGCTGCGCCGCCGGACGCAGCAGCAGCTGGTGTTCGTGCTGGCCGTGCACGTCGAGCAGCTGTTCGCCGAGCTCGCGCAGCTGCGCCAGCGTGGCCGCGCTGCCGTTGATGAAGCCGCGGCTGCGGCCGGAGGCGTCCAGCGTGCGCCGGACGAGCACTGGCGCGACCGCCTCGGGCGGTACGGCGAAGCCGGCCTGGGCCAGCCAGTCGCGCACGGCCGCCCCGCACTGGAATTCGGCCGCGACCTCGGCGCGCTCGGCGCCGTCGCGCACGCTGTCGGCCGGCGCCCGTTCGCCCAGCACGAACTGCAGCGCGTCGATGAGGATGGACTTGCCGGCGCCGGTCTCGCCGGTCAGGACGGTGAAGCCGCTGGAGAAATCCAGGTCAAGGCGCTCGACGATGACGAAGTCGGCAATGGACAGCGCAAGCAGCATGGCGGTTCAGGCGCGTCCCCGGGCGTCGGTCGACATCACGTTCCAGTGCAGCTTCTGGCGCAGCGTGGCAAAGTAGTTGTAGCCGGCCGGATGCAGCAGCGTGGCAAAGCGCGCGCTGCGCCGCACGCGCACCAGGTCGCCGGGCAGCAGCCTGGAAAAGGACTGCATATCGAAATAGGCATTGGCATCCCGGCCCTCGGTGAGCTCGATCTCGATCTCGACGCTGTCGGGCAGGGCGATCGGCCGGTTGGAGAGCGTGTGCGGCGCCACCGGCACGAGCACCAGGCCGGCCAGCGACGGATGCAGGATGGGCCCGTTGGCCGACAGCGCGTAGGCCGTCGAGCCGGTAGGCGTTGCCAGGATGAGGCCGTCGGCGCGCTGGGTGTACATGCTGATGCCGTCCACGCGCACGGTGAACTCGACCAGGCCGCCCGTCACCCCGTGCGACAGCACCACGTCGTTGAGCGCGTGCGTGCGCAGGACCACGGCGCCGGCGCGCAGCACCTCGCCCTCGAGCAGCGTGCGCTGGTCGGTCTCGAAGCGGCCCTCGAGCATCTCTTCCAGCACCTCGGGAATCTGTTCCAGGGCGATGTCGGTCATGAAGCCCAGGCGGCCGAAGTTGATGCCGATCAGCGGCACGTCGAAGGCCGCCAGGTCGCGGGCGATGCTCAGCATCGTGCCGTCGCCGCCCAGCACGATGGCGACGTCGGCGGCGTCGCCGATGTCGGTCAGCGAATGGCCGGCGTGCTGCAGCAGTCCCAGCGCCTGGCGCGTGTCGTCGTGCAGCATGGCGCGCATGCCGGCGCGCTCGACGATGCCCAGGATGGTGCCCAGCGCCTGCACCAGGGCCGTGCGATTGCCCTCGGCCCGGGTCTTGGCAAATACCGCAACGTTCTGGAAGTGCGCGCCCATGGGCCCGATTATGCAAGAAACCACCGTCGCGGCCGAAGCGCGCGCGCGGCGCCATCGGGCCCGCACGCCCGCCGGCGGGAGTACGGGATGCGGCCGCGCGCCGGGCGCACCCTGGCCGGCGGCGTGCGCCATGGCCTCCCCGCCGTGGGATGATGCTGGCGTGCCTGCCGTTTCCAGGTCCGCCAATCGGCATAAAATCGGCCTTGTCCATGAAATCACGCCCCGCGGTTGCTCATGCTGGATAAGCGCTCGCGCCTGCTGCTCAAGACCCTCGTGGAACGCTACATCGCCGATGGCCAGCCGGTCGGCTCGCGGGCGCTGTCCAAGATCTCCGGCCTCGAGCTGTCGCCGGCGACCATCCGCAACGTCATGTCCGACCTCGAGGAGCTGGGCTTTGTCGTCAGCCCGCACACCTCGGCCGGGCGGGTGCCCACGCCGCGCGGCTACCGGCTGTTCGTCGATTCGCTGCTCACGGTCCGGCCCCTGGAGGCTGGCCAGAGCGAGCTCATCCACGGGCAGATGCAGATCGCCGAGCCGCAACGCGCCATCCAGACGGCCGCGCAGCTGCTCTCCAGCCTGTCGCATTTCGCCGGCGTGGTGCTTACGCCGCGACGCTCCTCGACCTTTCGCCAGGTGGAGTTCCTGCGCCTGTCCGAGCGGCGCGTGCTGATGATCGTGGTGGCGCCCGACGGCGACGTGCAGAACCGCATCCTGATCACCGACCGCCCCTATACCCACGCGCAGCTGGTCGAGGCCGCCAACGCGCTCAACCAGCACTTTGCCGGCATGCGCTTCGAGGAGGCACGCACGCGCCTCGAGGGCGAGATGCTCGAACTGCGCGGCGAGATCCTCGTGCTGATGAATGCCGCGGTGCGCGCCGGCGCCGAGGCCGCCGGCGACAGCCAGCCCGTGGTCATCTCCGGCGAGCGCAACCTGATCGGCGTCGACGAGCTCACTGCCGACATGGACAAGCTGCGTGCGCTCTTCGACCTGTTCGAGCACAAGGCGCGCCTGGTCGGGCTGCTCGACGACTCGAGCCGCGCCGAGGGCGTGCAGATCTACATCGGCGGCGAGTCCAATCTGGTGCCGCTCGACGAGATGAGCATGGTGGTCGCCCCCTACGAAGTCCACGGCAAGGTCGTGGGCACGCTGGGCGTGATTGGCCCCACGCGCATGGCCTACGAGCGCATGATCCCGATCGTCGACATCACCGCCAAGCTGCTGTCGAGCGCGCTGTCCCGCGAGGAATAGGCCGTCGACCCCGCTGCCCCCGCGCGGCCGCCTGCGGCGGCCCCCTTGCAAACCGCCTGCCCACCGGAAACCCGCTGCCGATGAAATTCCTGTCCGTCGCCTCCCACCCGCATGGCACGCCCGGTCGGGCCGCGGTGCTGCTGCTCAACCTGGGCACGCCGGCAGCCGCCACGGCGCCGGCCGTGCACCGCTACCTCAAGCAGTTCCTCATGGATCCGCGCGTCGTCGAGATACCGCGGCTGGCCTGGTGGCCGATCCTCAACGGCCTGATCCTGCCGCTGCGCGCCGGCGCGTCGGCCAAGCGCTACGCGGCGGTCTGGAGCGCGGAGGGGTCGCCGCTGCTGGTCCATTCCGAGCACCAGCAGCGCGAACTGCAGGCCGAACTGCAGCGGCGCGGCATCGACATGACGGTCTACCTGGCGATGCGCTACGGCGAGCCGTCGATCGACGCGGTGATGGAATCCATGCGCCGCGAGCGCGTCACGCGCCTGCTGCTGCTGCCGCTGTACCCGCAGTATTCGGCCACCACGACCGCGTCGGCGATCGACGGCGTGATGGCCGTGCTGGCGCGCACGCGCAACCTGCCGGAACTGCGCTGGGTGCGCGATTTCCACGACCACCCCGCCTATATCGACGCCCTGCGCCGCTCGGTGCGCGAATACTGGTCCGCCCACGGCCGCCCCGACAGGCTGCTGATGAGCTTCCATGGCCTGCCGCGGCGCAACCTCGACCTGGGCGATCCCTACCACTGCGAGTGCGCCCGGACCGCACGCCTGCTGGGCGAGGCCCTGGACCTGCGTGCCGACGAATATGCGCTGAGCTTCCAGTCGCGTTTCGGCCGCGCCCGGTGGCTCGAGCCCTATACGGCCGATACGCTGCGCGCGCTGGGGCGGGCCGGCACCGGCCGCGTCGATGTCATCTGCCCCGGATTCACCGCCGACTGCCTGGAGACGCTCGAGGAAATCGCCCTCGAGGGACGGTCGGATTTCCTCACCGGCGGCGGCCGGGAGTTCCACCTCATCCCGTGCCTGAACGGCGCGCCGCGCTTCATCGGCGCCCTGGCCGAGATCGTCGAGCGGCACACCCTGGGCTGGCCGGTGGACGTCCGTGAACGCGGCGCGCGCGCCGAGCAGGCGCGCCAGAGCGCCGCCCGCGCGCTCGCCATGGGTGCACCGCGCTAGCGCCGGCGGCACGCCGCAAATATTTCGTCTCGGCCCTTGAAATGCCGCGGCCTGCCCCCACGTGCAGGGGCGTCGGGCTGCGCCTTTGGCCCAAGCCATTGAATTTTTTGTGATTTTTTGGGGAATTGCATGACGGTTGGCGAATCGGAGGTCCCGCCGGGCGAAGCGTCGGCGCAAAACGGTGCCGCCCCGGAAACGGCCGCACCGGGCGCCGAACTGCTCGCAGCCAAGGCAAAGGCCGAGGAGAACCATGGCCTGTACCTGCGCGCGCTGGCGGAAATGGAAAACGTGCGGCGCCGCACGCAGGACGAGGTCTCCCGGGCGCACAAGTACGCGGTGGAATCGTTCGCCGAGTCGCTGGTGCCGGTCTTCGACAGCCTGGAAAAGGCCCTGCAGGACGAGTCGGCCAGCCCGGCGGCGCTGCGCGAGGGCGTGCAGATCACGCTGCGGCAGTTGCGCGCGGCCTTCGAGCGCGCCCGCCTGAGCGAAATCAACCCATTGGGAGAGAAGTTCGACCCGCACCGCCACCAGGCCATTTCGGCGGTGCCCGGCGATGGCAGCGTCCCGGCCAATCACGTGGCCGCGGTGCTGCAAAAGGGCTGGATGATCGCCGACCGGGTCCTGCGCCCGGCGCTGGTCACGGTGGTGCAGGGGGCTTGAATCCACCCGGTTCGGACACCATGTAACAGCCATTCGGACGCGATCGCGTCAGGGGCATAACGCAGCGCTGCTGGAGCGCAGGAAAAGGAAAAGAAGATGGGCAAGATCATTGGCATCGACCTCGGCACGACGAACTCCTGTGTCGCCCTGATGGAGGGCGGCCAGATCAAGGTGATCGAGAACGCGGAAGGCGCGCGCACCACGCCGTCCATCGTGGCCTACATGGAGGACGGCGAGATCCTGGTCGGCGCGCCCGCCAAGCGGCAGGCCGTGACCAACCCGCGCAGCACGCTGTACGCCGTCAAGCGGCTGATCGGCCGGCGCTTCGAGGAAAAGGAAGTGCAGAAGGACATTGGCCTGATGCCCTACCGGATCGTCAAGGCCGACAACAACGACGCCTGGGTCGAGGTGCGCGGCAGCAAGATCGCCCCGCCGCAGGTGTCGGCCGAGGTGCTGCGCAAGATGAAGAAGACCGCCGAGGACTACCTGGGCGAGCCCGTGACCGAGGCGGTGATCACGGTTCCGGCCTACTTCAACGATTCGCAGCGCCAGGCGACCAAGGATGCCGGCCGCATCGCCGGACTGGACGTCAAGCGCATCATCAACGAGCCGACCGCGGCCGCGCTGGCCTTCGGCCTGGACAAGAAGGAAGAACACGGCGACAAGAAGATCGCCGTCTATGACCTGGGCGGCGGCACCTTCGACGTGTCGATCATCGAGATCGCCGACGTCGACGGCGAGAAGCAGTTCGAGGTGCTGTCCACCAACGGCGACACCTTCCTCGGCGGCGAGGACTTCGACCAGCGCATCATCGACTACATCATCGGCGAGTTCAAGAAGGAGCAGGGCGTCGACCTGTCCAAGGACGTGCTGGCGCTGCAGCGCCTGAAGGAAGCCGCCGAGAAGGCCAAGATCGAGCTGTCCTCGAGCCAGCAGACCGAGCTCAACCTGCCGTACATCACGGCCGACCAGAACGGGCCGCGGCACCTGAACATGAAGCTGACGCGCGCCAAGCTCGAGTCGCTGGTCGAGGACCTGATCGAGCGCACGATCGAGCCCTGCCGCATCGCCATGAAGGACGCCGGCGTGGGCGTGTCGGCCATCAACGACGTGATCCTGGTCGGCGGCATGACGCGCATGCCCAAGGTGCAGGAGAAGGTGCGCGAGTTCTTCGGCCGCGAGCCGCGCAAGGACGTCAATCCCGACGAGGCGGTCGCCGTCGGCGCCGCCATCCAGGGGTCCGTGCTCTCGGGCGAGCGCAAGGACGTGCTGCTGCTGGACGTGACGCCGCTGTCGCTGGGCATCGAGACCCTGGGCGGGGTCATGACCAAGATGATCCAGAAGAACACGACCATCCCGACCAGGTTCGCCCAGACCTTCTCCACGGCCGACGACAACCAGCCGGCGGTCACGATCAAGGTCTTCCAGGGCGAGCGCGAGATCGCCGCGGGCAACAAGCTGCTGGGCGAGTTCAACCTCGAGGGCATCCCGCCCTCGCCGCGCGGCACGCCGCAGATCGAGGTGTCGTTCGACATCGACGCCAACGGCATCCTGCATGTCGGCGCGCGCGACAAGGCGACCGGCAAGGAGAACAAGATCACCATCAAGGCGAACTCCGGCCTGAACGAGGACGAGATCAACCGCATGGTGAAGGACGCCGAGGCCAACAAGGCCGAGGACCACCGACGCCTGGAACTGGTGCAGTCGTGCAATTCGGCCGAGGCCGCCATGCACCAGGTGAGCAAGGCCCTGGGCGAGCACGGCGCCAGCCTCGACGATGCCGAGAAGGCCGCGATCCAGGCCGCCATCAAGGACCTGGAGGGCGTGCTCGCGGGCGAGGACAAGGCCGCCATCGACGCCAAGGCCGCACACCTGATGAGCGTTTCGCAAAAGCTCGGCGAGAAGATGTATGCCGATGCGCAGGCCCAGGGGGCTGCGGCCCAGGCCACCGGTGCGGGCGCCGGCGCGGCGGCGGCCGAGTCCGCGACCGGCAAGGGCAATGCCGAGGACGTGGTCGACGCCGATTTCAAGGAGGTCAAGCGCGCCTGATGGCCTGCTCCAACCCTGTCCGCGCCGGGTGGCGCGCCCGCGCCCGCCGCGCGGGCGTCCTCCCGGCGTTGGCTTTGGCGGCGCGCGGGCGGACCCCGCTGCCGGCATCCCCAAACTTGCACTGACATCCAAACATGGCCAAGCGCGATTACTACGAGGTCCTCGGCGTGGCGAAGAACGCCTCCGAGGAGGAGATCAAGAAGTCCTATCGCAAGCTGGCGATGAAGCACCATCCGGACCGCAATCCGGATGACAAGGGCGCGGAGGAGAAATTCAAGGAGGCCAAGGAGGCCTACGAGATGCTCTCCGACGCGCAAAAGCGCGCCGCCTACGACCGTTTCGGCCACGCGGGCGTAGACCCCAACGCCGCGGCCGGCGGCTTTGGCAGCGGCGGCGGTGCCGGCTTCAACGGCGGCTTCGCCGAGGCCTTCGGCGACATCTTCGGCGACATCTTCGGCGGCGCCGCGGGCGCGCGCGGCGGGCGCAGCAACGCCTTTCGCGGCGCCGACCTGCGCTACAACATGGAACTCACGCTCGAGCAGGCCGCCAACGGCTTTGCCACCGATATCCGCGTGCCGGCCTGGGAGAACTGCGACGTCTGCGGCGGCAGCGGCGCCAAGCCCGGCACCAAGCCCAAGACCTGCTCGACATGCGGCGGTTCGGGCGCGGTGCGCATGGCCCAGGGCTTCTTCTCGATCCAGCAGACCTGCCCCACCTGCCACGGCAGCGGGCGCGTGATCGCCAACCCGTGCCAGAACTGCCACGGCGAGGGGCGTACCAAGCACAACAAGGTGCTGGAGGTGTCGATCCCCGCGGGCATCGACGAGGGCCAGCGCATCCGCCTGGCCGGCAAGGGCGAGCCGGGCGTCAACGGCGGACCGCCGGGCGACCTGTACGTGGAAATCCGCATCACGCCGCACGAGGTCTTCCAGCGCGACGGCGACGACCTGCACTGCGAGGTGCCGATCTCGGTCGCCACGGCCACGCTGGGCAGCGAGATCGAAGTGGTCACGCTGCGCGAGAAGGTGAGCATCACGATTCCCGAGGGCACGCAGAGCGGCAAGACCTTCCGCCTGCGCGGCAAGGGCATCAAGGGCGTGCGCTCGAGCTACCCGGGCGACCTGTACTGCCATGTCCGGGTGGAGACGCCGGTGCGCCTCACCGAAAAGCAGAAGAAGCTGCTGCGCGATTTCGACGCGGCCGTGCGCGAGGGCGGTGCCCGGCACTCGCCCCAGACCAGGTCCTTCGTCGACCGCATGAAGGGTTTCTTCGCCGCCGAGTAGGTGCGCGGCCAGCGCGCCTTGTTATGATGCCGCCGGCACTCCGCCCCGGGGCGGAGTGCCGGGGCGCCCGCTGTCCGGCGGGCGGCGTCGGCCAGCGGGAAGACATGTACCTACAAGCGTCAACAACTCCGGCGGCGCGTGCGGCCGGGTGGCTCCTGAGTTTCGCCGCGGGGCTGCTCGCGCTGGGCGGCTGCACCGGCGGCGGCAACGCCTCGGGGACCGCTCCCCTCGTGCGCGCGGTCAATGCGGTCTACGGTGCCCCCACCAGCTACGACATCGTCGTCGACGCCGCCACCACACCTACCGCAAGCAAACTGGCATACGGCCAGGCCAGCGCCTTCGCGGCCGTCGCCACCGGCAGCGCCTCGGTCGCCTTCGAACCCAGCGGCACGACCACGGCAGCAGTCACCGCCAACTTCTCGGCTGCCGCGGGCACCAATTACTCCGTGCTGGCGGTGCAGGGCAGCACGGCGCTGACGACAGTCACCGTCGCGCACAACGCCGCCGTTGTGGCCGCCGGCCGGTCGCAGCTGACCTTCGTGCATGCCGCGCCGGGCACCGGTGCGCTCGACCTGTACGTGACCACGCCGACGGCGGCGCTGCCGACCGCTGCCACGCAAACCGCCCTGGCCTACGCCGGCGATGGTGCCAGCATCGGACCGCTGCCCCAGGTGGTGACCGCCGGCGATTACCGCATCCGCGCGGTCGCCAGCGGCGATACCACCCGCACCGTGGTCTTCGATTCGGGTCCGGTCACCCTGATGGCGGGCGCCGATGCACTGCTGGCCGTCGTTCCGGTATCCGGCTCGGCGGCTACCTTCACCCTGCTCAGCCTGGCGGCCGACGGCACCGTGCTGACGATCGGCGACCAGCGCGTCCAGGTGCGCGTGGGCAATTTCGCGCCGGCCACCGGCGGCATCGATGCCTACTTCGACCAGAATGGCGCCGGCAACGGCGCCACGGCGCCGTTCGCCACCAGCGTCGCCCAGGGCACCGCCAGTGCCTACCAGGCGCTGCTGCCGCAGGCCTACCACGTGTCATTCACGTCGTCGGGCATCACCAACGAGCTGGTGGGCAAGGACCTGGCGTTCGCGGCCGGCACCACGTTCAGCGTCTTCTCGGTGGGCATCAATGGACTGGCGCCGCCCGACAACCTGCAGTTGCTGGCCGTGGCCGACGACCTGCGCGCGCCGCCCAGCGGCATGGCCAAATTGCGGCTGATCCAGCTGTCGCCCGATATCGCCACCTCGGTCGATCTGGTCTCGATCGATACCTCGGGAACCACGCCGGTCATCCTGAGCCGGCTCATCGTCAACCTGGCATACACCGGCGCCTCGACCTACGTCGACGTCATGCCGGGTTCGCTGACGGTCGCCCTGGTGCCCACCGGCACCTCCTCCCTGCCCCTGCTGCCGAGCAACGCGGGCGTCGTGCTGAGCCCGGTCGCGGGCGGCATCGCCACGCTGGTCGTGAACGGCTGCCGGCATCCGCTGAGCGCCACCTGCGCCACGGCAAGCACGCCGCTGCAGCTGGTCACCCTGGCGGATTGATTTCCGGCGCCGCGCCACGGCGCAGCGCGTCCTGCACGCCGTCGGCAACGGCGGCGTCGCTGCCGCCGGCCGCGCGCAGGCCGGCGATCACCCCGATCCGGTTGCGCCCCGGCTGGTTCTGGCTCACCTTCCACTTGCCGGCGATCGTGCGGATCGCCAGCTCGATGCCCACGATCTGCCCCAGCAGCGCCTGCACGTAATCGTCCGGTGCATCGCCCACCGCCCAGGGCCGCTCGCGATGGCCCTCGTGCTGGCGGGTCAGCGCCTCCACCAGCGCGCGCAGCCATTCGGCATCCGGATGCACCGCAAGACGCCCGTACGCGTGCACCGTGCAATAGTTCCAGGTGGGCACGACCCTGCCGTGTTCCTGCTTGGTCGCGTACCAGGACGGCGAGACGTAGGCCTGCGGGCCGTGGAAGATGGCCAGCGGTTCGAACACGTCGTCGCGGTCATGCCAGAGCGGGTTGGCCCGCGCCACGTGGCCGCGCAGCACGCCGTGCGCGCTGCCGTCGTCATGCCACTGCAGCGGAATATGGTTGGCGGCGATGCCGCCATCGGCCACGGTGACCAGGGTCGCCAGCGGGTGCCCCGCGATGAGTGCGCGCAGCACGTCGGGGCGCCGTTCTGCGAAATGGGCAGGAAGATACATGGCGGACGGTGCGCGGCGGCGCACCTGGACGGGACCTGCGCACCATTGTCCTACAAAGGCGCGCATGCCGTCCGTACGGACAATCCCGTACGGCATTGTCCTCCGGCGCGAGCGGGTCGCCGCCGGCGCTTATCCCGGTTGCGCGCGGCCTGCCGTCAGCGTAGAACTCCCGCCATGAGCGCATTGCCGCGGCGGTGCCGAGCGCGCTTGCGCGAAGGAGATCCCATGCGTCGTCTGGCAGTAAACCCGCTCGTTGCCGTGCTTGTCCCCGCGCTCGCCCTGTCGCTGGCCGCATGCGCCGGGGCGCCGCGCTGGCCAGCGGATGCCCACGCCACGGCCATTCCCGCGCAGGCCACGGTGCGGCCGGTCGCGCTGGGCCAGCAATGGGTATACCAGGTCCGCAACCTCTATAACGGCGAGATCGAGGACGAGGTCACGGAAACCGTCGTCGCCGTTACCCCGCAGATCCATATCCAGCGCACCAGCCGGCGCCGCGGTGCGCTCGACGACGAAATCCAGGACACCTGGGGTTCGCTGGTGCAGGACGGACACTGGGACCTGCCGTTGCGCTACGACCAGCCGCTGCCCGCCTGGCCCGCCGACCTGGCCTCGACCCGGTGCACACGCTACGCCGACCATTACCGCCTGCTGGCCGACCCCGACTCGCGCCGGCGCTGGGAACTGTCGATGACGCCCCGGCATTGGGAAACGATCACCGCGCCGGCCGGCGCCTTTACCGTGCTGCAGTTCGACAACCGCATCCATTTCGTCAGCAACGACCCGCAGGACGTGGAAAGCGAGCGCGACGAATCCGTGTGGTTCGCGCCGGCCGTCGGCCGCTGGGTCCTGCGGCGCAGCCACGGCGTGCACTACGTTCCCGGTCGGGGCGGCGACATGCACGAGGCCTATCGGCAATGGGAACTGCTGTCCTGGCGGTAGTCGCCGCCGCCCGCGCGCGTCAGTCCGCCGCGAAGCTGTACGGACCGCCACGCGCGAGCGCGGCACGGTACGCCGGCCGGGCGTGGATGCGCTGCAGGAACGCCATCAGCCTCGGCCGGCCGGCGTCGAGCCCGGCGCGCTGGCGGGCTGCCTCGACCGGAAAACTCATCTGGATATCGGCGGCGCTGAACTGCTCGCCGGCGAACCAGGGCGCGCGCTCCAGTTCGCGTTCCAGGAAGTCGAGCTGGCGCTCCAGGTTGGGGGTGATGGCCAGCGCCTTGACGCTGCGCGAGATGCCGCGCGCGATCGGCCGCACGAAGAACGGCATCGGCGCCGTTTCGACCTTGTCGAACACGAACTTGAGCAGCAGCGGGGGCATGGCCGATCCTTCGGCGAAGTGCATCCAGTAGCGCCAGCGCAGGCGCTCGGGCGTGCCGGCGGGCGGCACCAGCCGGCCGCTGCCGTCGCGCTCCACGAGGTATTCGATGATGGCACCGGATTCGGCCACGGTGAGGTCGCCGTCGGTGATCACCGGCGCCTTGCCCAGCGGGTGCACCTGCCGCAGTTCCGGCGGCGCCAGCAGCGTTGCCGGATCGCGCCGGTAGCGGCGGATCTCGTAGGGCAGGCCCAGTTCCTCGAGCAGCCAGAGCACCCGCTGCGAGCGCGAGTTGTCGAGATGGTGAACGGTGATCATCGTGGTGCTCCGCGGCAGGCTACTGCAGGATATCGATCGAATGTGCCGCGCGCAGCGCCTGCACGTAGTCGCGGAAGGCGCGGTTCGAGAGCTCGGTCTTCACGCGCTCGCGCACCTCCTCGAAGGGCTTGACCGCCTCGGTCCGCTCGTCGTCCAGGCGCAGCACGAACCACGCGTCGCCGGCGTGCACCGGCACGCGGGTGGTCTGGCCGGGTTCGAGCCGGCGGATCGCGTCGGTCACGGCGGGCATGAAGGCGCCGGGCGGCGCCCAGTCGAGCTCGCCGCCGCGGCCGGCGGACAGCGCGTCCTCGCTGCGGCGGGCCAGGTATTCGAAGCGCTCGCCGCGCTCGATGCGGGCGATGATGTCCCGGGCGTCGGCCTCCGTGGCCACGCGAATGCGGTGCACCTTGTACTCTCGGTCGCCGATCGCGCCATGGCGGCGCTCGTATTCGGCCCGGGCCTCGGCGTCCGTGACCGGATGGGCATTCATGTGGTTCAGGCGCACCGTCAGCAGCACGGCGTTGTCGTATTTCTTCTGGCGCTGGTAGTCCTCGGCGGTTTGCAGCGCCCCCAGGTCGGGCAGCGGTGCCCAGCCCTGTCGGGCCGCCTCCATCTCCTGGATGCGCCGGTCGATCAGCCAATCGCGCGCCTTGCGCACCGCAGCCGCGTCGCCGGCGTCGATCTGTTCGTCGGCCAGGAACCAGCGCAGGTAGTCGGCCGGCAGTGCGCTGCCGTCGATGCGGGCAAAGGCCGGTGCGGCCGCGGCGGCGATCGGGGCCGCAGTGCTTGGCGCCCGTGCCGCGGCCGCGGGGGGCGCCGCTGGCACCGGGCCCGGCGGCGGCGCGCTGGCACAGGCGCACACCAGCAGCGCCGCCAGCAGCGCCACCGGGGTCTTCGCCGCTCCCAATCGCGGGAGCGGGTGGCGGCGCCGGCGCAGGGCGCGGGATCCCGGCACGTCGGAGGCGGCGCAGCGCAATCGGCCGCCTAGCTGGCCGCGAAGGTTAGGCGCACGTACATCGGTGCGTACGGCGCGGCCTGGGTGATTTCCACCAGGCCCTCGCGGGTGAGCTCCAGCAGCGCGATGAAGTGCACCACCACCACCGGCGTGCCCTGGCCCGGATCGAACAGGTCCGAGAATTCGACAAAGCGCGCGGTCTGCAGGCGCCGCAGGATGATGCTCATGTGCTCGCGCACCGACAGCTGTTCGCGGGCGATGTGGTGGTGGGTGTGCAGCTTGGAGCGGCGCAGGATGTCGTTCCAGGCCGACTGCAGCTCCGAGATCACCACTTCCGGATGGCGCGGCGCGACCGTCAGGTCCATCGTCACCAGCGCGCGCAGGAAATCGCGGCCGATGCGCGGCTGCTCGTCCAGGCGCAGCGCCGCCAGCTTGATGCGCTCGTATTCCACCAGGCGCCGTACGAGTTCGGCGCGCGGGTCCTCGACCTCCTCGCCGGTGTCGACCTTGCGCACCGGCAGCAGCATGCGCGACTTTATCTCGATGAGCAGCGCCGCCATCAGCAGGTACTCGGCGGCCAGCTCCAGGTTGTGCGTGCGGATCTGCTCCACGTAGGCCAGGTACTGCTGCGTCAGCTTGGCCATGGGGATGTCGAGCACGTTGAAGTGCTGGCGCCGGATCAGGTACAGCAGCAGGTCAAGCGGTCCCTCGAAGGCCTCGAGAAAGATTTCCAGCGCGTCGGGCGGGATGTACAGGTCCTGGGGCAGGGCGAACAGCGGCTCGCCGTACAGCCGCGCCAGCGCCACGCCGTCGACCATCTCGGGCATGCCGTCCGCCGTGCCGGCCGCGCGGCGGTCGTCGAGCAGGGCCGCGGCCTCGGCAACGGGCGGGAGGGGTTCGGACGGGGTTTCGGGGCTCATCGGTGTGCCTGTTCTGGGCCGTGCGGCGGCGCCGGCCCTGCCGCAGACCCTAGAATGCCGGCAGGCGCCGTGTCTGCGCCGGGAATCCGCCATTTTAATCGACCCGCCCCTCTTCCCCCCGCGCGCCGCGCTGCGGGCCCAGCTGCGCCGGCCGGAGGCCGATTGCGTGGCCGACCTGCTGCGCCAGGCGCCGCTGTCGGACGCGCAGTGGTCCGCGGCGCGCGTGCAGGCGCGAGCCTGGATAACCGAGCTGCGCGGCCAGCGCAGCCGCGGCAGCGGCGTCGATGCGCTGATGCGCGAGTTTTCGCTCTCCAGCCAGGAAGGCGTCGCCCTGATGTGCCTGGCCGAGGCGCTGGCGCGCATCCCCGACCGGGCCACGGCCGACGCCCTGATCCGCGACAAGCTGGCGCAGGGCGACTGGCGCGCCCATATCGGCAGCAGCCGCTCGATCTTCGTCAATGCCGCCGCCTGGGGGCTGATGCTTACCGGCAGGCTGGTAGCGACCCACAGCGACGCCGGTCTCACCGCGGCGGCCAACCGGCTGATCGCGCGCGGCGGCGAACCGCTGATCCGCGCCGGCGTCGACATCGCCATGCGCCTGCTCGGGCAGCAGTTCGTGCTCGGCCGCACCATCGAGCAGGCGCTGGCGCGGGCCCGGGAGGCCGAACGCCGCGGCTACCGCCATTCCTACGACATGCTGGGCGAGGCCGCGCTCACCGCGGCCGACGCGCGCCGCTACTTCGACGCCTATGCCCACGCGATCGAAACCATTGGCGTCGGCGCGGGCGCCAGCGCCGGCGCCGACCTGCACCGTCGGCCCGGCATTTCGGTGAAGCTGTCGGCGCTGCACCCGCGCTTTACCAGCCAGCAGCCGGATCGCGTGGCGCGCGAACTGCTGCCAGCGATCGCCGACCTGTGCCGGCTGGCGCGCCGCGCCGGCATCGGCCTCAATATCGACGCCGAGGAGAGCGAGCGCCTGGAGCCGACGCTGGACATCTTCGCGCACCTGGCGGCCGATCCGGCGCTGGCCGGCTGGGACGGGCTGGGCATCGTCGTGCAGGCCTACCAGAAGCGCGCCGTGCCGCTGGTGGACTGGCTGGCGGCGCTGGCGCGGCAGACGCGCCGCCGGTGCATGGTGCGGCTGGTGAAGGGGGCGTACTGGGACAGCGAGATCAAGCGGGCGCAGGTCGAGGGACAGTCGGACTTTCCGGTGTTCACGCGCAAGCCCCATACCGACCTGTCGTTCCTCGTGTGCGCGCAGCGCCTGCTCGCGCATGCCGACCGGCTGTACCCGCAGTTCGCCACCCACAATGCGCTGTCGCTGGCGGCGGTGCTGCAGATGGCGCAGGCCGCCGGCACGGCGCCGTTCGAACTGCAATGCCTGCACGGCATGGGCGAAACGCTCTACGACCAGGTCGTCGGCTCCGATCCGGGCGCGCTGGCCTGCCGCATCTACGCGCCGGTGGGCAGCCACGAAACGCTGCTCGCCTACCTGGTGCGTCGCCTGCTGGAGAACGGCGCCAACTCGTCGTTCGTCAATCGCGTGGTCGACGAGAACGTGCCCATCGACGAGTTGCTGGCCGATCCCGTCGCCGCCGCCGTCGCCTCGGGCGGACAGCCGCACCGGGCCATCGCGCTGCCGCCGCAGCTGTTTGCGCCGCTGCGGCGCAATTCGCCGGGACTCGACCTGCACGACGCCCCGGCGCTCGAGGCGCTGGCAACGGCGTTTCGCGCGAGCGCGGCGCGCGCCTGGAACGCCTACCCGCTGCTGGCGTCCGGGCGCTTCGACCCCGATCCGGCCGGCCCCCAGCCGGTGCGCGATCCGGCGCGCTGGGAAGCGGTGGTCGGCACCGTCCAGGCGGCGTCCGCCGCCGATGTCGACGCGGCCTTTGCCGCCGCGCTGTCGGCCGATCACAGGGACGCGTGGGGCGCGACCAGCGGCGCGCACCGGGCCGGCGTGCTCGAGGCCGTGGCCGACGCCCTTGCCGGGCGCCGCGACGACCTGATGTGGCTGGCGGTCCACGAGGCCGGCAAGACGCTGGCCGATGCACTGGGTGAAGTGCGCGAGGCGATCGACTTCTGCCGCTATTACGCGCTGCAGGCCCGCCGCCTGCCGGCCGATCCGGCGGCGCCGCTCGGGCCGGTGGTGGCCATCTCGCCGTGGAATTTTCCGCTCGCCATCTTCACGGGCCAGGTGACGGCGGCGCTGGCGGCCGGCAACGCCGTACTGGCCAAGCCGGCCGAACAGACCCCGCTGATCGCCGCGCTGGCCGTGCGCCTGATGCACGCCGCCGGCGTGCCGCGCGCCAGCCTGCAACTGCTGCCGGGCGACGGCGCGGTGGGTGCGCGCCTGACGCGCGATCCGCGCGTGCGGGCCGTGCTTTTCACCGGCTCGACCGAGGTCGCCGCGCTGATCGACCAGGCGCTGGCCGCGCGGGACGATGCGGTCGCGCCGGTGCTCGTGGCCGAAACCGGCGGACAGAACGCCATGATCGTCGACTCCAGCGCGCAGCCCGAACAGGTGGTGCAGGATGCGCTGCAATCGGCCTTCGGCAGCGCGGGCCAGCGCTGCTCGGCGCTGCGCCTGCTGTGCCTCCAGGAGGAAATCGCCGACCCGGTGCTCGAGATGCTGCTGGGCGCGTCGGCCGAGCTGCGTGCCGGCGACCCGGCGCTCGTCAGCACGGACGTCGGTCCGGTGATCGATGCGCCGGCGCGGGCGGGCATCGAGGCACACATCGCCCGCTTTGCCGACCGGCTGCGCCTGCGGCTGCCGGCCGCCGGCGACCCGGCGACGTCCTGCTTCGTGGCGCCGGCCATCATCGAGATCGCGTCGGTCGCGCAGCTGCAGCGTGAGGTCTTCGGCCCGGTGCTGCACGTGCTGCGCTATCGCCGCGAGGACCTCGCGGCGCTGCTCGATGCCATCAACGGCACCGGCTACGGCCTTACCTGCGGCATCCACAGCCGCATCGACGAAACCATCGACGCCATCGCCGCGCGCATCCGGGCCGGCAATATCTACGTCAACCGCAACATGATCGGGGCGGTGGTCGGCGTCCAGCCGTTCGGCGGCGAGGGCCTGTCGGGCACCGGACCCAAGGCCGGCGGGCCCTGGACGGTGCTGCGGCTGCAGCACGCGCGGGATGCACTGTCGCGCGCGCCGCTGGCGCTGGGCGCCGCGCGCGTGGCCGCAGCGCCGGCGGCCCTGCAGGAGCTGCACGACTGGCTGCAGCGCCACGGCGAGGCCGCGCTGGCCAGCCGCTGCGCCGAATACAGCGTCTACACGCCCATCGGTTGCCGCCTCGAGCTGGGCGGGCCGACTGGCGAAGCCAATCGCCTGCAGTACCACCCGCGCGGGCGCGCGCTGTGCGTGCCGGCCGATGCCGCGGCCGCTGCGGCCGATCGCGTCGTGCTGGGCCAGCTGGCGGCGGTCGCCGCAACCGGCAATCGCGCGTTGCTCATCGATGCGCCAGCGCGGCGCGCACTGCTGTCAGGGCTGCCGCAATCGGTGCAGGCGGTGGTGGACTGGAGCGACGACCTGTGGTCCGCGGTGGACGCGCAGACCATCGATCTCGCGCTGCTGGACGGCGCCGCGCCGCAGGCCGCGGCGCTGCGCCGGCGCCTGGCCGCGCGCAGCGGCGCGCGGGTGGCCGTGGTGTGCGCGCAGGACGGGCGTTACGCGCTGGACCGGATGGTGGCCGAGCAGGTGCTGACGATCAATACCGCCGCGGCCGGCGGCAATGCCAGCCTCATGACCCTGACGCCGGCGTAGCCGGCGGCGGGGGCGCCTCGGGCGCGTAGTACACGTAGGCCGGCTGGCGCACGCGCGACGCCTGCCAGCGCTGCTGCTGCTCGGCATCGGGAAACCGGTCCCACCACAATGCCCGTCCTTCGCGCTGCCGGGCCTCGATCTGCGGGCGCTGCGCCTTGAGCGAGCGCAGGAAGGCGGTGAGTTCGGATTCGTAGGGCTTCATGGAAGGACTCCTGGCGCGCGGCGCGC
Source organism: Burkholderiales bacterium (assembly GCA_037441485.1). Classification (GTDB taxonomy): domain Bacteria; phylum Pseudomonadota; class Gammaproteobacteria; order Burkholderiales; family Burkholderiaceae_F; genus GJ-E10. Next base: position 22,624 of record JBBISD010000029.1, read on the forward strand.
GGTCTGCTGGTCTATTTCACCGGCATCCCCGGCTCGGCCCCCGGATGGGGATCGAGCAGGTAGATGCCGGATGCGGCCTTCGGATCGGCGTGGCTGGCGGCCAGCACCATCCCCTCGCTGATGCCGAACTTCATCTTGCGGGGCGCCAGGTTGGCCACCAGCACGGTCAGCCGTCCCACCAGCTGCTCGGGCGCATAGGCCGACTTGATGCCGGAGAACACCGTGCGCGTGCGACCCTCGCCGGCGTCAAGCGTCAGGCGCAGCAGCTTGTCGCTGCCCGCCACGGCCTCGGCCGACACGATGCGGGCGATGCGCAGATCGACGCGGGCGAAGTCGTCGATCGTGATCGTCCCGGGGGCGCTGCCGGCGGGCATTGCCGGCGGCCGCGGCGCGGCGGCCGCTGCCGCCGCCGGTGCCGCCACGGGCGCCGCTTTGGGCGTTGCCTCGGGTGCCGGCGTGAACAATGCCGCGAGTTGCCGGTCGTCGACGCGTGCCATCAGGTGGGTGTAGGGGCGGATGCGGGTCGGCGGCGGCAGGCTGCCGGCCCAGCGCAGTTCGCCCGCGTCGAGGAAGGCTTCCGCAGCGACCGCCAGCGCCGGCAGGATGGGCTTGAGCCACAGGCTCAGGTACTGGAAGCCGCGCAGGCAGACGGAGCACACCGCCTGGAGCTCGGCGCGGGCCGCCGGATCGGCCGACTTGGCCAGTTCCCAGGGGCGCGCGGTGTCGAATTCGCGGTTGATGCCGTCGGCGAAGGCCATGGCCAGGCGCACGACCCTGCTGAATTCGCGTGCCTCGTAGGCGGCAGCGATATCGGCGTCCAGGTCGGCGGCCGCCAGCGCCAGCCAGCGCGGATCGCGCTCGATGCCGGCCAGCGCGCCGTCGAAGTGGCGCGTGATGAAGGTGGCGGCCCGGCTGGCGATGTTGACGTACTTGCCGATCAGGTCGCTGTTCACGCGCTGCAGGAAGTCGTCCGGATGGAAGTCGACGTCCTCGACATGCGCATTGAGCTTGGCCGCGATGTAATAGCGCAGCCACTCCGGGTTCATGCCGATGCGCAGGTAGTGCAGCGGGTCGATGCCCGTGCCCCGGCTCTTGGACATCTTCTCGCCGCGCACGGTGATGAAGCCGTGCACGTAGACGCGGTCGGGCACCTTGTACGGCGGCCCGGCGAAGCGCAGCATGGCCGGCCAGAACAGCGTGTGGAAATAGATGATGTCCTTGCCGATGAAGTGGATCTGCTCGGTGCGCGGATCGGCCAGCAGCGCCTCGAAGTCGATGCCGCGCTGCCGGCAATAGGAGAGCAGCGCGGCCAGGTAACCCACCGGCGCATCCAGCCACACGTAGAAGAACTTGCCCGGCGCGTCCGGAATGGGAATGCCGAAATAGGGCGCATCGCGCGAGATGTCCCAGTCGGCCAGCCCGGCGTCGCCGTCGAGCCATTCGCGCGCCTTGTTGGCCACCTCGGGCTGCAGTTCGGCGCGCAGGATCCAGTCGCGCAGGAAATCGCGGCAGCGCGCGTCCGACAGCTTGAAGAAGTAGTGCTCGGAGCTGCGCAGTTCGGGTACCGCGCCCGACAGCGCGGAACGCGGATGGCGCAGCTCGGTGGGGGCGTACACGGCGCCGCACACCTCGCACGCGTCGCCGTACTGGTCCTTGGCGCCGCAGCGCGGGCATTCGCCGCGGATATACCGGTCGGGCAGGAACATCTGCTTGACCGGGTCGTAGAACTGCTCGATCGAGCGCTGGGCGATGAAACCGGCCGCACGCAGGCGCCGGTACAGGTCCTGCGACAGCGCGGTGTTTTCGGCCGATTCGGTCGAGTGCCAGTGGTCGAAGGCGATATGGAAGCCGTCGAGGTAGGGCCGGCGGCCGGCGGCGATGTCCGCGACGAACTGCTGCGGCGTCTTGCCGGCCTTCTCGGCGGCGATCATGATGGGCGCGCCGTGGGCATCGTCGGCACCGACGAAATGCACGGCGTTGCCGCGCAGGCGCTGGAAGCGCACCCAGATGTCGGCCTGGATGTACTCCATGATGTGGCCGATGTGCAGCGCCCCGTTGGCGTAGGGCAGGGCGGTGGTGACGAACAGTTCGCGTGGCATGGCCGCGTGAGTCTATCAGCCGCCCGGGGCCGCCCGGCGGCGCTTGCCGTATGCTTGCGGTCCGGAATCCCCCTTATCGGAGCGCGCAGGACGCGACAGCAGCATGGCAATGCAGATCGAACAGGTGAACGCGGCGCTGGCCGGCGTCATCGACCCCAATACCGGTACCGACCTCGTGGCGGGCCGCGCCGTGCGCGGCGTGCGCATCGACGGGGAGACCGTCCACGTCAACATCGAGCTGGGCTATCCGGCCGCCAGCCAGCTGGAGCTGATCCGCGGCAGGGTGGTCGAGGCGCTGCGCGGCGCCGGCGCGGCCGACGTGCAGGCCCAGGTCGGCGCGCGCATCGTCGCCCACACGGTGCAGCGCGGCCTCAAGGTCATGCCCAATGTGCGCAACATCATCGCTGTCGCGTCGGGCAAGGGCGGCGTGGGCAAGAGCACGGTGGCGGCCAACCTGGCGCTCGCGCTGGCTGCCGAGGGCGCCAGGGTGGGCATGCTCGATGCGGACATCTACGGGCCCAGCCAGCCCACCATGCTGGGCATCCGCGGCCAGCCCGCCAGCAAGGACGGCAAGACCTTCGATCCGCTGGAGGGCCATGGCATCCAGGCCAGCTCGATCGGCTTTCTCATCGACCCGGACCAGCCGATGGTCTGGCGCGGACCGATGGTCACCTCGGCGCTGCAGCAGCTGCTGACGCTGACCAACTGGCGCGACCTGGATTACCTGATCATCGACATGCCCCCGGGCACCGGCGACATCCAGCTCACCCTGGCCCAGCAGGTACCGGTGACCGGCGCGGTCATCGTCACCACGCCGCAGGACATCGCCCTGCTCGACGCGTCCAAGGGCCTGCGCATGTTCGAGAAGGTGGGCGTGCCGATCCTGGGCCTGATCGAGAACATGGCCACGCACGTCTGCTCGCATTGCGGGCACGAGGAGCACATCTTCGGCGCCGGCGGCGCCGACAAGATGGCGCGGCAGTTCTCGGTCGAGGTGCTCGGATCGCTGCCGCTGGACATCCGCATCCGCGAACACGCCGACAGCGGCAATCCCACGGTCGCTGCCGAACCCGACGGCGAACTGGCGAGGGCCTACAAGACCATCGCCCGCCGCGTGGCGGTGCGCATCGCCGAGCGCGCGCGCGACCTGTCGTCGAAGATGCCGACGATCAAGGTTTCGAACACCTGAGCGTGCGACCCCTCACCGCGGCCCCTCCCGCCGGGAGACGGCCGCGGTGAGGGGCCAGCGCCCGCCACGGATCATCCCGAAACGGCCGCGGGCACCGGCTGGGGAATCCGGAATCCGTATTTTTCCGCCGTCACCTCCGCCATGATCGCCACCGCGATCTCCGGCGGCGTGCGCGCGCCGTTGCGCAGCCCTACGGGTCCGTGCAGGCGTTGCATCTGCTGGGCACTTACCCCGAACTCCAGCAGTCTTTCCCTGCGCTTTTCCTGGTTGCGCCGGGACCCGATCGCGCCGACATAGAACGCCGCGGAGCGCAGCGCCTCCATCAAGGCAAGGTCGTCGAGCTTGGGGTCGTGGGTGAGCGCAACGATCGCGGTATGCGCGTCGGGGCGGTAGTCGACGACCGTGTCGTCGGGCATCGTGCGCACCAGGGCGGTGCCGGCCACGGCCCAGTCGTCGGCGTACTCCTCGCGGGGATCGCAGACGGTGACCTCGTAGTCGAGCGCGCGGGCCATCTCGGCCACGTACTGTGCCAGCTGGCCGGCGCCGATGATCAGCAGCCGCCAGCGCGGTCCGTGCACGCTGGTAAGCGCGCTGTCGTCGAGCGTCAGTGTGGCGCCGGCCGCGCCCTCGGTCAGCGTGACGCCGCCGTCGCGCAGATCGAGCCGGCGCGTGGTCTGCTGGCCGGCAGCGACGCGCTCGAGGAGCGCGCCGATGCGCGATGCCGCCGACAGCGGCTCGAGCACGAGTTCCAGCGTACCGCCACAGGGCAGGCCGAAGCGGTTGGCCTCTTCGGCGCTGATGCCGTACTTCACGCGCTGCGGGCCTGCCAGGTCCAGCGCGCCGCGACGGATCCGGTCGATCAGGTCGTCCTCGATGCAGCCGCCCGACACCGACCCGGCGATCAGGCCGTCGCCGCGGATCGCCACCAGCGCCCCGACCGGCCGCGGTGCCGAACCCCAGGTGTGCACCACAGTGCCGAGCACCGCCCGCTCGCCGGCGCGGATCCATTCGTCCGCTTTGCGCAGAACCTGGGTATCGACGTTGTCCATGGCTGGTCCAATGCTGTCCGTGCTCGCGGCCCCGCATCGGCGACGGGCCGCGGCACGCCGACGATATCAGGACCCGCCGGTTGGCGCCGGCGGCCCGGGCCCCCGGCGCCGCTTGGACAGGACGAATCGATCGCATGCCCCCGGCCGGCTCGCGGGCATTGGCGCGCGATGTCGATCTTGCGGTGCGACAAAAAAACTTCCGTGCGCGTGCGCGAATCTTGCGACTATGATCGTCGGCACCCTGCGGCGCCGGGTCGCAGTCGCGGTCAGCGGAAGGATAGCGATGACACACACGGTCCAGTTAACGGTCAATGGGCACGCCGTCAGCGCCGAGGTCGAGGCGACGACGCTGCTGGTCACGGTGCTGCGCGAACACCTGCGTCTTACCGGCACGCACGTCGGCTGCGACACGGCCCAGTGCGGCGCCTGCACCGTGCACCTGGAGGGCCGAGCCATCAAGAGCTGCAACGTGCTGGCGCTGCAGGTGGCCGGCGGGTCGGTCACCACCATCGAGGGCATCACGCCGGCCGACGGCAGCCTGCATCCGATGCAGGAGGCCTTCCGCGCCTGCCACGGCCTGCAGTGCGGCTACTGCACGCCGGGCATGGTGATGAGCGCGATCGACCTCGTGTCGCACCACCCGCATGCCACCGAGGCCCAGATCCGCGAAGGCCTGGAAGGCAATTTCTGCCGCTGCACCGGCTACCACAACATCGTCAGGGCCGTCGCGCAGGGCGCGAAGGCCATGGGCGTCTGAGGAGGCGACATGGGCGCACCAGGACTGATCGGCCGGTCGGTCGAGCGCAAGGAGGACTACCGCTTCCTCACCGGCCAGGGGCAGTACACCGACGACGTCACGCTGCCCAACCAGAGCTATGCGGTGTTCGTGCGCAGCCCCTACGCGCACGCGCGCCTGCGCGGCGTCGACACCGCGCCGGCAGCGGCAGCGCCGGGCGTGCTCGGCATCATCACCGGCAAGGACATGGCCGGCATCGGTGGCCTGCCCTGCGGCTGGCTGATCACCTCGCTGGACGGCACGCCGATGAAGGAGCCGCGCCATGCGGTGCTGGCCGAGGACAAGGTGCGCTATGTCGGTGACCCGGTCGCGCTGGTCGTGGCCGGGACGCTGGCGCAGGCCAAGGCGGCCGCCGCGCTGGTCGCGGTCGACTACGACGTATTGCCGGCGGTCGCCGATACCGCCACGGCGGCCGGTGCCGGCACCGCCGTCCACGACGCCGCCCCGGACAACGTCTGCTTCACCTGGGGCTGCGGCGACCGGGCGGCCACCGACGCGGCCTTTGCCGGGGCCGCGCACGTGACGCGCATCGACTTCGTCAACAATCGCCTGGTGCCCAACGCGATCGAACCGCGCGCGGCCAACGCCGTCTACTCGCGTGCCGACGACAGCTATACGCTGTACGTGGCTAACCAGAATCCGCACGTCGAGCGCCTGCTGATGACCGCCTTCGTGCTCGGCCTGCCCGAGCACAAGGTACGGGTGATCGCGCCCGACGTCGGCGGCGGCTTCGGCTCCAAGATATTTCTCTACAGCGAGGAGACCGCGCTGGTCTGGGCCAGCAAGCGCATCGGCCGGCCAATCAAGTGGACCTGCGAGCGCAGCGAGAGCTTCCTCACCGACGCGCACGGCCGCGACCACGTCACCCGGGCCGAGCTGGCGCTGGACAAGGACGGGCGCTTCCTGGCACTGCGCGTGCACACCACGGCCAACCTGGGCGCCTACCTGTCCACCTTCGGCTCGTGCGTCCCCACGATCCTGTACGCCACGCTGCTCGCCGGCCAGTACGCCACGCCGGCCATCTACTGCGAGGTGCAGGGCGTGTTCACCAACACGGCCCCGGTCGACGCCTACCGCGGCGCTGGCCGCCCCGAGGCGACCTACGTGGTCGAGCGCATCGTCGAGCGGGCCGCGCGCGAGACCGGCATGGCCCCGGCCGAGTTGCGGCGGCGCAATTTCATCCGTCAGTTTCCCCACGCCACGCCGGTGGGCCTCACCTACGACACCGGCGACTACGAGGCGACGCTGCAGCGCGCCGAGCAGCTGGCCGACGTGGCCGGCTTTGCCGCGCGACGCGCAGCCAGCCAGGCGCGTGGCCTGCTGCGCGGCATCGGCTACTCGTGCTACATCGAGGCGTGCGGCCTGGCGCCGTCCAACGTTGCCGGTGCACTGGGAGCGCGCGCTGGCCTGTTCGAGGCCGGCGAGGTGCGGGTGCATCCCACCGGCAAGGTGACGGTGTTCACCGGCTCGCACAGCCACGGCCAGGGGCACGAGACCACCTTCTCGCAGCTCGTGGCCGACCGGCTGGGAATCGGCATGGACGACGTCGACATCCAGCACGGCGATACCGGCAAGGTGCTGTTCGGCATGGGCACCTACGGCAGCCGGTCGCTGGCGGTGGGCGGCAGCGCCATCGTCAAGGCGGTCGACAAGATCGTCGCCAAGGGCAGGAAGATCGCCGCGCACCTGCTCGAGGCCGCCGATACCGATATCGAGTTCGTCGACGGCCGGTTCCGCGTCGCCGGCACCGACCGCAGCAAGACCTTCGCCGAGATCGCGCTGTGCGCCTACGTGCCGCACAACTACCCGCTCGACAAGCTCGAGCCGGGGCTCAACGAGAACGCCTTCTACGATCCAACCAACTTCACCTACCCGGCCGGTTCCTACATCTGCGAGGTCGAGGTCGATCCGGCCACCGGGCAGGTGCGCGTCGACCGTTTCACCGCCTGCGACGACTTCGGCAATGTCATCAACCCGATGATCGTCGAGGGCCAGGTGCACGGCGGCGTGGCCCAGGGGCTGGGACAGGCACTGCTCGAGGCGGCGCGCTACGACGCGGACGGCCAGCTGCTCAGCGGCAGCTACATGGACTACGCGATGCCGCGTGCCGACGACCTGCCCAGCCTCCAGGTCGAGACGGTCAAGGGCACGCCGTGCACCCACAACCCGATCGGCGCCAAGGGCTGCGGCGAGGCCGGCGCCATCGGCAGCCCGCCGGCGATCATCAATGCCGTCGTGGACGCGCTCGCGCCGCTGGGCGTGCGCGACGTGCCGATGCCAGCCACGCCCAGCGCCGTCTGGACCGCCATCCAGGCGGCCCGCCACTGATCCGCCCGGGAGCCCCGTCATGCAGACCCGATATCACCGCCCCACGTCCCTGGCCGACGCCGCGCGCCTGCTGGCCGGCGACGTTCGCCTGCTGGCCGGCGGCCAGTCGCTGATTCCGGCCATCAAGCTTGGCCTGGCCGCGCCCGAGGGACTCGTCGACCTGCGCGGCATTGCCGGCCTGGACGCGATCCGCGCCGAGGGCAAGCAGGTCGTCGTCGGCGCAATGGCTACCCACGCGCAGGTGGCCGCGTCGGCCGAGCTGCGCCGGGCGATTCCGGCGCTGGCGCAGCTGGCCGACGGCATCGGCGACCGGCAGGTGCGCGCGCGCGGCACCATCGGCGGCTCGCTGGCCAACAGCGACCCGGCCGCCTGCTATCCGGCCGCGGTGCTGGCCCTGGGCGCCACGATCCAGACCGACCAGCGCAGGATCGCCGCCGACGACTACTTCAAGGGGCTGTACGAGACCGCGCTGCGTCCCGGCGAGATCATCACCGCGGTGCACTTCCCGGTACCGGAGCGCGCCGCGTACGAGAAGTTCCGTCAGCCGGCCTCGCGCTTTTCCATCGTTGGGGTCATGGTGGCCCGGACGGCGGCCGGCCCGCGCGTGGCGGTCACGGGCGCGGGCGCGTGCGCGTTTCGCTGTGCGCCGCTCGAGGCGGCGCTGGCGCGCCGCTACGCGCCGGAGTCCTGCGACGGCATTGCCGTCCCGGCCGACGGCCTGAACACCGACCTGCACGGCACGGCCGACTATCGCGCGCACCTCATTGCCGTGCTGGCGCGGCGGGCGGTGGCGCGTTCGCTGGCCTGAACGCGTGTCGCTGTCGCCGCCGGCGGCGGACCCGCCCGGCCCGGAGCGCGTTCCCACGCTGGCGGCGCCGGCCAGCGTCGATGCCGCCGAAGCGCTGCTCGCCGGCGGCGACTACGTGGCCGGGCGCGCGCTGGCCACGGCGGTCTTCCTGGCCATCCGCCTGGGGCGGCCGCTGTTCCTCGAGGGCGAACCGGGCACCGGCAAGACCGAGCTGGCCAGGGTGCTGTCCGCCGCGCTCGACACCGAGCTCATCCGCCTGCAGTGCTACGAGGGCCTGGACATCCACGACGCGGCCTACGAGTGGAACTACGCACGCCAGATGCTCGAGATCCGCCTGGCCGAAGCGGACCGCGCCGGCCGCGACGAGCTGGCACGCGCGCTGTTCTCCGAGCGCTTCCTGATCGCCCGGCCGCTGCTGCGCGCGCTGCAGGCGCCGGCGCGCTCGCCGGTGCTGCTGATCGACGAGCTCGACCGCGCCGACGAGCCGTTCGAGGCCTTCCTGCTCGAGGTGCTGGCCGACTTCCAGATGAGCATTCCCGAGTGGACCACCGTGCGCGCCCGGCATCCGCCGCTGGTGGTGATCACCTCGAACCGCACGCGCGAGATCCATGACGCGGTCAAGCGCCGCTGCATCTACCACTGGCTCGACTACCCCGACGCCGCGCGCGAGTTCGCCATCCTGCGGCGCAAGGCGGCAGGCCTGTCGGCGGCGCTGAGCCAGCAGGTGGTGGCCTTCGTGCAGGCGCTGCGCGGCCTCGGACTGTACAAGTCACCCGGGGTTTCCGAGGCCATCGAGTGGGCCCGGGCGTTGCGGGCGCTCGATGCCATGGCGCTGGAGCCCGGCGTCGTCGACAGCACGCTGGGCGTGCTGCTCAAGTACCAGGACGACATCG
>JBBISD010000030.1:0-30227 GCA_037441485.1 Burkholderiales bacterium
ATCGCGTATCACCGTCGAATCAAAAAATCGAGGGCGCCGACATGGAAGCCTGGCAAATGATCCCGATCTTTCTGGTCAACCGGAATCGGCACAAAAGCCTGGTCCGGATGATCGACTGGCTGATTAAGGCCGGTTGCGTGAATATTCGAATTCTGGACAACGATTCAACTTATCCTCCCTTGCTCGATTACTACCGCAGCCTGCCCGCTCAGGTGACGTTGATTGCGCTTGGAAAGAATGTCGGACCGTGGGTACTGTGGCAGCTGGGGCTTCATCGGGAGATGAAATGGCCTTACATCGTCTCCGATGCAGACCTGGTTCCCGCCGACTTCTGTCCCCAGGACCTCATTCCTAAAATGCTGGACACGATTTCCCGCTTTCCCGACGCCGTCAAGGTGGGGCCAGGCCTTCGAACCGACAATATCCATCCGGGATACGGGCAGTCCAAGACGGCGCACCGGTGGGAGACCCAGTTCTGGCACCGCCCCGTCGCACGTGGGATCTTCGCGGCGCCGATCGACACTACGTTTGCCATTTACGCGGCCGGCGCCGAATTCGAGAACAAGCCCACCAACCTTCGTCTTGGCTATCCGTACCTGATGGACCACACGCCGTGGCAGGTCGATGAGGCGAACCTGGACGAGGAGGAGATCTATTACCGGGCCCACGTCGAGCGCAACTTCTCCTTCTGGAGCAATGCAACGCAGGACCACCGCCTGGCCGACGATCCTGTGGTCGCGCAGTACGAATCGAGGCCGACGATCCTGCACCTGGGCTGCAGAGATGAATACATTCCCGGTTGGGTCAATGTCGATATTGCGGGGCGCCTGCTGGACGCGCAATTCGATCTCGACTCCTGCCGCGCGGCCCGTCTCCCCATGGAAGCCGATTCCGTGGACGGCTTCTACATGAGCCACGTGTTCGAGCAGGTGCGAGACACTCTTTCGCTGATGCAGGAACTGCATCGCGTCGCCAAGAACGACGCACGGATGCAAATCCGACTGCCGCACGGCGCAAGTAGTGATGCCTGGGACGATCCCACGCATGTACGCCCCTATTTTGAATCATCCTTCGCCTATTTTGCCCAGCCGGCTTATTCCCGCGCTGACAATGGGTACCACGGCGACTGGCAGGTGGAAAGGATGACGCTCGTGGTCGACCCCGAAACGGCGAAGATGGAACCGGGACAGGCCATGAACCGGATCCAACGGCAGCGCAATATCGTGCGCGAAATGATCGTCGATCTCGTCGCTGTCAAGCCAACCCGGCCGCGTCTGTTCAGTCTCCTTCGCAATGGCGCGATCTACATCACGGCCGATGAGCGTGTGGCACCTCCTTTCGCCAGTCCAGGCTAGCGTCAAGAAATAACCAATTGATGCTCGATACCTAAGTGACCGTGAATCCGAGGTCTGCCTCGCCGAGCCAGGCAAGCCGATGCGCGCTGCCGTCGCCGGAGGCGATGGCCATGGCGCATGATTGCCCTGAAAACGCGTCCACACGGGGAGTCGTCACCTTTGACGGCGGCCGGACCGATCGCGGAGAATCGTCCGTACCGCGGGTGTCGTTCAAAGGCAGAACGGCATCGACGATGCATCCAGGAAGACCACCGGGCCGCGCTTGCCGGCGTGCGGACCCGCCGGCGGCGCAGGCCTGCGGCCCGCGCCAAAGCACCCTGCAGCGCGCGGCGCGGGCGTCGCGCCCGCAACGGCCGGGCGTCCCGCGTCAGCGGGTAGTCGTGGCGTCGTCTGGCGCGCCGGCGAGAAACACGCGGCTCGCCAGTATGTCCTCGGCCTCGATTGTCATCAGGTCAATGCGGCTGAGCCGGGACGCCCGTGCCGCGAACAGCCGATTGGCCTGCCGCAGGCGCGAGCGGTCCAGGGCGTTGCGCACCGAGCGCGCGTTGGCGAAGTGGTCCTGGCGCATGCGCAGGGTGATGTACTGCGCGAAGGCTTTTTCCGCGTCCTCGCTGAACCGGTAGTTCTGCTCGGCCAGCATCAGCCTGGCGATCACCAGCAGCTCGGCGGCCGAGTAGTCGGGAAAGTCGATGTGATGGGCGATGCGCGAGCGCATGCCGGGGTTGCTGGTGAAGAAGCGGTCCATCCGGTCCTTGTAGCCGGCCAGGATGACGACCAGGTCGTCGCGGTTGTTCTCCATCACCTGCAGCAGGATCTCGATCGATTCCTGGCCGTAGTCGCGCTCGTTCTCCGGCTTGTACAGGTAATAGGCCTCGTCGATGAACAGCACGCCGCCCATGGCCTTCTTGATGACCTCCTTGGTCTTGGGTGCGGTGTGCCCGATGTACTGGCCGACCAGGTCGTCGCGTGTCACCGATACCAGGTGGCCTTCGCGCACGTAGCCCAGCCGGTGCAGGATCTGCGCCATGCGCAGCGCCACGGTGGTCTTGCCGGTGCCCGGATTGCCCGTGAACGACATGTGCAGCGTGGGCGTCTGCGCCGTCAGCGCAAACCTGGCGCGCAGGCGGTCGACCAGCAGCAGTGCGGCGATCTCGCGGATGCGCGTCTTGACCGGCACCAGGCCGATCAGTTCGCGGTCGAGCTTGTCGAGCACCTCGTCGACATTGGACGCATCCATCTCGGCCTGGAGGTCGACCCGCTCGTCGGCGCCCGGCGCCGACGGGTCGGATGCCGGCGTGCATTGGGCAGGAATGTCGCTTGCACTCATCGATGTCTCCAGTTGGGCGGATGGCTGGGCCTTCACGCATGGACCTTCAGCCCCGGCCCACCCCCGCGCGGGAGTGGGCCGGGGTGAGGGCGGCGTGCCCGGCTAGGACCCGTAGCGCTCGCCTTCGCCCTTGTCGGTCGCGTACGAATGTACCGTGTAGGAGATGGTGCGTCCGGCGGATTCATTGCGCGACAGTCCGAAGCCCGGTTCCCTGGGCGGGCGATTGACGATGAAGGACATGCGCGGGCTCTCCCAGCCGCGTGTCGAGTCGTACGCGGTGACCCGAACGTAATGCCGCGGGAAGGTCTTGCGGCAGTTGTTGATCTCCAGCAGGATGCCGGCCGGGTCCTTCAGGTCGAACATCGGCATGCCGAACATCTCCCAGTAGGTGTTGCGCGGGTGGGGATCGTCGGTGTATTCGACGTTCACCGCCCAGTTGTGCTTGAGCGCGTACTTGATCTGGGCGGTGATCTGCTGGTCGGTCAGGTCCGGCAGAAAGGAAAACTGGCCCTGGGTAAGGCGACTTCCGGTATTGGTCATCATGGTGCGGAATCTCCGGTTCTGGCGTCAGAAGCTGGCGGTGGGCGTGGGAACGAAATCGGCTGTGTCCGTGGAGTCGTAGTTGAAGCTGATGTCCTTCCAGGTATCGAGCGCGGCCTTGAGCGGCGTGCACCACTTGGCGGCCGCCTCGAGGATCTGCGGGCCTTCGTTCCATATGTCGCGGCCTTCATTGCGCGCCAGGATCATCGCTTCGAGCGCGACGCGGTTGGCCGTGGCCCCGGCCTGGATCCCCATCGGGTGGCCGATCGTGCCGCCGCCGAACTGCAGCACCACGTCCTCGCCCAGGTAGGTGAGCAGCTGGTGCATCTGGCCGGCGTGGATGCCGCCCGAGGCAACCGGCATCACCTTGTTGAGCGACGCCCAGTCCTGCTCAAAGAAAAGGCCGTTTTCCAGCGCGACCGGCGTGTGGTTCTCGCGCAGGGTGTCGTAGAAGCCCTTGATCATCAGCGGGTCGCCCTCGAGCTTGCCCACCACGGTGCCGGCGTGGATGTGGTCGACGCCTGCCATGCGCATCCACTTGCAGATCACGCGGAAGTTCATGCCGTGGTTCTTCTGGCGCGAGTACGTCGAATTGCCGGCGCGGTGCAGGTGCAGGATGACGTCGTTCTTGCGTGCCCACTTGGCCATCGACTGGATCGCGGTGTAGCCGATCACGAGGTCGATCATGACGATCGACGAACCCAGGCTCTTGGCGAATTCCGCGCGCTCGTACATGTCCTCCATCGTGCCGGCGGTCACGTTCAGGTAGTGTCCCTTGACCTCGCCGGTGGCGGCCGCGGCGCGGTTGACCGCCTCCATGCAGTACAGGAAGCGGTCGCGCCAGTGCATGAAGGGTTGCGAGTTGATGTTCTCGTCGTCCTTGACGAAGTCGAGCCCGCCCTTGAGCGCCTCGTACACCACGCGCCCGTAGTTGCGGCCCGACAGGCCCAGCTTGGGCTTGGTCGTGGCGCCCAGCAGAGGCCGGCCGAACTTGTCCAGGCGCTCGCGCTCGACGACGATGCCGGTGGCGGGGCCCTGGAAGGTCTTGAGGTAGGCAACCGGAATGCGCATGTCCTCCAGGCGCAGTGCCTTGACGGCCTTGAAGCCGAAGACGTTGCCGATGATGGACGCGGTCAGGTTGGCGATCGAGCCGGGCTCGAACAGGTCCAGGTCGTACGCGATGTAGGCGAAATACTGCTGCTCGGTTTTCGTGCCGGGGCCGGTATTGGGCACCGGATCGACACGGAAGGCCTTGGCCCGATACAGTTCGCAGGCGGTCAGGCGGTCGGTCCAGACCACCGTCCAGGTCGCGGTCGACGATTCACCGGCCACGGCCGCCGCGGCTTCGTCGGCGTCGACGCCCGGCTGCGGCGTAATGCGGAACAGCGCGATGACATCGGTGTCCTTCACCTTGTAGTCTGGCTCCCAATACCCCATTTTTTTGTATGGGATAACCCCTGACTTATAACGTTCCTTGCTGTCCGTGATCGTCTCCGACGCCATTTTCTTCTCCGTTAGGTGGATTGCGACTCGCAGGAAGTGCGCAGACTGCGGGAATTCGGTTCTGGGCAATGCGCCAGCCTCAGTCGGCGGTTCCCGATCAAGGTGGTGACGAAGTATTTAAAGTTTTACTTATAAATACCAGTCAAATTAATCAATGGCTGATATAAATAATGATTATCAATATCGTTTCGATTCGCCGGATTCGACGGCCGCGTTCCCCGCGGGCGGGGGTGGCGGGGTGAGCGGCGCAAGCAGCGTGGTGACGCCGGCCGACCTGGAGGCGCTGTGCGATATCGCCGGGTCGGCGGCGCAGGCGGTGATGGAGGTCTACGCCTCGGCCTGCGAGGTCCGGCACAAGGACGACCGCACGCCCCTGACGCAGGCCGATGTGCGCGCCGACGCAATCATCGCGGCCGGCCTGGCGCGCGCGTTTGCCGCGATACCGGTGGTATCGGAGGAATCGGGCGTGCTGGCCGAGGTGGGTGCCAGCCGTTTTTTCCTGGTCGATCCGCTCGACGGCACCGTGGAGTTCCTCAAGCGCAACGGCGAGTTCACGGTCAATATCGCGCTGGTCGACGCCGGAGCGGTGCTGGCAGGGGTGGTCGTCGCGCCGGCCCTGGGGGAAACGTTCAGTGCCGCGCAGGGTCTGGGTGCGTGGAAGTCGGTAGCGGGCGTACGCCAGCGCCTGCGGGTGCGCGCCTACGACGGCCGCGGGCCGCTGGCGATCGTCGGCAGCCGCTCGCATGGGGCCGACCGCCTCGACCAGTGGCGTGCGGGCCTGCCGGTCGCGCACACCTTCATCGCCGTCGGCAGTTCGCTGAAATTCTGCCGTGTCGCCGAGGGCGTCGCCGATGTCTATCCGCGCCTGGGCCCGACATGCCAGTGGGATACGGCCGCCGCCCAGTGCATCGTCGAATGCGCCGGCGGCCGGGTGCTGGACCTGGCCGGCGAGCCGCTGCGCTACGGTGCCGACCGGCCCCGGAAGAACCCGCAATTCGTCGCGTTCGGCGCCGACGCCGTCTGGCAGCTCATCGGCCCCGGCCTGCGCGAGCGTCCCGCCTAGCGGTCTGTTTGCCGGACGGTGCGTGCGTCGGCGGGCACGCTGTCCCGCGCCTCCCCTTTCCCGCAAGGGGAGAGCGCGGGGGTGCGTACCGATACATGCGCCTGGCGCATGCATCGAATGCCGCGGTTTCGTTTGCCGCGTGCGGACTCCGGGCGCATCCTGCCGTCATCACGTCCGAGGAGGTCCATCATGAACTTCTGCCGCCGCGCCGGTTTACTTGACGAATTCCTCTTCCTGGCGGTGCTGTTCGTGCCGGTGTCGATGCTGTTTGCCGGCTCTATCACGGCCGTGGTGCTGGCGCGCCGGCCGTTTCGCGAGGACATGGTTGCCGCGGGGCAGTTGCTGCTGCCCTTTGCGGATCTGCGCCGCCCGACCGGCTATGCGATGTACCTGGTGGTCAGCCGCCACGCGCGCAGCCGCAGCGCCGTGGTGCAGCTGCGCGACTGGCTGCTCGCCGAATTCGCCCGTCCGCCGGCGCGGCAGACCTGAGGGCGCGCCGGAATTCTTTGTCGGCCCTCATGCTATTGCGTCCCATTTGCCATTAGGATCCCGCCCCATGGCGCTGCAACCGGCGCCACCGGACGACGGAGGCTGCGCGCGCCTATGGTCTTTAATTCCCTGACGTTCGCGGCATTCTTCGCGGTCGTGCTGCTGCTCTTCTCCCTGCCGCTGCACTGGACCGCCCGCAAGACCATCCTCCTGCTCGCCAGCTATGTCTTTTACGCGGCCTGGAACCCGCCGTTCGTCCTGCTGCTCTGGATATCGACTGTCATCGACTGGTATGCGGCCCAGCAGCTGGTGCACGCGCAGCGTCCCGGCGTGCGCCGCGCCTGGATGCTGCTGTCGGTCGTGGCCAATCTGGGCATGCTCGGCTACTTCAAGTACGGCAACTTCCTGCTGGCCAATTTCACCGCGGCGCTGGCGGCGCTCGGGGTCCACTACCAGGCGCCGGCGATGGACATCGTCCTGCCGGTGGGCATTTCGTTCTACACCTTCGCGACGATGTCCTACACGCTCGACGTCTTCCTGCGGCGCGCCGAGCCGGCGCGCAATTTCCTCGACTACGCGCTCTTTGTCACGTTCTTCCCGCATCTGGTCGCCGGCCCGATCATGCGGCCCACCGAGCTCGTGCCGCAGTTCGAG
This sequence comes from Burkholderiales bacterium, assembly GCA_037441485.1. Classification (GTDB taxonomy): domain Bacteria; phylum Pseudomonadota; class Gammaproteobacteria; order Burkholderiales; family Burkholderiaceae_F; genus GJ-E10. The sequence goes on from JBBISD010000030.1 coordinate 6,932, forward strand.
GAGCCGCGCCGCGCCACGGGCCGGCAGCTGGGCTTCGGCCTCGCGCTGATGACGCTGGGCCTGTTCCAGAAGGTGGTGCTGGCCGACAGCTTCCTCGCGCAGGCGGCCGAACGGGTCTACGACCGCGGCGACGCGCCCGGCGTGATCGACGCCTGGATGGGAACGCTGGCGTTCAGCGGGCAGATCTTCTGCGACTTCGCCGGCTACTCCACCACGGCCATCGGCGCGGCGCTGTGCCTGGGATTCGCGATGTCGGACAACTTCCGCTTCCCGTATGCGGCCATCGGCTTTTCGGATTTCTGGCGCCGCTGGCACATCACGCTTTCAGCCTGGCTGCGCGACTACCTGTACATCCCCCTGGGCGGCAACCGCCACGGGCCGGCGCGCACCTATGCCGCCCTGATGGGCACGATGCTGCTGGGCGGGCTGTGGCACGGCGCCAGCTGGACCTTCGTCGCCTGGGGTGGCCTGCACGGCATCTATCTTTCGGTCGAGCGCGTGCTGCGCACCCGCTACGCGCGCTACGAACCGGGACCGGTCGCGCTGTTTGCCTTCGGCATGCTCACGTACCTGCTCATCAACCTGACCTGGGTGTTCTTCCGCGCGCGCGACTTCGGCAAGGCCTGGTCGGTGCTGGCCGGGATGGTGGGCGCCAATGGGGGCAGCACGCCGCTGCTCGATACGTATTCGCTGGTGAGCGTCGGCCTGATCGTTGCGGCGATCGTCGGCACGCACTGGGCCATGCGCCGGCGCACGCTCGAGAGCGTCGTCGCGGGGATATCGCCGGCATTGCTGGCCGTGGCGCTGGGGCTGATGGCGTTTGCGGTGGTGATCGCACAGGGGACGGGCAATGCCTTCATCTACTTTCAGTTTTGAGCGCCTGACCGCGGCCGACCGGCCGGGCATCGCCCAGCCGGTGCCGCAGCGCGACGTGCCCCCGCACCGGTGGCTGCTGATCCTGCTGGCGGCGGCCGTGCTGGCGGCCGCGCTGCTGGCCGCGTGGGAATGGCACTGGCGCGACTTCGGCGTGCGGCCGGCGGTCGCCAACAGCTACGGCCTGTGGTCGATGCAGCGGCGCCGCATCGACGCCGGGGATGGCGGCCGGACCGTCATCGTCGGTTCGTCGCGGGTGCTGTTCGATATCGACCTCGACACCTGGGAGCAGCTGGCCGGCGTGCGTCCCATCCAGCTGGCGCTCGAAGGCACCTCGCCGCTGCCTGTCCTGGAGGACCTTGCCGGCGATCCGAACTTCACCGGGCGGGCGATCGTCGGGGTCGCGCCGGACATCTTCTTTTCCGGGTTCGCGTTCCGCGGCAAGGCGCTGGACTATTTCCGCCACGAGGGCCCGGGACAGCGCGTCGGCCAGTGGCTGTCGATGCATGTGATCGAACCGCGCATGGCGTTCGACGACGGCGATTTCGCGCTGGCCACCGTGCTGCACCGCCAGCCGTGGCCGCTGCGTCCGGGCATGACGGCGCACCTGCGGGTCCGAAAACTCTCGGTAAGCACGGCCGACCGCAATACGCACATGTGGGACAAGGTCGAGATGGATCCAGCGTACCAGGCGCTGGCGCAGAGCATATGGGTCCAGGATTCGGATCCGCCCGACGCCGCGAAGCGCGCCGACATGGATGCCGAGCGTGCCCGGCAGATCGACCGCGCGGTCAAGGTGGTGAGCAAGCTGCGCAGCCGCGGTGTCGAGGTGGTGTTCGTGCGCATGCCCAGCCGGGGACCGTACCTGGATATCGAGAACCGCGACTTCCCCCGTGCACTTTCCTGGGACCGCCTGCTGCAGCAGACCGGGGCGCCCGGCGTGTATTTCGAGGACTATCCGCAGATGCGGGGCTATGAACTTCCCGAGTGGTCGCACCTGGCCGCGCACGAGCGGCCGCGCATGACGCGCGCGCTCTACGGCATCATCCAGCAGCAATACTGGCCGAACCTGCCGCCGCCGGGGGCGGCCAGCGCAGACGCGCGGTAAGGCCAAGCGCCGCCGGCAATCCGACGTTCCCCCGCTCAGGCGGGCGGGACGGCCGCCGCCAGCGTCGGCGGCCACAACTGCTCGGGCACGATCGCCACCTTGACCGCGTCGCGCGTTATGCAGCGTTCGATCGCGTAGGCGGGCTGGCTGGCGGTCAGGCGCTTGCGCGGCGGCTCGAAGGCGACCCCTGCCGGCCCGCACACGGCGAACACGACCGGGTGCTTGGGATCGAGCAGGCGGTGGACGACGACCGCCTGTTCGCGGTTCACGAGTTCGACGCAGGCACCCGGCGGATAGATGCCGACCGCGCCCAGCAGGGCGCCGACCAGCTCGGGCGAATACTTCCGGCCATACTGCCCATGGATGTCCCTGAGCACCTGGGTTACCGGCAGCGCCGGCCGCTGCGGCCCGCCGGCGATCATCGCGCAATAGCGGTCCGCCAGCGCCAGCATCTGCGCCTCGGGCAGGATCCTGTCGCCAGGCAGACCGGCCGGGTAGCCCGAACCGTCCATCGCCTCGTGGTGTTGCGAGACGATCGCCAGCCAGAGCGGATGGGTCACGTGGCGCGCCAGCAGCGCCTCGACGCTGGCCGCCGGGTGCGCCCGCAGGCGCGACGCGAGTTGGCCGTCCGCATCCGGACCGAAGGGGTCATCGTCCGGTGCCAGCCCACCCAGGTCCATGGTCAGGGCGGCGGCGAGCGCCGGACGCAGCCGCGCCGGGTCGTGCTTGCGCCGCGCCAGGACCATTGCCGTCAGCAACGCGACGCAGACCGCGTGGCGGATGGGCCGCGGGAAGGGCAGCGGCGTGAAGAGCGCGGCGATGCTGGCATCGTTGTCGATCGTGCAGCAGACCTGCAGCGCGTCGGCAATCGCCAGGATCCCCGGTTCGAGCGGCTCGGCAGCGCCCGCCGCCAGCGCCTGCAGGTGGGCGCAGGCGGCGTGGACCTGGGCAAACGCCGAGAAGGCCACCCCCGAGCGGTCCGGAACGTAGCCGGTCGGCATCTCCTGGGGGCCGGTGGCCGTCCGGGATTTGAGCGCATCGACCGCCTCGGGATCGAAGAAGCCCTTGTCCTCGAGCCGCTCCACGATGGCCGCGGATTCGAGCACGGCGCCCTGGCGCAGCAGCAGCTTGCCGCTGCCGTCGTAGACGTTATGGGTAAGGGCGGTGCCGACCTGCAACAGTCCGGGCGGAATGCGAATGTTGTTGTTCATGGGCGCCCGTGGTCTGGTGGTCGTCGAGTCCGTTCAGGCCTGGCGCATCGCCAGCAGCGCCTGGTTGCGCAGGGTGCGCAGCAGTCCGAGTTCCTCGGCGCTGAAGCGCAGGATCTCGGGCGATTCGCTGTCGGCGTAGATCAGGCCGAGCGTACGCTTGCGGTTGACGATCGGCAGCAGCACCATGCCGCGTGCGCCGATCGACTTGCGGTACCAGTCCGGCACGTGGCTGCGCACCTTCTCGCCCTGCATGTCCTCGATGCACAGGTCGTTGCCCAGCACGGCGGCGGCGTAGAACAGGTCGCGCGCGCCGGCCAGCGGAACGGCCACGCCGCGCTGGACGATCGACTCGACGTCCGGCCCGAACCCGAAGCGGCAGCGCAGCGCCTGCTGGCGGGCATCGGCGACGAACAGCAGCACGCGGTGAAAGCCGATCGCCCGGTACATCGTCTCCAGGATGATGCGCAGGATGTCGTTGAGCGAATGGTCGCCGACCAGTGTATTGGTGATCTCCTGCACCCCGGCGGCCAGCGCGGCCTGGCGCCGGCCGGGTTCGGGCAGGCGCGTCGTGTCGGCCGGCGCGCCGGCCGCCTGCTCGTCCAGGGCGGCGTCGGGCAGCAGCAGCTGGGTCTGCGCCACCTGCTGCACGGTCTCGTCGCCGGTCGCGCCGGCGGCAGCCGCGGCGGCCGTCCGCGCCGGTTCGCGCCAGCCGCGCGCCTCGCGCAGGAAGCCGTTGCGCGCCACGCCGGCACCCAGCGTGTCGGCATCGCGCATCATCGTATCGGCGGAGCTCCGCACGGCCGCGGTCAGTGCCTTCTCCGTGATGCCGGTGGCTTCGCTGTAGCGCGCCGCCAGGGCGGCGAGCTGGCGCGAACGGGTGGCCGCGTCGGCGCTTTGCACGACGTCGGCCAGCTCGTTGGCCATGCTCGCGACCAGACGCAGCTTCTCGTTGTGCTGGCTCGGGCAGCGCCCGACCGCGCCGCTGACGGTGCGCATGCTGTCGATGATCTCGGCCGGGAAGTTCCACGCCTTGCCCACGCCGACGCCCAGCTCCTCGTAGCTGATGCCCAGCACGTCGCGCGCGGCGCGCGCCTCGTCCCAGCCGCGCGTCTGCCGGGTGCGCTCGATCATCTGCGCCTCGTCCTGCAGGTAGAACGTCGCCAGCAGCTTGCCCAGGCGATGGAACATCGCGCACACGAAGGCCTGTTCGGCGTCGCGCAGGTCCGCGTGGCCGTGCAGTTCGCGCGCCAGCAGGCCGCTGAAGTAGATCGCGACCACCTGGTCCTTGAGTGCCGCCGCATTGGTCCGGCTGTGCATGTGCTCGAACAGGATCAGCGACATCGACACGTTGCGCACGGCGTCGAATCCCAGGATCGAGATCGCGCGCGACACGGTGCTGATCGAGCCGCCGAACTGACCCAGGGCGCTGGCGTTGACGATCTTCAGCAGCCGGCTGGTGAGCGCGACATCGCGCAGGATCGAGGCGCACAGCACGCTCACGGGTTCGCGGTCGGAGCTGACGGCGCGGTTGACGGCGGTGATGGTGGCCGACAGCGCCGGAAAGTCGCCCTTGTGCCGGATGCGCCGCAGCAGGTATTCGAGTGTGCCCTGGCTGGCCGGCGTGCTTTCGCCTTCCGGATCCAGGTAGCTGCGCAGCGCGCCCGCCAGTTCGGCCGCACCGGCGTAGCGCTCGGCCGGATTCTTGGCCAGCGCCTTCATCACCAGGTTGTCCAGGTGTTCGTCGATCACGCTGTTGTGCCGCGACGGCGGCGCGAATTCGTCCTCGAGCGTGCGCCGCAGGACCTCGCGCGCCGCGCCGCCGGCCGCCGGCGTCGTGCCGGTGAGCATCTCGTAGAGCACCACGCCCAGCGCGTAGACGTCGCTGGCCGGCGGGTAGCGGCGCTCGCGGATGTACTCGGGCGCCATGTACGCCGGCGTGCCCACGAGCGCCGCCGGGTCGGCCGCGGCGGCCGCGCCGCGCTGGGCGATGCCGAAGTCCATCAGCCGCGCCACGCCCTCCGGCGTGATCATCACGTTGGCCGGCTTCAGGTCGCGGTGCACGATGCCGTGCTCGTGCGCGTATGCCACGCCCTGGGCCAGCGCTATGGCGATCTCGACCGCGCGGCCTACCTCCAGGCGCCCGTGCTCGCGTATCAGCGCGGCCAGGGTCCGGCCCTCGACGTACTCGAAGACCAGGTAGCGCAGTGCGCCGTCCTCGCCGGCGTCGTAGAGCGTGACGATGTGGGGATGGGACAGCCGGCCGATGATGCGCGCCTCGTCCAGGTTCGCCGCGACGGTGGCCGGGTCCCTGCGTGCCAGGGTCTTGAGGGCCACCGGGCGTCCCAGCCGGGTATCGGTGGCCAGGTAGACGGTGCCTTCGGCGCCGGCGCCCAGCGCGCGCTGGATCGCGAAGCGCCCGATCTGGGCCGGGGTCTTGCTGGTTGCCGTGGACACGCGGAATCGCCCTCCGCACGGGCACCCGCCGGCGGCCATCCGCCGGCACGCACCGTGCGCCCTGCCATGATGCTCGACCTGCGGCGCGGCCGCTGCGCCAAATTGCCGGTTGTAGAGGGGGTATTTGTCCGGACGGGGTCGCGGGGGAGCGCGATCCGGTGGATTGACGGGCAATTGGCAGCCAACTGCTGGACTGCTTCCCGTTCGCGGGCGGTAGAGTCGAACCCCGAACGAGAAATTCGCGATTCCTCGCGACCGCCATGGCAGATCCGGAGGCACAGCGCCAGCAGACTCTTTGCGGGTACCGTATCGTCGATACGGCTCCCGAGGCGGCCTATGACGACCTGGTCGCGCTGGCCGCGCGCATCTTCGATGCGCCCATTGCACTGGTGACCCTGGCCGACCACGGGCGCCTTTGGTTCAAGGCGCGCTGGGGCCTGGACCTGGAGCAGACCCCGCGCGACAACACCTTCTGCGACCTGGTCGTGCGCACCGCCGCGCCGGTCGTGGTCGAGGATGCCGGCGCCGATCCGCGCTTTGCCGCCAGCCCGCTGGTCAGCGGCGCCATCGGCGTGCGCTTTTACGCCGGCGTGCCGCTGGTGTCGGACGATGGGCAGGTGCTCGGAACGCTCTGCATCATGGATCGCCGGCCGCGTGCCCTTGACAACGATGCGCGCGCGACGCTGCAGGTGCTGGTGCGCCAGGTGGCCGCCCAATTCGAATTGCGCAAGCGCAACGCCAGCCTGGCGGAGGCCACCGGTGCGCTCGGGGCGGAGCGCCGGCGCCTGCAGCAGGCGCGCCGGCGCGTCGAAGCGGGGGAAGAGCGCCTGGGACTGGTGCTGCGCGGCGCCAACGACGGCTGGTGGGACTGGGACCTGGTCGGCGGCGCCTGGTACTACTCGCCGCGCGGCTGGGAGGTTCTGGGCTATGCCGACCAGGAACTCGCGCACCACGACGACTGGTGGGAACGCGTGGTCCACCCCGACGACCGCCAGCTGCTGGTCGAGACCATCCGCGAGGCCATCGACGGCGGCCTCGAGCATTTCCACGTCAACATGCGCCTGCTGCACAAGCACGGCCGGGTCGTGCCCATCCTGTGCCGCGGGTTCATCTCGCGCGATGCGCAGGGGCGCGCCGTGCGCGTCTCGGGCACCGACACCGACCTGACCGAACGCAGGCACGCCGAGGAGGCGCTGCGCGCCGAGCAGGTGCTCCACGAGCAGATCATCCGGCTGTCGCCGGTCGGTATCGTGATCTACGACCGCGAGGGCAACTGCGTCGCGGCCAACGAGGCCATCGCCCGGCAGATCGGCGCCACGGTCGAGCAGGTGCGGGCGCAGAATTTCCATCGCATCCAGAGCTGGCGGGAGACGGGCATCTACGAGCTGGCGCTGCAGACGCTGCGCACCGGCGAGCCGACGTCCACCGTCGTCTTCATCCAGACCTCCTTCGGCCGCCGGCTCTGGCAACGCCTGAACTTCCGCCTGCTCGACGCCGACGGCGAGCCGCGCCTGATGCAGATGGCCGACGACATCACGGACATCAAGCGCGTCGAGCAGGAAAGCCTGGAGAACCAGGAGAGCTACCGCAACCTGGTGGCGACCACGGTCGACGGCGTGCTGCGCACGGGTGCCGATGGCAGCCCCGTCGCGGCCAATCCGGCCGCCTGCGCGATCCTGGGCATTTCCGAGGAGGAGATCTGCCAGCGCCACGGCGGGCAGCTGATCGACGAGACCGATCCGCGCGTGGCGCGCCTGCTCGAGCAGCGCGCGCTCGCGGGGCGCGCCAGCGGCGAGATCACGATGATCCGCGCCAACGGCCAGCGCTTCGAGGCGGAGATCTCGACCTCGGTCTATCGCGACCGGAACGGCGGCCAGGCCGCCAGTGCCATCTTCCGCGATATCTCCGAACGCCGCGAGATGGGCCGCCGCCTCGAGGAAAGCCTGAACCTGCTCAACCGCCTGGCGCAGCGCGTCCCCGGCGTGCTCTACCAGTTCCGCGTGTTTCCCGACGGCCGCTCCTGCTTCCCGTTTGCCAGCAACGGCATGTGGAGCATCTACGAGGTCACGCCCGAGCAGGTGCGCGAGGATGCCACCGCGGTCTACGGGCGCATCCACCCCGACGACTACGACGCCGTGGTGGCGTCCATCAAGGTGTCGGCCGACACCCTGCAGCCCTGGGGCGCGGAATACCGGGTGGTGCTGCCGCAGCAGGGCGTGCGCTGGCGCCAGGGCAATGCGCAGCCCGAACGGCTGGCCGACGGCAGCGTGCAGTGGCACGGCTACATCAGCGACGCGACGGAGCGCAAGCGTACCGAGCAGGACACCCACCGCCTGGCCTATTTCGACGCGCTGACCGGCCTGCCCAACCGGCGCCTGCTGATCCGCCGCATCGAGCAGTCGATCGCCGCCGCGCGGCGCTCTGGCCAGCTCGGCGCGCTGCTCTTCGTCGACCTGGACAACTTCAAGCGCATCAACGACGCGCGCGGCCATTCCGTGGGCGACGCGCTGCTGGCGCAGGTGGCCCGGCGTCTGGTCCAGCTGCTGCGCGGCGCCGACATGGTGGCGCGGCTGGGCGGCGACGAGTTCGTGCTGCTGGTCAACGACCTGGGCCGCGACCCGGAAGCGGCGGCCCGCGCCGCCAATGCGGTGGCCGACCGCGTGCGCGAGACGCTCGAGAGTCCGTACATGATCGACGGCTTCCTCTACAACGGCATGGGCAGCATCGGCCTCACGCTGCTGCCCAAGGAAGGCGACAGCGTCGACGACCTGCTGCGCGAGGCCGATACCGCGATGTACCGCGCCAAGGCGGCCGGCCGCAACCGCGTCGCCTTCTTCGAGCCGGCGATGCAGCAGGAGGTAGAGGACCGCCTGGCGCTGGAACAGGATCTGAAGGAGGCGATCGAATCGGGCCAGATCCAGGTCCACGTCCAGCCCCAGGTCGATCCGCAGGGCGTGGAGACCGGCGGCGAACTGCTGCTGCGCTGGACCCACCCGCAGCGCGGCGCCGTGCCGCCCGACCGCTTCATACCGGTGGCCGAGGAGTCCGGCCTGATCCTGCGCCTGGGCGAGCTGGTGGTGCGCCGGGCCTGCGAGGCGCTGGCGCAGATGCACGCCGCCGGGCTGGCGCTGTCGCTCTCGGTGAACATCAGCCCGAGCCAGTTCCGCCACGAGCACTTTGCCGCCAGCATGAGCGCCCTGCTGGAGCAGACCGGTGCGCCGGCCCGCAAGCTCACGCTCGAGGTCACCGAGGGCCTGCTGATCGACAACTGGCAGGACATCGCCAAGCGCATGGCGCGCATGGCCGACCTGGGCGTGCGCTTTTCGATCGATGATTTCGGCACCGGCTATTCGAGCCTGGCCTACCTCAAGCGCCTGCCCCTGCACGAGCTCAAGATCGACAAGAGCTTCGTCGGCGATATTCCGGGCGACCCCAATGGCAGGGCCATCGTGCAGTCGATCCTGGCCGTGGCGCGCCACCTGAAGCTGCGCGTCGTGGCCGAAGGCGTGGAGACGCGCGACCAGGCCGACTTCCTCGTCGCCGGCCAATGCGACGGCCTGCAGGGATTCCTGTTCGCCCGGCCGATGCCATTGCAGACCTGGCTGGCGGAGCGATTGCCGCGCGCGGTCATTCGCTAGCAGGGGCATTGGGGGGTGAGGGCTCTTGCAAACCCGCTCCCGCCCCCTCAGCGCAGGCACCAATAGCGCGCGCCCAGGCCGTCGAGGAATTCCTCTGCCTGCGGCCCCTGCAGCATCGCCAGCGTCGACAGCGTGCCCGCCTCGAGGCAGGTGGCGGCCGCCACGGTCACGGAGCGCGGCGCACCGGACACCGGCCAGCCGGTGCGCGGGTCGAGCACGTGGCCGTAACGCACGCCGTCGCGCAGCAGGTAGCGATGGGTATCGCCGCTGGTGGCCAGCGCGCCGCGCGACAGCTCGAGCACCAGCGCCGGCGCCTTCCCGCGCGCCGGCGCCTCCACGCCAACCTGCCAGGCGTGCGGCCCCGGCGGCGCATTGGTGCACAGGTCGCCGCCGAAGTTCACCAGTACCGGCACCTGCGCGTCGGCCAGTGCTGCCAGGGCCCGGTCCACGGCAAATTCCTTGGCCAGTCCGCCCAGGTCGATCTGCATGCCCGCCGGCAGGCACACGCTGCCGGGGCTGCGTTGCAGGCGCCCAAAGCCGATCCTGGGCAGGAGCGCCGCAACCTGCTCGGGCCGGGGCACGCGGTCCGAGCCATCGAAGTGCCACGCCTGGCGCAGCACGCCGGAGGTGATGTCGAAGCGTCCCTCGCTCAGCGCGTGGCAGTGGGCGGCGTAGGCGAGCAGTCCGTCGGTCTCGGCATCGATGGCCACCGGCCGGCCGGCGCTGGCATTGATGGCGGCGACGACGCTGTCGGCGCGATAGCGACTGTAGCGCCGTTCGATGCGCCAGGCCTCGGCGGCGCCGGCACGGCCCAGCTGTTGCGCGAGGCCGGCATCGGCCGTGGCCACCAGGATCTCGCAGGGGCAGCCCATTGCCAGGAAGGACGCGGCGTGCACGCCGCCGGGGCGCACGGCCATGTCGACGGTGCGCGCCTCGATCGGCGCGCTGCCGCCATGGGCCGGTTCAGGCGCTGCGTCCATGGGTGCAGTCTAGTGGTGCCAACCAGCGCCGCCACCCTCACCCCCGGCCCCGCTCCCGCAAGCGGGCGAGGGGAGCGCCATGCCATCTGCCGCGCCGACGCCGCATCTAGAAGCTGGCGCGCGCGCCTAACTGGACCATCGTGGCCTGCAATCCGGGGTACAGGTCCAGCCCCTGCAGGCCCGGCAGCGCGCTGGAGGTGACCGTGCCGCGCTGCGTATAGCGCTCCAGCCGCATGCTGAATTCGCCGCTCGCGCCGACCGGGACGCCCCACTTGAGCCCCAGCGTCTGCCCGGTGAACCCGGCCAGCCGCGGATCGGCGCTCGCGTACGCCGGCAGGGTGGCGCCCTGCAGCAGGTAGAAGCGGAAGAAATCGGCGGCGGTCTGGTGGTATTCGCGCAGGTGCGGCTCGACGTAGCCCCACTCGCCCAGCGCGACGCGGTAATGCACCTCGAACGTGTCGGAACGGATTCCCCAGCTGTCGCGCGTCACCCGCACCGAGGCTTCGAGCATGTCGCTGTCGAAGGCGTACTTGTTGTCCCAGTACAGGCCGTAGCGGTTGCGGGTGTCCGGCCGGCTTTCATAGACGTAGGTGCCGGCGGCGTTGTTGCCCTGCGCATCGAGCACGCTGACGATCTTGTACGGATCGGTCTCGTAGCCGCTGCCGTGCTCGTAGGACAGGTTGGCCTGGGTGATCCAGCGGCGGCTCACCACCTGGGTGACGCCCACCAGTGCATCCTGCAGGTTCTTGCTCTGGTTGCCGCGCTTCTGGAAATCGCCGTAGGCGCTGCCCGGCACGGGCGCGCCGCCCACCGGCGAAACGGTATCGGCCTCCACGTTCAGGCCCGCCGCCACGGTGGTGTTGCGGTTGTTGAAATCGCGCGACAGCAGGGCGTTGACGGACGCCGAGAAGAAATCGAGCTCGTGCGAGACGGCCGCGCCCACGGCGATGCGGTCGCGTGCGCCGATGGCGGTTTCGTAGCCGCCGCTGAGCGCCAGGCGCTGGTCGTGGAACGACTGGTCGATGGGCAGGGCGCCCGGCGCCACCGTGTACTTCTGGTTCTGGACCGGGTTGGTGCACAGGCTGCCGCCCAGGTTGCCGAGCCCGCCACCACCGCCGCCGCCGGACGCGCTGGTCGTGGTCTGGACGGCCACCGGCGGATTCAGGCTGGTGGCCGTGGGCGTGACGAAGCTCTGCGGGTTCTTGCTCGGCAGTGCGCCGATGGGCGAGCCGCCGCACACGGCATCGAGCGTGAAGCGCCCGTTCCAGGCGCTGTCCTCCGACAGCGGCTGGCGCACGCTGACGACGGCTTCGACGTCCGTGATGCGATTGTTGTTCTCCTGGTACCACAGCAGGCCCGAATCGAGTTCCAGCGGCCGGGAAGAATCGGCCCCGGTGTACAGGGTGCTGTTCTGGGCGTGCGCGCCGCCGCCGACGAGCGCGAGCGCGGCCAGGGTGAGTTGCTGGCGCCGGTTCAGTTGCATCCGCAGCCGCCCCCGCCGAAGCCGCGGCCGCCGCTGGCGCCTTCCTTGCTGAAATAGACGTGATCGTCGATCGCGGCATCGATGGCCGCGGCGTCCATTGCCATGTCGGGGCGCGCCATCAGGTCGCGCTCCCAGGGCTTGGGCCCGATGCTGGCACAGGCGCCCAGGCTCAGCGCCAGCGCCAGGAGGGCGGCACGCGGCGCGGCGCCGCGGCGCCGCGGCACGGTCGATGGAGCAGTAATAGCGGTCGTCATGCGGGGTCCTCGGCAAAGCAGGGCAGGGCGGCGCGCGTCGCCGGCGCCGCGGTTAAGGGGCCGGTTCGGGGGACGCTATTGCTCGGCTACCAGCGACGCGAGCTGGTGCTCGGCGTCGGCGGTTTCGCGGGCGCGGAATCCCGCGTGCGCAAAGCGGATCTGTCCCTTGCGGTCGATGTAGAAGCTCGAGGGCATGCTGCTGACGTGGAAGCGTTCGGCCACCTGGCCCAGCGGGTCATAGAACACCGGGAAGTCGGCCTGCTGCGCCCGCAGGAAGCGTTCGGCCTGGCGCTGGTCGTGGTCGACGTTGACCGCGAGGACCACCAGGCCGCGGTCGGCGTACTTTTGCTGGATCCTGCGCATCCAGGGAAAGGACTCGATGCAGGGCGCGCACCACGAGGCCCAGAAGTCGAGCAGCACGACCTTTCCCTTGAACTGCGCCAGATCCAGCGGACCGGCCGCGCGGGCGGCTCCGGACAATACGAGCAGTGCCGGCAGCGCCAGCAGCGCGGCGCGGCGCGCCAGGCAGACCATCGACATCGTTGCGTCCACTGCAGAAAGACTATGCCGCCATTGTGACAGCTTGCCCATTAACATCCGCTAAGCGTTGGCGCAGCGCGGTGCGGCCACGCCTACTGGCCGTCCGGTGCGAGCGACAGGACGCAGACGGCGATGGACGACAACAGCGAGCCGATCGCACCCAGGGCGATCATGAATCCGGGCACCCACCCGATCGAAAGAAATCCCATTTCACGCTCCGTGCGACGTTCGACGACGGCGCATTCTGCGGGGGCTTGTTAAACGCAATCTGAACCGCGCGCCGCGCGGCCGGTGCCGTCATGGGCCGTCGTGCGCCATCAGCTCCGCAATGATTCCCACGGGGGCGCTGCCGTAGCTCAGGAAGCGTTCGTGAAACCGGCGCAGTTCGAAATGCCCGCCGGCCTCGCGCTTGAGGCGCTCGCGCAGGTCGTAGATGGCCGAGTACCCGGCAAAGTAGCTGGTGAGCTGCACGCTGGTGACCGACACGCGGTGCCATTTCTCGCGCGCCTGCTCGGGCGACTGGAAGGCCTCGTCCACCAGCAGGTGGCGCGCCTCGTCCTCGCTCATGCCCTTGACGTGCACGCCGATGTCCAGGATGGTGTTGCAGATGGCGCGCAGGTTGAACTTGTCGTACATCAGCCATTGCTCGGCGGTGTCGTCGCCGAAACCGGACTCCATCATCATGCGCTCGCTGTAGACCGCCCAGCCTTCGATCATCGCGGTGTTGCCGAACACGCTCTTGATGCGGCTGGGCGACTTGTTGGCGTACAGCAGCTGCACGTAATGGCCCGGCAGGGCTTCGTGGATGACCAGCACCGGCAGGATCCAGCGGTTGTATTCGCGCAGGAAGCTTTCGGCGCGCTCCGGGCCGCGTTCCTCGATCGGGTCGACGTTGAAATACGTGGCGGCCGTCGGATCGTAGGGGCCCGGCGGGTCGATGCTGGCTGCCGCGATGCCGCGCTTGTAGGCAGGCGTCACGCGCACCAGCAGCGGCCGCGTCGGATCGAGGTCGATGAGCCGGTGGCTGGTGATCCATTGTTCGAATTCGGGCACGCGGCGCTGGATCTCGGCGAAATAGTCGGCCGGCGCCACGTGCTGTTCTGACAGTTTGGCGATCAGCGTACCGATCTTTTCCAGGCGGTCGGCCGGTGCGGCCCGATCGGGAAAGACCTTGGGCCACAGCATGTCGGCCAGCATGTCCATCTTCGCCTGCAGCTTCTCCTTTTCCACCAGGGCGCGCTGGTACAGCGCCTCGGCGCTGCCGCCGGTGGCGATGTCGAAGGCGAACTGCCGCTCGTACAGCGCCGCGCCCAGGCGGAACGAGCGCCCGCCGGTGCGTGCCAGTTCCTGGTCGCGCCCCTGCAGCCAGGCGACGTAGCCCTCGATGGCGCTGCGGGCCGCACCGATGCGCTGGGCAAAGCGCGCCTTCTCGGCGCTGCCCAGGCCCGACTGCGCCACCTGCTGCTCGAGTGCCGGCCCGAAGACCGACAGCGCGCCGCGGTTCTGTTCGATCGCCAGCTGGGTGTGCTCGCGGGTCGGCACGGTGATGCTGGCCTGGGCGGCGGCGTAGTACGCCGGCACCTTGGCCAGCCGCGCCAGCACGGTGCGCAGGCGCTGGTCGGGCGGCGCATAGTCGGTGCCCAGCAGCAGCGCGAAACCGTCGGCCACGTTGTACTGCGACGGGTCCCACTGCCAGTCCCGCTTTTCGGTCAGGGTCCAGATCTCCGAGCGCAGCTGGTTGTCGAGCACCGCACGATCGCTGCGGTCGGCCGCGCTCAGGGTGGCCGGATCGAAGTCCTGCAGGCGGGTAAGCGACTGCCGCAGGAACCGCAGCAGGGTCGCGCGCCCGGTTTCGTCCGGCGCCGGCAGCTCGCCGGCCGCGGCGTAGTAGCCGGCGTTGATGGCGGCGTCCGGATGCAGGTGCCAGTAGCGATCGAGGAAATCCGCGCCGAACGCCTGCGCGAAGGCCGAGGGCGCAGGCGCCGCCGTCGTGGGTTCGGCCGCGGCGGCGGTCACGCCGCCGGCCAGGCAGGCGCCCGCCAGCAGCAGCGCGGCCAGGGTGCGCGGCCATGCCCCGTTGCGGTGGTGGGCTGTCGTGCCCGCGTCGTATCGTGACCGTATCATGCGCGCGTACTCCCCCGCTGGTGAATGCCGCCACCGTGCCACCCCGGCCGTGGCGGGACCCGGCATCATCGTTGGCGGCGCGACAGGGGTCAAGCGCGATGCGCCGCCGTGCCGATCACGAAAGGCTGGCCATGAAAACCTTCGCCTCCACCGTCACCCTGGCGCTGGCCCTGCCCGCGCTGCTGGCCGCCGCGCCGGCGCACGCGCAGCTCGACCAGTTGCTGCAGCGCCTGGGCGTTGCGCCCCCGAAGAACGTCACCGCGCTGTCGGACGAGCGCATCGGGGCCGGGCTCAAGGAGGCCTTGCAGGTCGCCTCGGAAAAGACGGTCAGCCTCACGGGTCGCACCGACGGCTACTTCGGCAATCCGGCAATCCGCATTCCGATGCCCGAGCGGCTGCAGGACGTGGAAAAGGGCCTGCGGATGGTCGGCTTCGGACCCAAGGCCGACGCCTTCGTGCTGAGCATGAACCGGGCGGCCGAGCAGTCGGCGCCGGCGGCGCGCCAGATCCTGCTCGACGCCATCCGTGCCATGTCGATCGAGGACGCGCGCACCATCCTGGGCGGCGGCGATACCGCTGCCACCGGCTATTTCAGGGCCAAGACCACCGACAAGCTCACCGCGGCCTTCACGCCGATCGTCAAGCGCAACATGGAAAGCGTCGGCGTGACGCACCAGTTCGAGGAACTGATGCAGCGCTTCAGTGCCATCCCGTTCATGCGCGCCCAGACGTTTGACCTGGACGCCTATGTGGTCGGCAAGGCGCTTGACGGCCTCTTCGAGGTCATCGGCGAGCAGGAAAAGGACATCCGCGCGCACCCGGCGGCGCGCACGACGGCGCTGCTCCAGGAGGTATTCGCGGGGCGCTGACCCGTACCGCGGCCTTTAGGGCATCGCCGGCACTTAGAGCGCCGAAACTGAGCCCCAAATACCGCCCAAACCGGCAGAGCACCGCGCCCGCAGCGAACCCACACTGCCGTCCGGACGGCCTGGCGTTGCGGGCCCAGATTGCGGGTGATGCTCATGTCCTTCATCGGTGAACCTCCGGCGGTCCTGTCGCCCCTTCCGGCCAACGAGGCCGAGCGCCTGCGGGCGACCCGCGCGTACGAGATCCTCGATACCCCGCCCGAACCCCAGTTCGATGCCATCACGCGGGTGGCCGCATCGCTGTTCAAGGTGCCGGTTGCCCTGATCGCCCTGATGGACGGCGATCGGCTGTGGTTCAAGTCGCGCCTGGGGCTGGAAATTCCCCAGCTCGATCGCAAGCTGGCCTTCTGCGCCCACGCCATCTGCCACGCCCACGAACTGATGGTCGTCGAGGACCTGGCGGCCGACGCGCGCTTCGCCGGGAATCCGCTGGTGGCTGCCGGCCCGCAGGTGCGCTTCTACGCGAGCGCCCCGCTGGTCGGCCGCGACGGCCTGGCCGTGGGTACCGTCGCCATCCTGGACACGCAGGCGCGCAGCTTCCCGGCCGCGGACCGCGCGGCGCTGGCCGACCTGGCCATTGCGGTGATGACCGCGCTGGAGGGGCACAAGCGCAACCGCCAGTTGCGCCGCAGCGCATCCACCGACTACCTGACCGGCGCCGCCAACCGCGCCGCTTTCGACCTGGCGCTCAAGACCAGCATCGACCGGTGTGCCGACGGGGGCGCGCCGTTTGCGCTGCTCACGCTGGACCTGGACCATTTCAAGCACATCAACGACACCCTGGGGCATGGCGCCGGCGACACGGTGCTGCGCGAGGTGGCGCGGCGCATGCGCGCGCTGTGCCGCGCCGGCGACCTGGTCGCGCGCGTCGGGGGCGACGAATTCGCGCTGCTCGTGGCCGCGCCCAGCGACCCGCAGCGGGCGGCGCTGGTGGCCGACGAAATACTGCTGCAGATGGGCGATCCGGTACCGCTGGCCGACGGCACGACCGTGCACGTCACGGGATCGCTGGGCATCGCCTGCTGCCCGCGGGATGCCAGCGACCCCAGGGGCCTGCTGGAGCAGGCCGATCGCGCTCTGTACCGCGCCAAGCACCACGTGCCGCCGCGCCTGGGGAGCGTTCGCCCCGC
Source organism: Burkholderiales bacterium (assembly GCA_037441485.1). Classification (GTDB taxonomy): domain Bacteria; phylum Pseudomonadota; class Gammaproteobacteria; order Burkholderiales; family Burkholderiaceae_F; genus GJ-E10. The sequence continues at coordinate 23,653 of JBBISD010000030.1, forward strand.
CGCCGGCACGCCGGCGCAGCCCCCGGTGGTGGCGGCCAACGACCCTGCCCGGGCCGAGCGCTGCGGCGCCTGCGCCGAGGGCGTCAGCCCGCCGTTCGCGATCTCGATGGCCTTCCAGCCGATCATCGACAGCCGCAGCCGCAGCGTCTTTGCCTACGAGGCGCTGGTGCGCGGCCCGGCCGGCGAGAGCGCCGGCTGGGTGCTCGACAAGGTCACCGCCCGCAACCGCTACGCCTTCGACCAGAGCTGCCGCATCACGGCCATCCGCCTGGCGGCGCAGCTCGGATTGCCCGATCGGGGCGCCAGCCTGTCGATCAACTTCATCCCGGGCGCCATGTACGAACCGCGCAACTGCATCCGCGCGACCCTGGCGGCCGCGCGCAAATACGGCTTCCCGCTCGATCGCCTGATCTTCGAGGTCACCGAGGGCGAGCGCGTCAACGACGAGGAGAAGCTGCGCGAGATCTTCGCGGTCTATGCCGAGCACGGCTTTCGCACCGCGATCGACGACTTCGGCGCCGGCTACTCCGGTTTGTCGCTGTTGAGCGAATTTCATCCGCGCATCATCAAGCTCGACATGGGGCTGATCCGCGGCATCGACCGGGACCCCGCGCGCCTGGCCATCGTGCGCGGCGTCATCTCGATGTGCCAGGAGATGGGCATCGTGATCATCGCCGAGGGCATCGAGACGGTGGCCGAGTACCGCGTGCTGGTGAACCTGGGCGTCTGCCTGCACCAGGGCTACCTGTTCGCCCGTCCGGCCTTCGAAGCGCTGCCCGACGTCCATTACCCGGAGCTGTCGGCGGACGCGGTCTGACCCCGCGCCGGCGTTTCCCGCCCTGTCGTCCCGCCGTCCGCGACCCGGTATGGTGCGCCGCGCGGGCGCGACGCACGATCGCGGGGCGTCCACGCACCGATACCCTGCGACCCCGCGGCGACTCCGGCCGCGGTGCTGTTGCGCGTGGACTACTCCCTGTGCCGCGGCGGGGTTCCCCTGCGGATTCCGGCGCAAAATGGCCGCTGGCAGGCAATCGACGGGAGCGGCGCATGGCGGCGGTGATGACGGTATCGGAAGGTGCGCGGGCGCCCGGGCGCTGGTTTCAGCTGGCGTGCGGCGTCATCTGCATGATGGCCATCTCGAGCCCGCAATACACGTGGACGCTGTTCACCAAGCCGCTGGCGGCGCAGCTGGCGGCCAGGCTGCCGGAACTGCAGGTGACCTTCTCGGTGCTGATCGTGCTGCAGACCTTCCTGTCGCCGCTGCAGGGCTTCCTGGTGGACCGCTTCGGGCCGCGCTTCCTGATATCGGCCGGCACCGTGCTGAGCGGGCTGAGCTGGGTGCTGGCGTCGCGGGCCGATTCGCTCATGGGCCTGTATCTCACCTACGGGGTATTCGGCGGCATCGGCACCGGCGTCGTCTACATCGGCGTGGTCAGCCAGATGGTGAAGTGGTTCCCGCGCAACCGCGGCTTTGCCGTCGGCATGGTGGCGGCCGGCTACGGCATGGGCGCCATCGTCAGCACGATCCCCATCTCCGCCAGCATCGCCGCCGGCGGCTACCAGCAGACCCTGTGGTTCTACGGCTGGGTCTTCGCCGTGGTCGGACTGCTGGCCGCCCAGGGACTGCGGCGCCCGCCGGGCGAGCAGCTGGCGCTGCAGACCGGGCACGCCGAGCAGCTGCGCGGCGTCGCGCCCGGGGCGATGCTGCGCACGCCGCTGTTCTGGCTGCTCTTCGTCATGATGACCCTGATGTCGACCTCGGGTCTCATGGTGATTTCGCAGATGGGCTCGTTCGCCCGCGACTTCGGCGTGGCCGGCATCGTCGTCATGGGTACCGCGGCGCTGCCGCTGGCGCTGACCATCGACCGCTTCACCAACGGCCTGACGCGCCCCTTCTTCGGCTGGCTGTCCGACCGCATCGGCCGCGAGAACACCATGTTCATCGCCTTCCTGCTCGAGGCGCTGGCGATGCTCGGCTGGCTGCAGTTCCGCGAGGACCCGGTGCTGTTCATCCTGCTGTCGGGCGTGGTGTTCTTCGGCTGGGGCGAGATCTTTTCGCTCTTTCCGTCGACGCTCACCGACAGCTTCGGCGAGCGCCACGCCACCGCCAATTACGGCCTGCTGTACATGGCCCAGGGCGTCGGATCGGTGCTGGGCGGCCCGATGGCCGCCCAGCTGCACGAGGCCACCGGCAGCTGGATTCCCGTGTTCGGGGTGGTGATCGCCTGCGACGTGCTGGCGGCGGTGCTGGCGATCGCGGTGCTCAAGCCCTTGCGGCGGCGCCGGCAGTATGTTTGAGTAAGTGCCCGCTACGGCACCCCGTCGAAGAACTCGACCTCGCCCGTCTCCAGCGAATACTCCGCCCCGACGATCAGCAGCCCGTCGCGGGCGATCAGCTGTTCGAGGATCTCCGAGCCGTGGCGCAGGTGGTCCGCCGACATGCGGATGTTGGCGCGCACGGCCTGGTGGAGCATCGCCTCGGGGTCGTGGCGCAGGTCGGTTTCCAGCAGCGATTCCACCGCCGGGCGCACGCGGTCGACGATCGATCGCAGGTTGCGCGACTGGTCCGCAGTGCTGCGTTGCAGCTGGTCCAGCGTCGCCGTGATGGCGCCGCACTGCGAATGGCCCAGCACGACCACCAGGCGCGTGCCGAACTGCGCCGCGGCAAACTCGACGCTGCCGATCTGCGATGGCGCGACGATGTTGCCGGCCACCCGGATCACGAACAGGTCGCCCAGGCCCTGGTCGAAGACGATTTCGGCGGGCACGCGCGAGTCCGAGCAGCCCAGGATGATGGCGAAGGGCTCCTGGCCCGCCACGAGCTCGCGGCGCCGCGCCTGGCTCGCGCCGCCGGCCTGGTTGCGCACCTCGGTGACGAAGCGCCGGTTGCCCTCGCGCAGCAGCGCCAGGGCCTGCGTCGCGGCGATCATGGCCGCGCGCCGCGCGTGCGCGCGGCTCCAAACGGAAGCATCGACGGGGCCGGCAGCATCACAGCCCCAGGCAGACGTACTTGATCGTCAGGTACTCGTCGATGCCGTGGTGCGAGCCCTCGCGGCCGTAGCCCGACTGCTTGACGCCGCCGAAGGGCGCCACCTCGGTCGACATGATGCCGACGTTCACGCCGACCATGCCGTACTCTAGGCGCTCGGCCAGGCGCATCACGCGACCGACGTCGCGCGCATAGAAGTAGGCGGCCAGCCCGAACTCGACCGCGTTGGCGGCGGCGATGGCCTCGTCGTCGGTGGCGAAGGAGAACACCGGCGCGACCGGACCGAAGGTCTCCTCGCGCGCCAGGATCATGTCCTCGCGCACGCCCGAGAGCACGGTCGGTTCGAAGAAGGTGCCGCCCAGCGCGTGGCGATGGCCGCCGGCCTCGATGCGCGCACCCTTGGCCAGCGCGTCGGCGACGTGCGCCTCGACCTTGGCCAGCGCCGCCGCATCGATCAGCGGGCCCTGGCTGACGCCGTCCTCCAGGCCGGGCCCGACCTTGAGCTGCGAGGCGCGGGCCGCCAGCTTGGCGACGAACTTGCCGTAGATCTTCTCGTGCGCGTAGAAGCGGTTGGTGCAGACGCAGGTCTGCCCGGCATTGCGGTACTTGGAGGCCAGCGCGCCCTCGACCGCGGCATCCAGGTCGGCGTCCTCGAACACGATGAAAGGCGCATTGCCGCCCAGTTCCAGCGACAGCTTCTTGAGGGTGGGCGAGCATTGTTCCATCAGGATGCGCCCGACGGCGGTCGACCCGGTGAACGACAGCTTGCGCACCACGGGCGAGTCGCACAGGGCCTTGCCCACGGAGATGCTGTTGCGGGCATCGGCGGTGACCACGTTGAACACGCCCGGCGGAATTCCCGCGCGCGCCGCCAGCTCGGCCAGCGCCAGGGCCGACAGCGGCGTCTGTTCGGCCGGCTTGACGACCACGGTGCAGCCGGCCGCCAGCGCCGGGGCGATCTTGCGGGTGATCATGGCATTGGGGAAGTTCCACGGCGTGATGGCGGCGCACACGCCGATCGGCTCGCGCAGCGCCAGCAGGCGCTTGTCGCCCCAGGGCGAGGGGATGGTCTCGCCGTAGACCCGCTTGGCCTCCTCGGCGAACCATTCGACGAAACTCATGCCGTAAGCGATCTCGCCGCGCGCCTCGGGCAGCGGCTTGCCCTGCTCGGTCGTCAGGATGCGCGCCAGGTCGTCGGTGGCGGCCACGCATAGTTCGAACCAGCGGCGCAGCAGGGCCGAGCGCTCCTTGGCCGTGCGGGCCCGCCAGGCCGGATAGGCGCGATCGGCCGCGGCGATGGCCCGCGCGGTGTCGTCGGCACCACAGTTGGCGACGTCGGCGATCGTGGCGCCGTCGGCCGGATTGACCACGGCAAACCGGCCGAGCGAGCCGTCGACCCAGGTGCCGTCGATATAGGCCTGGTTCTTGAGCAGGCCGGCGTCGGCCAGCGGCGGCGGGGAAGCAGGACGATCCAGCATGGTGTTGCGCTCCGGGTGCTGCAGGCCGGCCGCAGGTGCAGGGTGCCGGCGCTGCCACGGGGTTCAGGAAAATGCGATGCAAAAAGAAGGATAGCGCAGCCGGCAAAGTGGTCCGGCCGACTCCGGTCCGGGGCCCCGGCCAATGGGAACGGTTGGGCCTGGCGACGGTCCCCGCAGGATTTCCATGCGGAGGCCGCGCAAACGTTTGCGGCACACCTGTCGCGATTTGGGGCGTGGTCGGTTTCGGGGCCCTTTCCCTTACGCGATTGAAATGCGCCCGGGAAATGCCCGGTCGGATCGGAGCGGAAGTCGTCGCAATGCAATATCAAACGTTTGCATGAACGTTCCTGCGGAGCTTTTGATATTCGGCTAATGTTCGCGGCTGTTCGCACCGGAGCCGCCCGGCCTGCAAGAGAACAAGGGCGCGCCGTGACGGGCCGATCGCAAAACCGGAAATTGAAGTTGGGAGGCATGGGGGATGGACTACGCGCAGCAGCAGCGCAACCCGGCAAAGCACCTTATCGGCTTTACGCTGGTGGTCATTCTGCACGTGGTTGTCGTTTACGCGCTTGTAAATGGCCTCGCGCGCAAGATCGTCGAGGTCGCCAAGAAGCCGTTCGAGACCCAGATCGTCAAGGAGGTGAAGCAGCCGCCGCCGCCCGACGCGCCGCCGCCGCCGCCGCCCAAGCTGGTCATTCCGCCGCCGCCGTTCATTCCGCCGCCGGAAATCGACATCGCCATCGCGGCACCGGCCAACACGATCACGCAGGTCACCAACAAGCAGCCGCCGCCGCCAGCGCCGGTGAAGCCGGCACCGCGGCCCGGAGCGCCCGCCAGGCTCGACATCACCACCTGCCCGTCGGACAAGCCGCCGTATCCGATGGCCTCGCGGCGCAACCAGGAGACGGGCAAGGTGGTGATGCGCATCCAGATCGATTCGCGGGGCAATCCGACGAACGTCGAGGTCATCCGCTCGAGCGGCCACCAGCGGCTCGACGAGTCCGCCAAGGTCTGGATCGCGTCGTGCAAGTTCAAGCCGCCCATCGTCGATGGGGTGCCCGTCGCCGGCACCGCAGTGCAGCCGGCCGAATTCACGCTGCACGATTAGTCGTTTTCTTCCGGAATAATTCCGCGCATGTTCGAAGGAGGGGGTATGTTTTTTCGCAAACGTTGGATCGCCGTACTGGCGACGGTGATGATGGGTGCCGGTACCGCCGTGGCGGTCGGTGCGTTTACGCAGGCCGCGCAGGCGCAGGCCGCCGACGCGGGCAAGGACGCGGCCGCGGCGGCGGCACCGGTGCCGCCGCCCCCGGTGGTCGAGAGCGGCAAGGAGGTCGTCGAGAACCCGTACGGCCTCGATGCGCTGTGGAAGGGCGGTGACTTCGTCGCGCGCGGCACGCTGATCATCCTGATCATCATGTCGCTGGGCACCTGGTACATCATGTTCACGAAGTTCTTCGAGCAGTTCAAGCTCGGGCGCCAGGCCGGCTCGGCGCGCAAGTCCTTCTGGACGGCCGGCTCCGTGGCCGACGGCATCGCCTCGCTCGACTCGAGCAGCCCGTTCCGCTACATCGCCGAGACCGGCGTCAATTCGACCAGCAAGCACGAAGGCGCCGTGCTCGAGCGCATCGACCTCAATTCGTGGATCTCGATGTCGATCCAGCGTGCCATCGACAACATCCAGAGCCGGCTGCAGGACGGCCTGGCCTTCCTGGCCACCGTCGGTTCGACGGCGCCGTTCGTCGGGCTGTTCGGTACGGTGTGGGGCATCTATCATGCGCTGACCGCCATCGGCATCGCCGGCCAGGCATCGATCGACAAGGTGGCCGGCCCGGTGGGCGAGGCGCTGATCATGACCGCCTTCGGCCTGGCCGTCGCCGTGCCGGCCGTGCTGGGCTACAACTTCCTGGTCCGCCGCAACAAGGTGGCGATGGAAAGCGTCCGCTCCTTCGGCGCCGACCTGCACCTGGTGCTGCTGGGCCAGACCGGCAAGTCCGGCAAGTAAGCCGCGACGGGACCAGGCATCATGGGGATGAACGTCGGTCAGGAAGGTGGCGACGAGGACGAGGTCAACTCGACGATCAACACGACGCCGCTGGTCGACGTCA
>JBBISD010000031.1:0-29545 GCA_037441485.1 Burkholderiales bacterium
GCGCGGCTGTTCGACAAGATCGACCTGCGGCTGGAGATCGCCCCGTGGCGCGACGAGCCCGTCCTGTACGGCGGACCCGTGCAGACCGAGCGCGGCTTCGTGCTGCACGCGCCGGCCGGCAACTACGGCTCGACACTGACGGTCGCCGAGGACATCGGCCTGACGACCTCCAAGGACGTCCTCGAGGCGCTGGCCGGCGGCAACGGCCCCGAACGCCTGCTGGTCACCCTGGGCTATGCCGGCTGGGCTGCCGGACAGCTCGAGCGCGAACTCGCGCGCAACGGCTGGCTCAGTGTCGCGGCCGACGCGCGCGTCATCTTCGAAACGCCCCTGACCGACCGCTTCGACGCAGCCCTCAAGCTGCTGGGGGTCGATCCCCTGCACCTGGCCAGCCAACCCGGACATGCATGAGGCTGCACCCGCGCCCGCCCGGGCGCCCGCCCCGGCGGCCCGGCAGGGCGAACCGGACGGCATTGTGCTGGGATTCGATTTCGGCACGCGCCGCATCGGCGTGGCGCTGGGCAACAGCGTGACGCGCAGCGCGCGCGCGCTGACCATCGTGGCCGGCGGCGCCGCGGCAGCGCCGGCGCTGTGGCGCGACCTGGCCGGGCTGATCGCGCAGTGGCAGCCGCAACAGCTGGTGGTCGGCGTGGCCCGCCATCCCGACGGCACGCCCCACGAGATGACCGCACGCTGCGAGCGCTTCGCGCGCCAGCTCGAGGGCCGCTTCCGGCTGCCGGTGGCGCGGGTCGACGAGCGCTACTCGAGCGCGGTGCTGGCGCCCGGCGCCGGCCCGCGCGACGACGAAGCCGCTGCCGTCATCCTGCAGCAATGGTTCGACGCGGCGCCGGCCGCGGCACCCGGCCGTGCGGCGGCGGCATGCTAGAGCTCGACGCCGAGGCCACCTATGCCGAGCTCGCGCGCCGCGTGCGCGAGCACATCGCCGGGCGCGCACCGGTGCTGGTGGGCGTGCACACCGGCGGCGTCTGGCTGGCCGAACGGCTGCGCACCGACCTGGGCATCGCACCCGAGGTCGGCATCCTCGACGTGTCCTTCTACCGCGACGACTACAGCAGCGGCGGTCTGGCCCGGGGCGTGCGCCCCTCGCGCATCCCCTTCGACATCAACGGCGCGCACGTGCTGCTGGTCGACGACGTCCTCAATACCGGGCGCACGGTGCGGGCGGCGATGAACGAGCTCTTCGACTATGGCCGCCCGGCGCGCATCGAACTGGCGGTGCTGGTCGACCGCGGCGGGCGCGAACTGCCGGTCTCCACCAGTCTCGTGGGCCGCACGATCGAGGTGCCCGCCGACGTCAGCGTGGTGCTGTCGCGCGACGAAGACCGGCGCCTGCACCTGCGCCTGGAGCGCGTCGAGGCCGACTGACCATGCACCTCGAAGCCAGCAACCCCCAGATCAACGCCGACGGCGGACTGCACCACCTGCTGTCCATCGCCGACCTGCCGCGCGCGCTGATCGAGCGCATCCTCACCACGGCCGACGGCTTCATCGCCGTGGGCACGCGCGAGGTCAAGAGCGTGCCGCTGCTGCGCGGCCGCTCGGTGTTCAACCTGTTCTTCGAGAACTCGACGCGCACCCGCACCACGTTCGAGATCGCCGCCAAGCGCCTGAGCGCCGACGTCTACAACCTCAACGTCGCCGCCTCGAGCACGTCCAAGGGCGAATCGCTGCTCGACACCATCGACAACCTGACGGCCATGCAGGCCGACATCTTCGTCGTGCGCCACTCGCAGGGCGGCGCGCCCTACCTGATCGGGCGCCACGTGGCGCCGCACGTGCACGTGGTCAATGCCGGCGACGGCCGCCACGCCCACCCCACGCAGGCGCTGCTCGACCTGTACACCATCCGCCACTACAAGGGCGCGTTCGGGAAGCTGTCGGTGGCCATCGTCGGCGACATCCTCAACTCGCGCGTGGCCCGCTCCGACATCCGCGCGCTGCTGGCCATGGGCGTCACCGACCTGCGCGCGGTCGGACCGCTCACGCTGCTGCCCACCGGCCTGGAGAGCATGGGCGTGCGCGTGTGCACGCGCCTGGACGAAGGCCTGCGCGACGCCGACGTGATCATCATGCTGCGCCTGCAAAACGAGCGCATGCGCGGCGCGCTGCTGCCCAGCGCCGCCGAGTATTTCCGCAACTACGGCCTGACGCCGCAGGCGCTGCGCCATGCCCGCCCGGACTGCATCGTCATGCACCCCGGGCCGATGAACCGCGGCGTGGAGATCGATTCGGGCGTCGCCGACGGCCCGCACAGCGTGATCCTGCCGCAGGTGAGCTTCGGCATCGCCGTGCGCATGGCCGTGCTGTCGATGGTGGCCTCGTCGCAGAGCGAAGGAGCGCAGCGCGCATGAGCGGCATGCTGGCCATCGAGAACGGGCGGGTGATCGATCCGCAGTCGGGGCGCGACGCCGTGGGCAACGTCTATGTCGCCGACGGCCGCATCGCCGCCGTGGGCGCGGCACCGGCCGGCTTTGCCGCGCAGCGCGTCATCGATGCCCGCGGCCTGGTCGTGGCCCCGGGCCTGGTGGACCTGTGCGCCCGCATGCGCGAGCCCGGATCCGAAGGCGCGCTGCGCGGCGAGATGCGCGCGGCGCTGGCCGGCGGCGTCACCGGCGTCGTCTGCCCGCCCGATACCGATCCGCCGCTGGACGAGCCCGGCCTGGTGCGCATGCTGCGCCAGCGCTCGCGCGAGGCCGCCGGCGCGCGCCTGTACCCGCTCGGGGCGCTGACGGCCGGCCTGGCCGGGCAGGCGCTGGCCGAGATGCACACGCTGGCCGAGGTGGGCTGCGTGGCGTTCTGCCAGACGGGCGCCTTGCCCGCCAATCTGGGCACGCTGCTGCAGGCGCTGCGCTACGCACGCACCTTCGACCTGGCCATCTGGCTGCGGCCGGTCGAGGCCAGCCTGGCCGGCGACGGCGTGGGCGGCGACGGCGCGCTGGCCACGCGCCTGGGGCTGCCCGCCATTCCCGTGGCGGCCGAGACCGTGGCGCTGCACGCCATCTTCGAACTGCAGCGCATCGCCGGTACCCGCGTGCACATCTGCCGGCTGTCGTCGGCCGCAGGCGTCGAACTTGTGCGCGCGGCCCGGCGCGAGGGCCTGCCGGTGACCGCCGATGTCTCGGTGCAGCACCTGCACCTCATCGACGAGAACATCGGCTACTACGACACCAACTGCCGCCTCGACCCGCCGCTGCGCACTGCCGCCGACCGGGCCGCCATCCGCGCCGGCCTGGTCGACGGCACCATCGACGCGGTGTGCTCCGACCACGCGCCGGTCGCCCTCGAGGACAAGCTGCTGCCCTTCGGCGAGGCGCAGGCCGGCGCCAGTGCGCTGGAGACCCTGCTGCCGCTGATCCTGGGCTGGGCCCAGGCCGACGGCATCGCCCTGGCCACGGCACTGGCCGCGGTCACCGCCGCGCCGGCCCGCATACTGGGCGAGGACACCGGCACGCTGGCCCCGGGCCGCAAGGCCGACCTCGTGATCTTCGACCCCGCGGCGCGCTGGACGGTGCAGCCCGCCGCGTTCCACAGCAGCGGACAGAACTCCCCGTTCGCCGGCCAGCTCCTGGCCGGGCGCGTGCGCTGGACCCTGGTCGGCGGCGATGTTCGCTTCGAACAGGCCGCTTGACGATTTGCGGACGGCTTCCGGTTGCACCCTTACCCCGGCCCGCTCCCGCGCCTGATCCTCGCACCATTCATCCTCGCCGCCATGCTCCTGCACCTGCTGTGGGGCGTGATCGTGGCGGTATTGGTGTTCCCGCTGCTGCCGATGCCGGCGCGCGACGCGCTGGTGGGCTTCTGGTCGCGGGCGCTGCTGCGGATCCTGCGCATCCGCCTGGACGCGCGCGTGGCCCCGGGCGCGTCGCCCGTGGTCGGGCGCCACGGCGCCCTCATGCTTGCCAACCACGTTTCCTGGGCCGACGTCTTCGTCATTACCGCGATGGTTCCGGCACGCTTCGTCGCCAAGTCGGAAATCGCGCGCTGGCCGCTGCTGGGGCGCTTTGCCGCCGGCGTGGGCACCGTCTTCGTCGAGCGCGGCCGCCGGCATGCCGTGGCGCACGTCAACGACCTTGTCGTGCAGCGGCTGCGCGGCGGCCAGGCGATCGGCATCTTTCCCGAAGGCACCACGACCGATGGCACGCACCTGCTGCCGTTCCATGCCAACCTCGTGCAGGCGGCGATCGACGCCCCGGCGCCGGTGGTGCCGCTGGCACTGCAATACCGGCAGGACGGCCGGCCGACCGCGGCGGCCGCCTTCATCGGCGACATGACGCTGGCCGCATCGATCTGGACCATCGTCAGCACGCCGGGCCTGAGCGCGCACCTGGTCTGGCTGCCGACCCTCGACAGCAGCGCCCGGACGCGCCACGCGCTGGGCCGCGAGGCGCGCGATGCCATTGCCCGAACGCTGAACCTGCCGGAGGATTTGCCGCCGCAGTAGCGGGCAGGGGGGCGGACAGCCCCTCACCCCGGCCCTTTCACGGAGGGAGAGGGAGAAAGGCACGACCTGCAGTTCCCCCTCTCCCTCCGGGAGAGGGCCGGGGTGAGGGGTCCACCATCTACGCTCACCGCCATTGCACCACTTCCGCAATCTTTTCCAGCACTGATCCCGTCTCGCACAGCACCTCGTTGTTCCAGAACCGCAACACAACGAGGCCATGTTCGGCCAGCCACTGATCGCGCGTGTCATCCGTCGGACATTCAAGATGCTGGCCGCCGTCGACCTCGATGACGAGATGGCACGAATGGCAATAGAAGTCGACGATGTAGGGTCCAATGGCGAACTGCCGGTGAAATCGCCGGCCGAACAATTGCCCGGCGCGCAGGTGACGCCACAGGCAGCGCTCAGCGTCCGTGGCATTGCGGCGCAACGATCGCGCGAAGGATTTTTGCGCCATCGACGAGAGCGTTCCTTGCCCTGGGAGCGTGCTATTCCCCGCTCGAGGCAAGTCGTTGTTTGACGTTGCAAAGCTTCGCGCCATCAACGCCATTGCGCCCTACCAGGCACGGGTGGGTTCGAAATGAACCCTCACCCCGGCCCTCTCCCGGAGGGAGAGGGAGAAAGGCACGACCTGCAGTTCCCCCTCTCTCGCCGGGAGAGGGAGCAAGGCACGACCTGCAGTTCCCCCTCTCTCGCCGGGAGAGGGAGAAAGGCACCACCTGCAGTTCCCCCTCTCCCTCCGGGAGAGGGCCGGGGTGAGGGATCCACACATCGCGCCCTCCAAGCCCAGGCCTGCATTGCCCGCGTCACCAGCAGTGCGTATGCTCGCCCGCCATCGGCAGCTTTTCCTTCGAGGGAGCGCACATGGTCCAGGAGCACAAGCGCATATCCGGCCTGTCGGGCAACGAGATCTACTTCCTGGAGCGCATGGGCTACCGGCCCGGCCAGCTGTGCGTGGGCAACAGCGTGGTGGCGCTGGGCATCGCGCGCGGCATCGGCGCGGGCCTGTCGACGCTGGGCGGCGGCGAGATCGAGGAGGTCACGCGCCTGGTGCATGACGGCCGCAGCCGTGCCTTCGATCGCATGATGGACGAGGCCGCGCACTATGGCGGCGTGGGGTTGACCGGGGTTTCCTTCGACGTCATCAATCATGGCGGCAACCTCGAGTTCATCACGATGGGGTCGACCATCCGTTCCGCGGCCGGCGGCACCGAACCCGAGAAGCCGCGCTTTTCCACGGCCGCCGATGTCGCCAAGCTGTTCTGCCAGGCCGACGCCGGCTTCACGCCGATCCGCTTCGTCTTCGGCAACGTGGCCTATTCGATCGGCCTGGGCGGCACCATCGCCGGCGGCCTCAAGAGCATGGCGCGCGGCGAGGTGGCCGAATACACGCAGATCTTCGATCGCACGCGCCACCTGGCGCTGACGCGCATCACCGACGAGGCCAAGCGCTGCAACGCCAACGCGGTCGTCGGCATCGAGACCACCATCTCGCCGCTGCTGGGCGCGCAGGAAATGATCATGGTGGGTACCGCCTCGCACCATCCGGCAGTCGAGGCCTTCGACCTGAAGCCGGTGACCAGCGACATGACCAATGAAGAGATGTGGAACATGGTCAACGTCGGCTTCCTGCCCATCCGCCTGGTGATGGGCGTGTCGGTCTACTCGCTGGGCCTCAAGGGGGGCATCTTCTCCGCCATCCAGACCCTGGGCGGGGGCGAGGTGGCCGGGCTCACGGAGATCCTCTACGAGGCGCGCGAGAAGGCGCTGGCCCGCATCGAGGCCGACGCCGAGCGCTGCGGCGCCGACGAGGTCATCGGCGTCAAGACGCACATCTACGACCTGGGCGGGGGCCTCATCGAATTCATGGCGATCGGCACCGCGGTGCGCAAGGTGGCCGGCATAAAGACCAGGTCGGACGTGCTGCCGGCGCAGGCCATCTTGCAGGACCGCGAGACCTTCGTCGATGCCACCGACACGCTGAGCCCGACCATCACCGTGACGCGCTCCAGTTCCACGTCCGCGCGCCAGCTGCAGAGCGGGCCGCTGGCCTTGTTCGTCCTGCTGTCGGCCATCGTCTTTTATTTCGTGCTGCACGTCATCCAGCGCTGAGCCTGCCGGCCGTGCGATCGGCGCGCCTGCGCGGACTGTTCTGGGTGCTCGCGGCGGTGGCGCTGGGCACCGCGCTGGTGCTGGGCCTCGCGCCGTTTGCCCGCCAGGTGCCGTGGCCGGCCGAACGCTGGCTGGGCGAGCGCATCGGCGACGCGGGCAACGGCCGGGCCTGCGGCGCCGGCAATGCCGCGGGCCAGGCGGCGCTGGCACGCCTGGTGTCGCGCATCTATCCGCTGTACCCGGACGACGCGGCGCTGCCCATCGCCATCGACGTCATCCCGGGCCGCATGGTCAATGCCTACGCGACGCTGGGCGGGCGGATCCATGTCTTCGACGGCCTGCTGCAGCAGGCGCAGTCTCCCGAGGAACTGGCCGGCGTGCTCGCGCACGAGATCGAACACCTGCGCAACCGCCACATCATCCAGGGCGTGGCGGTCAACGTGCTCAACGCCGGGGCACTTGCGGTGCTGGCCCCGGACGGCCACGCCGCGGCGACCCGGCTGGCCGCGGCGCTGCTGGGCCTGAAGTTCAGCCGCCGCGAAGAGGCCGAGGCCGACGGGCAGGGCCTGCAGCGCCTGCGGCTGGCCCAGGTCGACGCGGCCGGACTGGTGCAGTTCTTCGCCCGCGCCCGGACCATGGCGCAGCCGCCGGAACTCGTGTCGAACCACCCCGACAGCGCGGATCGGGCGGCGCTGGCGCGGCGGTTTCGCGATTACCCGGTGCGGCCGGTGCTCGATGCGGTGCAGTGGCAGGCACTGCGGGGGATCTGCCGCTAGGCCGCGCTGGCGGTGGGCGGGCCCTCACCCACAACCCCCACCCGCCCCGGACAGGCCACCTGCGTCACCGCGCGGCTGGGCCAGTGCAGCGCGGTGAGGCTGCCGCCCCACACGCAGCCCGTGTCGATGCCGATGGCATCGGCGCGCTGCATCAGCCCCAGCGTCGACCAGTGGCCGAAGACGACCGGCGTGCCGCGGCTGGCGCGCTGGGGGTGATCGAACCAGGGTACCCAGCCCGGCGGCGCGCTGGCGGTGCTGCCCTTGAGCTTGAGGTCCATGGCGCCCTCGAGCGAGACGAAGCGCAGGCGCGTCAGCGCGTTGAGAATGCAGCGCAGCCGGTCGGCGCCCGCGAGGTTCTCGCTCCACTGCACCGGGCGGTTGCCGTACATGGTCGCCAGGAAGTCGCGGTAGTCGGGCGCGCGCAGCCGGCTTTCGACCTCGCCGGCCAGCGCGAGGGCCTCGGCCACGCTCCACGAGGGCAACAGGCCGGCGTGCACGAACAGCGCGCCGCCGGCCGCGTGCACCAGCGGCCGCATGCGTACCCAGTCGATCAGCTCGGCGGCATCGGGCGCCGCGACGATATCGCCCAGGGTGTCGTCGTCGTGCGTCGGCCGGATGCCGGCGGCCACCGCCAGCAGGTGCAGGTCGTGGTTGCCCAGCAGCGCCACCGCGCGCTCGCCCAGTGCGCGCACGCGCCGCAGCGTGCCCAGCGAATCGGGCCCGCGGTTGACCAGGTCGCCGACGAAGACCAGCGGGGCGTCGGGCGCAAGTTGCGCGAGCAGGGCGTCCAGGCTGCCGGCGCAGCCCTGGAGGTCGCCTATTGCGTAGAAGCTCATTTCAGGTTGGCGCCCTCACACCGCCTGCGGCGCCCATCCTTGGCCGGACCCGGCCGGCGCCAGCAGCGCCTCGATATCGTCGGCGCCCAGCGCCCGGGCCAGCCCGGCCTCGTCGCCCAGCAGCGCCTGGGCCAGCTTGGCCTTGCGCGCCTGCAGCTGGCGCATGCGCTCCTCGATCGTGCCGGCGCACAGCAGGCGGTACACGAACACCGGTTTGTCCTGGCCGATGCGGTGCGCGCGGTCGGTTGCCTGCGCCTCGACGGCGGGGTTCCACCAGGGGTCGTAGTGGATCACGGTGTCGGCGGCCGTGAGGTTCAGCCCGGTGCCGCCGGCCTTCAGGCTCAGCAGGAACAGCGGCACCTCGCCGCCCTGGAACTGCGCGACCGCGGCGGCACGGTCGCGCGTTTCGCCGGTGAGCAGCGCATAGCGCTGGCCGCGTTCGCGCAGCGCCTGCTCGATGAGCGCCAGCATCGAGGTGAACTGCGAGAACACCAGCACGCGCCGGCCTTCGATCAGCAGCCCGTCGAGCATTTCCATGAGCAACTGCAGCTTGGCCGATTCGGCCACCTTGCGGGCGCTGGCCAGGCTGACCAGGCGCGGGTCGCAGCAGACCTGGCGCAGCTTGAGCAGCGCATCGAGCACCACCACCTGGCTGCGGTCGAGCCCCTGCTCGGACAGCGCCTGGCGCACGCGCTCGTGCATGCTGGCGCGCACCGCCTCGTACAGGTCGCGCTGGCCGCCCTCCAGGGCGACGTAGCGTTCGATCTCGGTGCGCGGCGGCAGCTCGGGGGCCACCTCGTCCTTGCGCCGGCGCAGCACGAACGGCCGGATGCGCGTCGTCAGGTGCGCGCGCCGGTCCTCGTCGCCGTGGCGCTCGATCGGCACGCGGTACAGGCGCGAGAAGCTCGCCTGGTCGCCCAGCAGGCCGGGCGCGAGCCAGTCGAACTGCGCCCACAGCTCGCCCAGGTGGTTCTCCAGCGGCGTGCCGGTGAGGGCCAGGCGGTGCGTCGCCTTGATCAGGCGGATGGCGCCGGCCGCCTGGGTGCGCGGATTCTTGATGTTCTGCGCCTCGTCGACGATCAGCAGGTGAAAGGCCTGGGTGCTGAGCTGCTCGATATCGCGCGCCAGCAGCGCGAAGCTGGTCACCACGATGTCGCTGCTGGCGATGCGTTCGAAGTCGCGCCAGCGTTCCGTGCCGTGCAGCTGCAGCGCCCGCAGGCCCGGCGTGAAGCGTCCGGCCTCGGCCACCCAGTTGTGCACCAGGGACGTCGGCGCGATCACCAGCGCCGGCGTGAGCAGGCGGCCCCGTTCCTTTTCCAGGCAGATGTGCGCCAGCGTCTGCAGCGTCTTGCCCAGGCCCATGTCGTCGGCCAGCAGTCCGCCCAGGCCGTACTGGCGCAGGAACTGCAGCCAGCTCAGGCCGGCGCGCTGGTAGGGGCGCAGTTCGGCCTGCAGGCCGGCGGGCACCGGGGCCGTTTCCACGTGCTCGAAGTTGGCCAGGCGCTGCGCGAACTGGCGCAGGTCGGGCGCGCCGACCCAGGTCAGGTGCCCGTTGTCGGCCAGCCCCGAGACGCGCGCCAGGTCCAGCCGCGACAGGCGCAGCAGCCGGGCCGCGCGCGAACTGCGCGTGCCCGCATGCAGCTTGCGCGGCGGGCCCTGGCGGCGCGTGTCGCCCAGTTCCACCAGCGTGTCGAGCAGCGGCGCGATGCGCGCCCAGGGCAGGCGCACGATGTGCTTGGCGTCGATGCGCACCTGCAGCACGCCCGTTGGCGCGATGGCATCGCGGCTGCGGCCGCCGCCGGGCCGTGCGTTGGCCAGCGCCGATTCGAGCAGCGGCAGCAGCGGGACGCGCTTGTCGCCGAGCTTGAGCCCCAGCTCCAGGTCGAACCAGTCCTGCCCCGGCACCTCGTGGACCGCCATCTCCAGGTCGCCGACCTCGACCACCTGCCACGGGAAATCGTCGTCGACCTCCACCTCCCAGCCCTGCTCGCGCCAGCGGCCGACGCACTCGTCCATCAAGGTTGCGGCGGCGTCGTCGTGGATCTGGAAGGCCGATTCGCTGGCGTGCCGGCCCTGCGGGGCGCTGGGGTAGGACCAGGGCGTGGCCCCGTCGGCCTGCAGCTGGGCGATCACGCGCTCGACCTGGCGCGCGTCGGGCGCGGCGTCGACCACCTCGCCGTCGACGACCAGCCGGCTCTGGGCGCGCTGCAGCGGCACGGCGATGCCGTCGATGCGCAGCGATACGTACAGCGCGGCATTGGGCGGCGGGCGCTGGGGCGTCGCGCCGGCGCGCGCCGGCGCGTGCGCCGCACCCAGCCGCACGCAGACCGTGCCCAGTCCGTGGGCGATGCGCGGCATCGGGATCGGCGGCGCCTCGACGGCCGGTTCAGCCCGTTCGGCCGGCGCGCTCCACGGGCGCGAGAACGCCGCGCTCGCGGCCGGTGCGATCGCCTCGGCCCACTGCGGCTGCCACTGCAGCAGCACGGCGGCCGCGTGCTTGCACAGGTGCCCGATCGGGCACGAGCAGTGCGATTCGATCTCGACCTGCGCACCGGCGCTCTTGCGCGACATGCGCACGCCCACCTGGTAGCGGCGCTGCTCGGCGCCGGCCGCCGGCTGCGAGCCGCGCACCTGGGCGCGCAGTTCCATCAGGTTGCTCGACAGCACCTCGAGCTCGACGGCCAGTACGCGGCCCGCCTGCATGACCTCGCGGCCGCGCTGCAGGCTGCGGCCATGGAAGATGCGGTCCAGATCGCGCGCCGTGGGCAGGAAAGGCGCGACATCGTTGCTGCGCGCGGCCCGCATCAGAGGCTCCCGGTGCCGGCGCCGGGACGCCCGGCCGGCTGCTCCGCGGCGCGCGTGCGCCGCGGCAGGCGCCGCCAGAAGCGTGCGGGGAACAGGAACAGACCCAGGTAGAGCGCGGCCACGGCCAGGAAGGCGGCCAGGCTGTAGTAGTCAGGCACGCCCAGCTGCCAGAGCAGGGTGCCGGTCACGCCCAGCAGCAGGTTGGCACCCACCAGGCGCGCCAGGGTCTGGCGCACGGTGTAGCCGCGGCGCAGCAGCAGGTGATGGATGTGGCCGCGGTCGGGGCGCGCCGGGTCGCGCCGGCGCAGCACCCGGCGCAGCGTGACGGTGAGGACATCGAGCAGCACCACGGCCACCACCCAGGGCATGACCACCGGCGGCACGTGGGCGCCGCCGCGCTGCGTGAGCTCGACCGAGAACCACGCGACGATGAAGCCCAGGATCAGGCTGCCGGTATCGCCCATGAAGGTGCGGCGCACGCCGCGCCACGGGTGCGGCAGGTTGAATACCAGGAAACCGGCCAGCGCGCCCAGCAGCACCAGCAGGAACTTGAGCGCGGTGGCATCGCCCAGCATCGCCGCGAAGATGGCGAACAGGCCCAGCACGCCGAAGGCCATGCCGCCGGCCAGCCCGTCCATGCCGTCGAACATGTTGAAGCCGTTGATCACCGCCACGGTGGCAAAGACCGTCAGCGGAATGCCCCAGTTCTTCAGCTCGAACGGACCCTGGGCGAAGATATCCCCGAGGCTCACCAGGAAATGGCCAGCCCACGAGGTCATCAGCAGGGCGGCCAGCACCTGCACGCCGAGCTTGCCGCCGGCCGATACCTCGCCCAGGTCATCGAGCAGGCCAATGGCAAACAGCAGCGCGACGGCAACGAAGAGAACCGCGTACTGGACCAGCACCGGGGTGGAAAAGAGCAGGGCGGCGACAAAACCCAGTGTCAGGGCGACGCCGCCGGTCAGCGGAATGGAGTCGCCGTGGCGCTTGCGTCCGCCGGCGTGGTCCAGCAGCCCGAAACGCTGGGCCGGGCGGCGCAGCCAGACGATCAGCATGGCCGTAAGCAGGCAGGCAACCAGGGCTTGAACGAAAAACGTCACGACGGTTTTTTCGGTCCGGAAGCGGAGTGCAACTGCCCATTATGCCGAGAATTCTCATTTCTCGACAGTATCGGCAGGGCCCTCACCCCGGCCCTCTCCCCCAGGGAGAGGGAGATAACCGCCGCCATCGCCATCCGCAGGAGCAGTTCCCCCTCTCCCCCCGGGAGAGGGCCGGGGTGAGGGCTCCCTAACTTCCCCGAACTTTCCGCAAAAGCGCCGTAGTGGATCTTTCGTGCTCGAACGGTATTGCAACGGAGCGGCCTCCCCAGCGGCTGGCCAGCCGCGCCTCCGGCGTCGCCGCCACATCGTAGTCGCCGCCCTTGACATAAATTTCCGGGCGCACGATCTCCAGCACCGGCAGCGGCACCGCTTCGTCAAAAATGGTAACCAGATCAATGCACTCCAGCGCTGCCAGGAGCGCGGCGCGGTCCTGTTCGCCATTGATGGGGCGATCCTCGCCTTTGCCCAGCGACCGCACCGAGGTGTCGGCGTTCACGGCCACCACCAGGCACGCACCCAGCGCGCGGGCCCGGGAAAGGTAGGTGACGTGGCCCCGGTGCAGGATGTCGAACACCCCGTTTGTCAGTACCAAGGGACGTTCCAATGTGAGTACACGCTTCGGCAAATCTGCCCGACTGACGATCTTCTGCTCGAACGACAGCGCGGAGTAGGGACGGGGCATGGAAGGCTTTCGCAAAAGCGCTCAGGCGCCGGCGGGCCAGTGCGCGCCCGGCGCCGATTCTGCGTCGGCCGCCGGTGCGCCAGCCGCTGCCGGAACTGCGTCCACGCCCAGCGCCGCGCGCAGCCGGGCGTCGGCAACGGCGTCGGCCAGCGAGGCATAGCGGTGCTGGGGCGGTGCATCCGGGCACGGGTCCTCGGGCACCCCATGGGCGTCCTTGCCCAGCAGCACGCGCACGCCGACGCCGGCCGCCTGCCCGGCGCGCAGGTCATCGCATTTGTCGCCAAAGATCACCGAGGCCGCCAGATCCAGCTGCAGGTCGCGCGCCGCGTCCAGCAGCATGCCCGGTGCGGGCTTGCGGCAGCGGCAGGCCCGCCGCCGTTCGCCCAGCGCCATGGTGGGATGGTGCGGGCAGTGATAGACGCCGGCCACGGGCACGCCGGCCTCGGCAAAGCGCGCGCACATCCAGTGCGTGAGCGCGTCGAAGTCGTCTTCGGTGTACATGCCGCGGCCGATGCCGGCCTGGTTGGTCACGACGACGATGGCGTATCCCCAGTGCGCGAGGCGCGCGGCGGCTTCGCGCACGCCGTCGAGGAATTCGAAATCGGCGATCCGGTAGACGTAGCCGTGGTCCCGGTTGATGACGCCGTCGCGGTCGAGGAAGGCCGCGCGCCGCGGCGGCGCCGGCGGCGCGGCGCCGCTCACGAGTTCTTCAGCAGCCACCGCACATAGGCCGCCACGCCCTGCTCGACCGTGAGCAGCTCGCTCTCGAAGCCGGCGGCGCGCAGCTGGGTGGTGTCGGCCTGCGTGAAGGCCTGGTACTTGCCGCGCAGCGCCGGCGGGAACGCGATGTACTCGATGATGCCCTGGCTGGCCGCCTGGCGCAGGCTCATCGCCGGCTGGCCATTGGCCTCGCGCAGCGCGTTGATCACCGCCAGCGCCACGTCGTTGAAGCTCTGCGCCCGTCCGGTGCCCAGGTTGTAGACGCCGCCAACCGGGCGATCCCAGAAGTGCAGATTGGCCCGGACGATGTCGTCGACGTGGATGAAATCGCGCCGCTGCTCGCCGTTCTCGAAGCCGTGGCTGGCCTCGAAGAGCTTGACCTTGGCCTCGCTGCGGAACTGGTGGAAGTGATGGAATGCCACCGAGGCCATGCGGCCCTTGTGGGCTTCGCGCGGCCCATAGACGTTGAAGTAGCGCAGCCCGACGACGGGCGCGCGGCTGCCGTCGAGCTGGCGGCGCACGACGTGGTCGAACAGCAGCTTGGAGTAGCCGTAGACATTGAGCGGCCGTTCGGCGGCGCGCATTTCGCTGAACACCGGGCCCATGCCGTACACCGCCGCCGACGAGGCATAGATCATCGGGATGCCGCTGTTCTGGCACCAGTCGAGCAGCTCGGACGAGTAGCGGAAGTTGTTGGCCATCATGTAGCGGCCATCGGATTCCATGGTGTCCGAGCAGGCGCCCTGGTGGAAGATGACGTCCGGGCGCAGCAGCTCGCGCCGGCGCACGCGCTCCAGGAATTCGTTCTTGTCGAGGTAGTCGCCGATGTCGAACTCGGCCAGGTTGCGGAATTTTTCCGCGCGCGCCAGGTTGTCGACCGCCAGGATGTCGGTCTCCCCGCGCTCGTTGAGCGCGCGCAGCAGGTTGGCGCCGATGAACCCGGCCGCGCCGGTGACGATGATCTTCATGGTTGGTTCATTGTCGAGCTGCGCTTGCCCTCACACCCGGCCTCTTTGCCTGCGGGAGAGGGCCGGGGTGCGGGAGCGTGCGAGCAGCGCACACCCTTATTCCGCCCCAAACCTATTCCCCGAACAACTCTGCCGCACTGGCGGTCGCCGTCCCCAGCTTGCCCACGACAATACCACCGGCGCGATTGGCCAGCCGCACCGCTTCGCGCAGCGGCAGGCCGGCTGCCAGCATGGTGCCCAGCACGGCGATCACGGTATCGCCGGCCCCGCTGACATCGAACACCTCGCGCGCCTGGGTCGAGATGCTCCAGGCGTCGCCCTCGGTGAACAGCGTCATGCCTTCCTCGCTGCGGGTCAGCAGCAGGGCCTCCAGCGCGAGCGAGCGGCGCAGGTCCTGCGCCCGCCGGGTGAGGTCGGCTTCGTCGCGCCAGCGGCCGACCACCTCGCGCAGTTCGGCCCGGTTGGGAGTAAGCATGGTGGCACCGGCGTAGCGCGAATAGTCATCGCCCTTGGGGTCGACCAGCACCCGGCGCCCGGCCGCGCGTGCCATGGCGATCATCCGCGTGATGTGGGTGAGCCCGCCCTTGCCGTAGTCCGAAAGGATGACCAGGTCGTAATCGCGCAACAGTGCGGCGTATTCCTCCAGGTGGGCCTCGAGCACGTCGGCCAGCGGTGCGCTTTCGAAGTCCACCCGCGCCAGCTGCTGGCGGCGGGCGACGATGCGCAGCTTCACGGTCGTGGGCAGCGCCGCGTCGACGTGCAGGTGATCGTCGATGCCGTCGGCCGCGGCCAGCGCGCGCAGCGTACGGCCCGATTCGTCGTTGCCGATCACGCTCAGCAGCCCGGCCCGAGCCCCCAGCGCGGTGATGTTGCGCGCCACGTTGGCCGCTCCGCCCAGGCGCTCTTCGGTCTGGCCCACCCGCACCACGGGGACGGGCGCCTCGGGCGAGATGCGTTCGGCATCGCCGAACCAGTAGCGGTCGAGCATCACGTCGCCGACGACCAGGATGCGGCTGCGGGCCAGTTGCTTGGGGTCCATGGGCGGGTTCCGGAAAAGGAGGCCGGCTCAGCTCGCCGCGTGCAGAACCGCGAGCTGGGCATCGACCATTTCGGCAATCATCGAGGCAAAAGGGATGGTGGGGCTCCAGTCCAGCAGGCGCCGAGCCTTGGTGCCGTCGGCCAAGGCGGGGGCGGTCTCGCCGGGCCGCAGGAAACGCGCATCGGCGACGACATGGTCGTTCCAGTCCAGGCCCACATGCCCGTACGCGGCCTGCAGCAGCTGGCGCACCGTGTGCAGCGTGCCCGAGCCGATCACGAAGTCCTCCGGCTGGTCGCGCTGGTTCATGCGGCGCATTGCTTCGACGTAGTCGCCGGCATGGCCCCAGTCGCGCGCCGCATCCAGGTTGCCCAGGCGGACCTTGCCGCCGCGCACCACCGGCTCACCCACCTCGTTGAGCAGGCGCGACTCGACGATGCCCAGCCGCGCACAAGCAGCGGCGTAGGCGACCTTCTGCGTCAGGAAATGCAGGCGCCGCAGCGGGCTTTCGTGGTTGAACAGGATGCCGCAGGCGATGAAGATACCGTGGCTGCGGCGGTACACGTGGGCCACATGGTGCGCGTAAACCTTGGCCGCCGCGTAGGGATTGGCCGGGTTGAATGGCGTGTCCTCGTTCTGCGGCGACGGGGCCGCTTCGCCGAACATCGCGGACGAGGACGCGTGAAACACGCGGCAGGCGGGTGCCAGGCGGCGCACCGCCTCGAACAGCCGGTGCGCGCCCATCGCGGTGACCTCGGCGGTCTCCAGCGATTGGGCCCACGACGCGCCGGGCGCCGACTGCGCGGCCAGGTTGTAGAGCTCGTCGGGCGCGTGCTGCAGCAGCGCATCGGCCAGGTCCACGGAGTTGGCCACGTCGCCGTGGAAGATGCGGATCTGCTCGAACAGCCCCTGCAAGTCGGCGCGCGACTCGATCGACGCGCGCCGGCCGAAACCCACGACCTCATAGCCGCGCGCGAGCAGGTTGCGCGCGAGCAGCACGCCGTCCTGGCCGGTTATGCCGGTGATCAATGCCCGCGCCACGCCAGTCCCCCGAGAAAATTCCCCTCTGCCGCAGGCAGCGGGGAAGGGCGCGAGTTTAACTGGGCGACGACGGCGCCACCGGCTTAGCCGGCCAGCTCCTCGACCAGCCGCCGCACGTGCACCCGCCAGTCGGGCAGTTCCAGCCCGAAGGCCTCCTGGATGGCGCGGTTGTCCAGGCGCGAGTTCAGCGGCCGGGCGGCTGGTGCGGCAAAGGTGCTGGCCGGCACCGGGACAATGTCAGCCTGGGCCACGCGCACCGGCAGGCCGCGCGCGCGCGCCTCGGCGATCAGGAAGAGCGCATAGCCGTGCCACGTCGTGGCGCCAGATGGCACCAGGTGGTAGGTGCTGCCGGGCGCTGTCTCGCGCTGGCGGCATTGCGCCACGGCCAGCGCGGTGACATCGGCCAGCAGTTCCGCGCTGGTCGGAACGCCGGCGGTGTCGGCCACGACCTGCAGCCGCTCCAGCGTCCGGGCCCGTTCGAGCATGGTGCGGGCGAAATTGCGGCCGCGCGCGGCGTAGACCCAGCTCGTGCGGAAGATCAAGTGCCGGCAGCCGCTGGCGCGCACTGCCTCCTCGCCGGCGAGCTTGCTGCGCCCGTACGCGCTCAGCGGGTTCGGCGGGTCGTCCTCCACGTAGGCGCCGTCCTTGCCCCCGTCGAAGACGTAGTCGGTGGAGTAGTGCACCAACAGGGCGCCACGGACGCGGGCGGCCCGGGCCATTTCCGCAACGGCCTCGCCATTAACGCGCTGCGCCCGCCCGGGCTCGCGCTCGGCCTGGTCCACCGCCGTGTAGGCCGCGGCATTGACGATGAGATCCGGCGCGGCGCGTGTGATCAGCGGCCCCACCGGCGCTTCGAGGTCCCCCTCGGCATGCCCGAGCGCCATCACGGCGCCCAGGGGGGCGAGCGCGCGCTGCAGTTCCCAACCCACCTGACCATTGGCGCCAAACAGCAGTATCTTCACGATATGGCTTCCACCAAGCGGCAACGGATCGAAGTATCCGTCATCCAGCCAGGCTTTTGCCCCTCTCCCACCGGCAGATGGCCCAGCCTTGCCCCCTCTGCCTCCGGGAGACGGAGAAGAACCATCCCGCCCCGTACGCATAAACTAGAATGCGCGGGCCTGCCAACCGCGTCCCGCGCCGCAGGCCGGACCGGGCAACCGTTTCATTTACTCTCAAGACATCAATGATCGTCGTAACGGGTGGTGCCGGTTTCATCGGCTCGAACTTCGTCGTCGACTGGCTGGCCGCCGGCGCGGCCACGGCCGACGAGCCGGTGCTCGTGCTCGACGCCCTGACCTACGCGGGCAATCTCGCCAACCTGGCCGCCGTGCGCGACCAACCGGGCTTGCATTTCGCCCGCACCGACATCTGCGACGGCGCCGCCGTGCTGGCCCTGCTGCGCACGCATCGGCCGCGGGCCATCGTGCACTTTGCCGCCGAAAGCCACGTGGACCGCTCCATCCTCGGCCCGGCCGAGTTCGTGCGCACCAATATCCAGGGCACGTTCGCCCTGCTCGAGGCGACGCGCAGCTTCCTGGCCGAGCGCACTCCGGCAGAGCGCGCGGGCTTTCGCTTCCTGCACGTTTCCACCGACGAGGTCTACGGCTCGCTGGGGCCCGACGACGCCGCGTTTTCCGAAACCACGCCCTATGCGCCCAACAGCCCCTACGCCGCCTCCAAGGCGGCCTCGGATCACCTCGTGCGGGCCTACCACCATACCTACGGCCTGCCGGTGCTCACCACCAACTGCAGCAACAACTACGGGCCGTTCCAGTTCCCGGAGAAGCTGATCCCGCTGATGATCCACAATGCGCTTCACGGCAAGGCGCTGCCGGTCTACGGCGACGGCCGCAACGTGCGCGACTGGCTGTACGTCGGCGATCATTGTGCCGGCATCCGCGCGGTGCTGGCGGGCGGGCGCCTGGGCGAGACCTACAACATCGGCGGGCGCACGGAAATGCAGAACATCGCCGTGGTGCAGACGCTGTGCAATACGCTGGACGAACTGCGGCCCCGCGCCGGCGCCGGATACGCCAGCCTCATCACCTACGTCCAGGACCGCCCGGGACACGACCGGCGCTACGCGATCGACTGCCGCAAGATCGAGCGCGATCTGGGCTGGGCGCCGCAGGAGAGCTTCGCAAGCGGCCTGCGCAAGACCGTCGCCTGGTACCTGGCGGCCCCGGAGTGGGTTGCGCAGATCACCTCGGGCCAGTACCGCGACTGGATCGACCTGCAGTACGGTGGCCGGGTCACGGCCGGCGCCGGGAGCGCCGCATGAGCGCAGCCCGCCCGCCGCGCCGCAAGGGCATCATCCTGGCCGGTGGTTCCGGCACCCGCCTGTACCCGGTCACGCAGGTCGTGTCCAAGCAGCTGCTGCCGGTGTACGACAAGCCCATGGTGTATTACCCGCTGACGACGCTGATGCTGGCCGGCGTGCGCGACATCCTGCTGATCTCCACGCCGGCAGACACGCCGCGCTTTGCCGAGCTGCTGGGCGACGGCGCACAGTGGGGCCTGAACCTCTCGTACCAGGTGCAGCCATCGCCCGACGGCCTCGCGCAGGCGTTCATCCTGGGCCGCGGCTTCGTCGGCGCCGATCCGTCGGTGCTGATCCTGGGCGACAACATCTTCTACGGCCACGACCTGCCCTCGCAGATGCTGCGCGCCGGCGCGCGCGCCACCGGCGCCACGGTCTTCGCCTACCGCGTCACCGACCCCGAGCGCTACGGCGTGGTCGAGTTCGACGCGCAGTCGCGCGCGGTCAGCATCGAGGAAAAGCCGGCAAAGCCGCGCTCGCACTACGCGGTCACCGGCCTGTACTTCTACGACAATGCGGTGCTCGACATCGCGGCCGGCCTCAAGCCCTCGGCGCGCGGCGAGCTCGAGATCACCGACGTCAACCGCCACTACCTGGCCCACGGCAACCTGCGCGTCGAGACCATGGGGCGCGGGCTTGCCTGGCTCGATACCGGCACGCACGAATCGCTGCTCGACGCCGCGCAGTTCATCGAGACCATCGAGCGGCGCCAGGGGCTGAAGATCGCCTGTCCGGAAGAGATCGCCTACCGCCAGGGATGGATCGCGGCGGCCGACATCGAACGGCTGGCGGCGCGGCTGGCCAAGAACGAGTACGGCCGCTACCTGCTGCGCCTGCTGACCGAATCCGAGCCGGGCAGCGGCCTGCGGCCGGCATGAACGTCACCACCACCAACCTGCCGGGCGTGCTCGTGCTTGAGCCCAAGGTGTTCGGCGACGCGCGCGGTTTCTTCCTGGAAAGCTGGAACGCCCGCACGTTCGCGCAGGCCACCGGCGTCGAAACCACCTTCGTGCAGGACAACCACTCGCGCTCTGCGCGCCACGTGCTGCGCGGCATACACTACCAGGTGCAGCGGCCCCAGGGCAAGCTGGTGCGCGTTGTCAGCGGCGCGGTGTGGGATGTGGCGGTGGACCTGCGCCGGTCGTCGCCGCACTTCGGCAAATGGACCGGGGTGGAATTGAGCGAGCAGAACCGCAAGCAGCTGTGGATTCCGCCGGGCTTCGGCCATGCCTTCCTCGTGCTGAGCGAAACGGCCGATTTCCTCTACAAGACCACCGAATACTGGATCGGCGAGTTCGACCGCAGCCTGCGCTGGAACGACCCGGCGCTGGCCATCGACTGGCCGCTGGGCGGCGCCCAGCCCCTTCTGGCCGAGCGCGATGCGCGCGCGCCTACGCTTGCCGATGCTGACACCGTCGACTAAGAGGCTGGCGGCCGGCGCCAGCGTGCAGCAATACGGCGGAAAGAGCGCTGCGTATTTCGGCTCGGCGCGCCGCGAAATCCTGCCGCTTTTGCCGGCGCACAGTCGCCGGGTGCTCGATCTGGGCTGCGGTACGGGCGCCACCCTGGCTTGGCTGAAGCAGATCGGCCGCGCGGCGCACACGACGGGGATCGAGATCTTCGCCCCGGCCGCCGCCGAGGCCAGGACGCAGGCTGACGACGTGCACCTGCTGGATTTCGAGAACGCCGACCTGCCCGAGGGCACCGAGCCCTTCGACCTCGTGCTGTGCCTTGACGTGCTGGAGCATTTTGTCGATCCGTGGTGCGCGGTGGACCGACTGGTCCGGCGCTACCTTCTCGAGGGCGGCACCATCGTCGTGAGCGTTCCCAACATCCGCAACTACCGAGTACTGGCGTCGCTGGGATTGCGCGGACGATGGGAGTACGTCGACGAAGGAACCTTGGACCGGACCCACCTGCGGTTCTTTACCCGACGGTCCGCGCTGCAGCTGCTCGAGCATCCGCACCTGGGCACGCAACGCTGCCTGCCGACGGGAATTCGACCGCTGTCGCCCAAGGGAATCCTCAATACCCTGACCATGGGAATCTTTCAGGAATTCTTTGCCTTCCAGTACCTGGTGGCGGCCGTCAAGACGACTCCTGCTGCGGCCCGATGACCGTGCCGCTGCGTCCGCAATGGTCCGCGCGCTGCGATGACGTGGTCGCGGTTATCGTCACGTTCAATCCCGAACCCGCTGCGCTGCGCGCACTGCTCGCGGCGCTGCAGGACCAGGTCGGCACCGTCATAGTTGTGGACAATGCCTCGAGCAGCGACGTTGCCGCGGCGCTGGTGGCGCCGGCCACGGCCGGCGCGGCCCACAGCGTGCTGGTGCGTAACGACGGCAACCTGGGAATCGCCGCGGCGCAGAACATCGGCATCGAACGTGCGCTGGCGATGAGCACCTGCCGGTACATCCTGCTGCTTGACGACGACAGCGTGCCCGCGGCGGACATGGTGCGGTGCCTGCGCGACGCCATGCGCCGCGATTGCGCGGGCATGCCGATCGCCGCGGTCGGACCAATCACGGTCGACCTGCGCACCGGCAGGATGGCCGACTTCTGGCTGGATCGCCTCGGGCGCCGGAGGCACTGGCGGGAATCGCGGATCGATCCGGCCGTTGGCGCCGACGGCGTCCTCGACGTGGGCTTTCTGATATCGTCGGGCAGCTTGATTCCCACGCCGGCCCTGCGCGCGATCGGTGGCATGCGGGCCAATTACTTCATCGATCACGTCGACACCGAATGGTGCCTGCGGGCGCGCCGCGCCGGCTACCGGCTGTTGCAGGTACCGGGGGCGCGTCTGGAACACCGCCTCGGCGAGGCGATGCACCGCATCTGGTTTCTGCGCGCCTGGGATGTGGCCTATCACGTGCCCTTGCGCGATTACTACCTGTTCCGCAATACAGTGCTGATGCTGCGCGATTCGGCCGCGCCGCCGCGGCTGGCTGCATCGCAGGTGGTGCGGTTGATGCGCTTTGCGCTGTACTACCTCTTCATGGGTGACCTGCGCTGGCGGCGCCTGCGCTCAATGACCCTGGGACTGGCCCACGGCCTGCGGCGCATCTCGGGCCGCCTGGATGCCGCCCGCGGTGTGTGCGAAGCGCTGCCAGTCACGGCCCTGGACCCGGCAAATCCGGCGTTCACGCCGGTCGTGCGAATTCAGGTTCCCGCTGGCGACGCCATGACCGCAGGCTCCCCGCAGGGCGGCTTCACCGTCTCCATCGTCAGCCATGGCCAGGGCACGCTGTGCGCCCGGCTCATAGAAGACCTGGCGCACAATGCCGCCCCGCTGATAGGGCGCCTGGTCCTGACGCTCAACATTCCGGAAACGCCGCCGGTGCTGGGGAACCTGCCGTTTGTGGTGGAAATCGTGACCAACGAACGCCCCCTGGGCTTTGGCGAGAACCACAACCGGGCATTCGCGCGCGCCACCTCGCCGTACTTTGCGGTGCTGAACCCGGACCTGCGCATCGACCAGGACCCCTTCCCGACGCTGCGAGCGATCCTCGCCGATCCGCAGGTGGGCATCGCCGCGCCGCTGGTGCGCGAGGCCGACGGCAGCATCGCCGATTTCGCCCGGCCGCTGGTAACGCCCGCACAGGTGCTGCGCCGCCGCCTGCGCCGCGCGCCAGGCCCGGCGCACCCGCAACATCCGGACTGGATCGCCGGAATGTTCCTGGCGTTTCGCAGCCAGACCTATGCCGACCTGGGCGGCTTCGACACCCGCTATTTCCTGTATTGCGAGGACGTGGATATCTGCGCCCGCGCGCGCCTGCGCGGCCTGCGCCTGGCCATGGCCGACGCAGTCTCGGTAACCCACCTGGCACAGCGCGCGTCGCACCGCTCGCTGCGCTACCTGCGCCTGCACGCAGGCAGCCTGCTGCGCCTGTGGACGTCGCGCGCTTATCGCGACTACCGGCGCCTGCTGCGCGCGCAGCGCTGACCACCCGCTGGCTGTGCATGACCCGCACCCCGCGCCAATCCCGGAGTCCGTTTGGTACTGCTCTTGCCACGCGTGCCAGCCCCGGCGGGGCCGGGGGTGAGGATCAGCGCCCCGGAACAAACCTGCGCAGCAGATCAATGCCTTCGGTACGCTCCAGCCCCACTGCCGCCCCAAGCGCGCTGAGCAATACCAGCAGCACCGCACCCAGCGCGAAATTTCCCGGCACGCCGGTCGCTCCCGGCAACGCCGCACACAGGCAGACCAGCGCCGCACCTGCCAGCAGCAGCAACAAACGCGGCGATATGGCCAGCGGGTCGATGCGCCGCGAGACGTAGAACATCAACCCGGCATCGACCGCGCAGCGCGCGCTCCAGACCCAGGCGGCACCCAGCGCGCCGTAGCCTGCCACGGCCCAGTAAAGCGCCGCGGCGTACGGCAGCACTTCGGCAAGGTGTATGCGCGCCGTTGCATGCGAGCGCCCGCTGGCCTGCAGGTGCGCGAATGGCACCTGCGCCGCGGTATTGAAGATGCAACCGACCAGCAGCCAGCGCAATATGGGTGCCCCCTGGACGGCGATGTCGGCGCCCAGCCAGAGGCCCAGCGCGGGTGTAGCGAGCCAGGCCGCAGCCAGGCAAAGCGGCAGCTGCAGGACGATGGTGACGCGCGTGGCGCGGTCGATCAGCGCGGCTGCCGCCGGCGTATCGGTCTGCGCCAGCACCGCCATGCGCGGAAAGAGCACGCCGGCCAGCAGGGCCGGTATGAGGATCAGGCGCAGCACGATTTCCTGCGGAATCGCGTATACGGGTACGGTCCCCAGCGCCGCCAGCGCACCCAGCAAGAAACGGTCGAAGATGACCATGATGGGACCGACCACGCCGCTGACGGTGAACCACGCACCCTCGGCCAGCGTATGGCGCAGCGCGCCGCGCCATTCGGCCGTTGCCGCGGCCGTGTCATGGCCGGTCCCGGGCAGGCGGCGCCAGCACCAACCCTGGTGCAGTGCCAGGGACAGCCAGCGTCCCACGACGACGCCACCGACCAATGCCGGCAGCGAATGCGAGAACGGCAGGACCAGCAGCGGGGCGCCGAAGGTCCACACCCCCATCAACACCCGCAAGGCGTTGACCGCACCGAAGGCCTCGCATCCTTCCATCGCACCGCGCCACAGGTTGGAGAGCACCAGGGCCGGGATCGTGGTGGCCAGCAATATCCAGGCAAGCCGCACTTCGGCCAGCCATTCGGGCGACGCCGCAGCGCCCGCCAGGCGTGCGGTCGGCATCGCCAGGGCCGCTAGCAATGCCAGTAGCGCGCAGACGGCGAACAGCCGCCGTGCAATCCAGCGCAGGAATGCCGTCTCGGCGGGCAACTGTCCGGCAGCGGCCGCCACCGCGACGCGGCGCGCGAAGACCCGGCTCAGGCCGAAGTCGAGAAACCCGAGGTAGCCAATGGCCGCCCAGACGATGGTAAGGAAGCCGAGGCGCTCATAACCGGCCTGGCGTCCCACCAGGGGGACGGCCGCGATGGCCAGCAGCAGGGGCAGCCCGGTCCCCAGCAAGTTGTAGGCGAAATGACGGCCGGTGCGCATTGACGGGCCAGTGTAATGGGTCCGGCCGCGACACCCGCGGCATCGGCCGGTACACTCTCGTGCATTGCGGCGCGGTCCCCGCAAAGGATGCCATATGCAGCGAATTCTTGTGACGGGAGGGGCCGGTTTCCTGGGTTCGCACCTGTGCGATCGCCTGGTGGCGGCGGGTGCCGATGTCCTGTGCGTGGACAACTTCTATACCGGCAGCCGGCGCAATGTCGACGCGCTGCTGGGCTCGAAGTCCTTCGAGCTGCTGCGCCACGACGTCTGCTTTCCGCTGTATGTCGAAGTCGACCAGATCTACAACCTGGCGTGTCCGGCCTCACCCATCCATTACCAGTCCGATCCGGTCCAGACCACCAAGACCAGCGTGCACGGTGCCATCAACATGCTGGGACTGGCCAAGCGGGTGAAGGCGAAGATCCTGCAGGCCTCGACTTCCGAGGTCTATGGCGACCCGGAGGTGCACCCGCAGCCCGAGAGCTACTGGGGGCGCGTCAATCCGATCGGGATCCGCAGCTGCTACGACGAGGGCAAGCGCTGCGCCGAGACCCTGTTCTTCGATTACTGGCGCCAGCACCGTCTGGCGATCAAGGTCGTGCGCATCTTCAACACCTACGGGCCGCGCATGCACCCCGGCGACGGGCGCGTGGTGTCCAACTTCATTGTCCAGGCGCTGCGCGGGCAGGACATCACGATCTACGGCAGCGGCCAGCAGACGCGCAGCTTCTGCTATGTCGACGACCTGATCGAGGCGCTGCTGCGCACGATGGCCACGCCCGGGGACTTCACCGGCCCGGTGAACATCGGCAACCCGAGCGAATTCACCATGCTGGAGCTCGCCGAGAAGATCCTGCGGCTCACGGGTTCGCGCAGCAAGCTCGTCTTCGAGGCGCTGCCCGAGGACGATCCGCGCCAGCGCCGGCCCGACATCGGGCTGGCCAGGCAGCAGCTGGGCTGGGAGCCCAAGGTCACGCTCGACGACGGCTTGCGCGCGACGATCGCCTACTTCCGGCAGGTCCTGCCCGATTGAAGTGGGCCTTCCGCGATTGGCGAGCAAAGCCTTTGTTACCATTGCGCACATGACGCCCCCTTTGCTGCTTTCCCCGTTTTCCGAACGGGCCGATGCGCCGCCCGGGCGCCCCACCGTCCCGGCCTTGCGCGGCGCGGGCCGCGCACTTTCTGCGAGCGGTTTCACGCTGATCGAAATGCTCGTGGTGATGGTGATCATCGGCCTGCTCGCCGGGCTGGTCGGGCCGCGCCTTTTCTCCAAAGTGGATCAGTCACGCGTCCAGACCGCGCAGGCGCAGGTCAAGATGCTGCGCGGCGCCGTTGAGTCCCTGCGGCTGGACATCGGCCGCTACCCGACCGTCGACGAGGGTCTTGCCCTGCTGTCCAAGCCGCCGGCCGATCCGGCGCTGGCGCCGCGCTGGCGCGGCCCCTATCTCGAGGATGCTCTGCCACTGGACCCGTGGAGCCATCCGTACCAGTATTCACTGCCCGGCGCCGATGGTCAGCCGTTCGCGCTGTACTCGCTGGGCGCCGACGGCAAGCGCGGAGGCGAGGGCGATGACCGCGATATCGGGATCCTGCCGCCGCAGTGATGCGCGCCGCGCACCGCCGGACCGCGGCGCGGCAAAAGGTGCCGGCTTTACGCTCATCGAGCTGCTGGTTGTCTTCGCGCTGATTGCCCTGGTCACGGGGCTGGTCGTGCCGGCCGGCATCCGGGCCGTCGAAAACGCCAAGCGCCGTGGCGCCATGGCCGACCTCAACGCGGTCCTGGCGGTGCTGCCGCTGCGCGCCTTCCATGCGGGGCGCGCGTTGAACCTGGATGCCGCCGCGCTGCGCAGTCAGTTGCCCGATGCGCCGCCGGACTTCCAGATCGAAACGCCCGAGCCGATCGCGTATGCCGCCAATGGCATGGCCGGCGGCGGCCGGGTCCGGGCCGGTTTTGCCGACGGCGCCTGGGAGACCTTCACCATCGAGCCCGTGACCGGGACCGTCACCCGCAGCGGCGCCACACCCTGAGGCCGATGGCCGGCGTTGGCCGGCTATGATGTTTCCCCCGGGGCGTCCGGTCCCGGGGTGTCAGGTCATCTGCGCGCCGCCAGGCCAGGCGCGGCAAATGCCCCGACCATGACCGATCAATGACCTGCCGATGCACTGCCAATGAGCCTCGCCGCCCCCCTTGCCGCCCCGGCTGTCGCGCCCCGTCCCCCGCTGATCGGTGAGCTGCTGGTCGCCCAGGGCAAGGCCAGCGAAGCCGACGTGGCCCAGGCGCTCGAATTCCAGGCCGGACACGGCGGCCGATTGGGCGCCATCCTGGTGCGCATGGGCGCGCTGTCCGAGGAAGCCCTGCTGCCGGTGCTCTCGGAGCAGCTCGGATTCGCCCAGCTCGATCCGGAGCACTTTCCGCTCGAGCAGCTCGACCCCGAAGGCTCTGCAGACGCCTGGATGGGCCCCTGGATGCGCGAGCACCGGGTGCTGCTGTGGCGCGACGCCGACGCGACGCTGCGGGTCGCCGCCAACGACCCGCTGGACGTGGCACTGGCCGATGCGCTGGCCGAGCGCCTGCCGGGCGAGCGGGTAACGTGGCTGCTGGCGCGCGAACAGGATATCGAACGCCTGCTCGGGGCCCTGGGGCGGCGCGACGGCGACACCGGCCTGGACGCGGCCGCGCTGCGCGAGCTGGCCGAGGATGCGCCTGTCATCGCGCTGGTCAACAGCATCATCGCCGAGGCGATCGACGAGCGCGCTTCCGATATCCACGTCGAGCCCGGCGAGCTGCTGTTCGACATCCGCTTTCGCGTCGACGGCGTGCTGCACTCGCGCCACCGCCTGCCCATGAGCAAATACCCGGCCGTGAGCTCGCGCATCAAGCTGATTGCCGCGCTCGACATCGCCGAGCGCCGCCTGCCGCAGGACGGCCGGGTGTCGATCCGCGCGGCCGGCCAGGAACTGGACATCCGCGTCTCGGTGATTCCCGAGGTGCGCGGCGAATCGATCGTGCTGCGCCTGCTGCGCAAGCAGCGCAGCGACCTCAAGCTCGAGGAACTGGGGATTGCGCCGGACCACCTGGCCGAGCTCGAAGGCTGGCTGGAGCACCCCAACGGCCTCGTGCTGGTCACCGGTCCGACCGGGTCGGGCAAGAGCACCACCCTGTATGCCGCCCTGGCGGCAGCCAACGACCTCACGCGCAAGATCATCACCGTCGAGGATCCGGTGGAGTACCGCCTGCAGCATGTGATCCAGATCCAGGTGCAGGCCGACATCGGCTTCACGTTCGCGCGGGCGCTGCGCTCGATCCTGCGTCACGATCCGGACATCATCCTGGTGGGCGAGATCCGCGACCGCGAAACGGCGGAGATCGCGATCCAGGCGGCGCTCACCGGCCACCTGGTGCTGGCCACGCTGCACACCAACGACGCCCTGGCGGCGATTCCACGCCTTACCGACATGGGCGTGGAACCTTACCTGGCGGCCGCCTCGCTGCGGGCGCTGATGGCGCAGCGCCTGGTGCGCCGCGTATGCGAGGCCTGCGCCGCGGACGCAGTGCCCGATCCGTTTGCCCTCGACGCCTGGCAAAAGCTGCGGGCGCGCCTGGCGCCGGGCATTGCGCCGGCCGTGCCGCAATGGCGTCGCGCCGTAGGCTGTGCGCGCTGCCGCAACACCGGCTACCGTGGCCGCCTGGCGATCCATGAACTGGTCAGCGCCGATCCGGAGCTGCTGCACGCCGTCGCGGCCGAGGCCCCGGCGGCCGAGATCGCGACCCTGGCCGACCGCCATGGGCGGCGCACCCTGCGCGACGACGGCCTGCTCAAGGCAGCGCTGGGACTGACCACCTGGGACGAGGTCGTCCGCGTGGTCGGCGGCGATATGGAAGGCAGCGCAGAGGCGTGAACCGCAGCAGGCACTGCGCGGCACGCGGGGCATCGGGCGCGCCATGAGCCGGATGCGGCCAGGCCCGCTGACTTTTCGCTACCGCGCGCTCGATGCGGCCGGCCGGTCGGTCGACGGCCAGATCGAGGCGCCGGGCGAGCGCGAGGCATTGCGTGCGCTGCTGGCGCAGGAGCTGACGCCGCTGGAGGTTGCCGCCGCGCAGGCGCCGGCAGGTGGCGCCGCCGCGGCGCGCATGGTGCGCCGCCCCAGGGTTGCCGACTGCATCCAGCTGCTGGAGGAACTGGGCACGCTGCTCAGGGCCGGGGTGCCGCTGGGCGAGGCCATGCCCTCGCTGGCCAGCGCCTACGGCAAGACGCCGCTGGGCGCACCGCTGGCCGAGATGGCGCGCGACGTGCGGTCGGGCTCCGGGCTGGGGGCCGCCTTCCGCGCCGCGCGGGTGCCGCTGCCGCGCTATGCGCTGGCGCTGGTCGACGCCGGCGAGGCCAGCGGCGCCATGGCCGAGGCGCTGGCCGACGCCGCCGCCCAGATGGGCGAAGAGGAGCAGATGCGCCAGGAATTGCGCAATGCGCTGACCTATCCGGCGATCCTGGTGGCCTCGGGCATCGTCGCCATCCTGATCGTCTTTCTTGCGGTGGTGCCGCGCTTTGCCACCCTGCTCAAGGGTGGGCGCGCCGAGATTCCCGCCGTCTCGCGCATCGTCATCGAGATGGGGCTGGCGGTGCAGGCCCACCTGGCGCTGCTGGGCGCGTTGGCCGCCTGCGTGGTCACGGCGATTGCCTTTGCGCTGCGCAGCGCTGCGGTGCGCGCCGCCGCCCTGGACGCTGCCGCGCGCCTGCCGCTGCTGCGCGCCTGGCTCTTGCCGGCCGAGATCGGTCGCTGGGCCGCGGTGCTCTCCGCCCTGCTGGCCAACCGGGTGGCGCTGCTAGAGGCCCTGCGCCTGTCGCGCGACGTGCTGGCGCTGTCACAAATGAGAAGAGGTCTCGATGAGGCATTGCGGGCCGTGCGCTCGGGCCGCGCGCTTTCCGATGTCTTTGGCGCGCAGGGGTGGCTGGGGCCGACGCAGATCAACCTCATCCGGGTGGGAGAGCGCTCGGGCGAGCTGCCCCGAATGCTGGCCTCGCTGGCCCGCCTGCAGACTCAGCTGGCGCGCCAGCGCGCGAAGCGCATGCTCACGCTCATCGAACCGGCGGCCATCCTGTTCATCGGCGGTGTCATCGGCTTTCTGCTCGTCGCCGTGATGCTGGCGATTACGGGCT
>JBBISD010000032.1:0-29151 GCA_037441485.1 Burkholderiales bacterium
TTTCCGTAGTCGGGATGGCCCAGCGCCCTACGGCCCGTGCAGCGGCCGCGCGGGAGATTCTGCTAGCTTTTTTCGTGGGTTGTCATTGTAGTGGCTGCCTGACGCAACCGCTGCCGGATTTGATTGTGCCACGGGGCCGCCGCCTGCACGATGGCGTCTCCCATGTCGGCGCCGCCCGGCCCGGGCAGCACGCGCCCGGCCAGCACGGCGCGCCCGGCCACCCATACGTGGGTGACGTTCTCGCGCCCGGCGCTGTAGAGCAATTGCGACACCACGTCGTAACACGGCTGGTTCTCGATACCCGACAGGTCCACGGCCGCCACGTCGGCGGCCTTGCCCGGTTCCAGCGAGCCGATCTCCGCCTCCAGGCCCAGCGCCCGCGCGCCCTGCAGCGTGGCGCATTCGAGCGCCTGCCAGGCCGGCAGCGCGGTGGCGTCGCCCGATTGCCCTTTTGCCAGCAGGGCCGCCAGCGCGGCCTCGGCCCGGATGTCCAGGCGGTTGTTGCTGGCCGCGCCGTCGCTGCCGATGGCCACGGGTACGCCGGCGCGCAGCAGCTGCGTCACGGGTGCGATGCCGCTGGCCAGCTTCAGATTGGACGCCGGACAGTGCACGACGGCGGCGCCGCGCTGGGCGATCAGGTCGATCTCGGCGTCGAGCAGCTGTGTCATGTGCACGGCGATCAGGCGCTCGCCTACCAGGCCCAGGCGGTCGAGCCGCTCGAGCGGCCGGCAGCCGCTGGCGGCCATCGCGTCGGCGACCTCGCGGGCCGTCTCGTGCACGTGGATGTGCACCGGCAGGTCGAGTTCCTCGGCCAGCGTGGCGATGCGCCGCAGCGTCTCGTCGCCCACCGTGTACGGGGCGTGCGGCGCCAGGGTGAAGCCCACCAGCGGATCGTCCTTGAGGGCGTCGCGCGCGGCCAGGCCCTGGCGCAGGTAGTCGTCGGCGTCGCTGGCGTAGCGGCTGGGCAAATCGATGGCAAGTATGCCCACGACCGTGCGCATGCCCAGGCTGCGCAGCCCCAGCGCGGTCTGCTCCGGAAAGAAGTACGAATCGTTGCAGCAGGTGACGCCGGCGCGCAGCATCTCGGCAGCGGCCAGCCGCGCGCCGTCGAAGACGAAATCCGCCGACACGATGGACCGTTCCAGCGGCCAGATGCGCTCGCGCAGCCAGCGCTCCAGCGGCAGGTCGTCGCCGACACCGCGCAACAGGCTCATCGCGCAGTGCGTATGGGCATTGACCAGGCCCGGCAGCAGCGCGTGCTGCTCGAGCGCTACCCGCGGCAGGTGCGGATAGCGGCCGCGCGCCTGGGCGATGGGCAGCAGCGCCGCGATGCGCCCGCGCTCCACCACCAGTGCGTGGTGTTCCAGCACCGCGCCGCGCGGCCGCACCGGAACGACCCAGCGCGCCTCGATCACCGTGTCCGCCACCTGCATCGTCGATCCCCTGTCGCGCCGCGGCGTTCCCCTGTGGTGCAACGGCGGCCCGGCGGACGGGGCCGGCACGGGAAGCGCGGCGTCTTGCAGCCGGGTTATACCAAGATTGCAGCGCAGCAGCCCGCCGCGGGCGCGCTCCCGCCGGCGGCCGCGGCGCGGCGGGCCGCGGACAGGGCGCTGGTAAAATGCCGGGTTGCCCTTGTCGGTGCCGCCGGGGGTCCTGCCGCCCGGCACCGGCAGCCGCCTCGCCACCGTCGACTTTTCTTTTGATTGCGCCCGCCCATGGATTCGTTCGCCAAGGAAACCCTGCCCATCTCCCTCGAAGAGGAGATGCGCCGCTCCTACCTCGACTACGCGATGAGCGTGATCGTCGGGCGGGCGCTGCCGGACGTGCGCGACGGACTCAAGCCGGTGCACCGGCGCGTGCTGTTTGCCATGCACGAGGCCAACAACGTCTGGAACCGGCCCTACGTGAAATGCGCGCGGGTGGTCGGCGAGGTGCTGGGCAAGTACCACCCGCACGGCGATACCGCCACCTACGACGCCCTGGTGCGGATGGCGCAGGACTTCTCGCTGCGCTACCAGCTCATCGATGGCCAGGGCAACTTCGGTTCGGTCGACGGCGACAACGCGGCGGCCTACCGCTACACCGAGTGCCGGCTCAACCGCCTGGCCTCCGAGCTGCTGGTCGACATCGAGAAGGAAACCGTCGACTTCGTCGCCAACTACGACGGCAAGGAGCGCGAGCCCACGGTCCTGCCCTCGCGCGTGCCCAACCTGCTGGTCAACGGCTCCGGTGGCATCGCCGTCGGCATGGCCACCAACATCCCGCCGCACAACCTGAGCGAGGTCGTCGACGGCTGCCTGCTGCTGCTGCGCAATCCCGACGCCGGCATCGACGAGCTCATCGAGCTCATCCCGGCGCCCGACTTCCCCACTGCCGGCATCATCTACGGCCTGGAGGGCGTGCGCGAGGCCTACCGGACCGGCCGCGGGCGCTGCGTGATGCGCGCCAAGACCCACTTCGAGGAGATCGACAAGGGCGCGCGCAGCGCCATCATCGTCGACGAGCTGCCCTACCAGGTGAACAAGCGGGCGCTGCTCGAGCGCATCGCCGAGATGGTCAACGAGAAGAAGATCGAGGGCATCTCCGACATCCGCGACGAGTCCGACAAGTCGGGCATGCGCGCGGTGTTCGAGCTCAAGCGCGGCGAGGTGCCCGAGGTCGTGCTCAACAACCTGTACAAGCTCACCCAGCTGCAGGACACCTTCGGCATGAACCTGGTGGCGCTGGTCGACGGCCAGCCGCGCCTGCTCAACCTCAAGCAGATCATCGAGTCGTTCCTGTCGCACCGGCGCGAGGTCGTCACGCGGCGCACGGTGTTCGAGCTGCGCGAGGCGCGCCGCCGCGGCCACATCCTCGAGGGCCTGGCCGTGGCGCTGGCGAGCATCGACGACTTCATCGCCATCATCAAGGCCGCGCCCACCCCGCCGGTGGCCAAGGCCGAGCTGGTGGCGCGCCGCTGGGATTCGCCGCTGGTGCGCGAGATGATGGCGCGCGCGGCCGCCCAGGCCGGCAGCGTGACGCTGTTCCGGCCCGACGGCCTGGATCCGGCGCTCGGCCCCCAGGACGACGGCACTTACCGCCTGTCCGAGGACCAGGCCGAGCAGATCCTGCAGATGCGCCTGCAGCGGCTCACCGGTCTGGAGCAGGACAAGATCGTCGGCGAGTACCGCGACGTGATGGCGCTGATCGGCGACCTGATCGACGTGCTGGCCCGGCCCGAGCGCATCACCACCATCATCCACGACGAACTCGTCGCGGTGCGCAACGCCTACGGCGCGCCCGCCGGCGACGCTCGCCGCTCGCAGATCGTGCGCACCACCGAGGAACTGGCCACCGAGGACCTGATCACCCCGCAGGACATGGTGGTGACGCTGTCGCACGCGGGCTATGTCAAGGGCCAGCCGCTGGCGGACTACCGCGCGCAGAAGCGCGGCGGGCGCGGCAAGCAGGCGGCGGCGGCGCGCGAGGACGACTGGATCGACCAGCTGTTCATCGCCAACACGCACGACACCATCCTGTGCTTCTCCAACAAGGGACGCATGTACTGGCTCAAGGTGTGGGAGGTGCCGCAGGGTTCGCGCACGTCGCGCGGCAAGCCCATCGTCAACATGTTCCCGCTGGCCGAGTCCGAGAAGATCACCGTCATCCTGCCGGTCAAGGCCTTCGACGCCGAGCACTACGTGTTCATGGCCACGGCGCTGGGCACGGTGAAGAAGACCTCGCTGGCCGACTTCTCCAATCCGCGCAAGGCCGGCATCATCGCGGTCGACCTTGACGCCGACGACTACCTGATCGGCGCGGCCATCACCGACGGCCGCCACGACGTCATGCTGTTCTCCGATTCGGGCAAGGCGGTGCGCTTCGACGAGAACGACGTGCGCCCGATGGGCCGCCAGGCGCGCGGCGTGCGCGGCATGCAGCTGGACGAGGCGGCGCGCGTCATCGCCCTGCTGGTGGCCGAGGACGAGCAGCAGAACGTGCTCACCGCCACCGCCAACGGCTACGGCAAGCGCACGCCGATTGCCGAGTACACGCGCCACGGCCGCGGCACCAAGGGCATGATCGCCATCGCCACCTCCGAGCGCAACGGCCGGGTGGTGGCCGCGACGCTGGTGCACGAGCAGGACGAGATCATGCTGATCACCACCGGCGGCGTGCTGATCCGCACGCGGGTGGCCGAGATCCGCAGC
Source organism: Burkholderiales bacterium (assembly GCA_037441485.1). GTDB lineage: Bacteria > Pseudomonadota > Gammaproteobacteria > Burkholderiales > Burkholderiaceae_F > GJ-E10. The sequence goes on from JBBISD010000032.1 coordinate 4,191, forward strand.
ATGGGCCGCGCGACCCAGGGCGTCACCCTGATCGCGCTCGATCCCAACACCACGCTGTCCGGGTTGCAGCGGGTCGTGGAGACCGATGCCGAAGCGCGCGAGGCCGAAGCGGCGGCCGACGACGAGGGCGGCGCGGGCGGGTCCGCGGCGGGCGACGGCGATGCCGCGCCGGACGGCGCGTGAGGCGCCGGCACCGGGCGGGCGGCCCGGCCACGGGGCGCCGATGAACGACCGGCTCAAGCAGTTGCGCGAAGCGATCGATGCGATTGACCTGCAGCTGGTCGAGCGCCTGAACGAACGCGCCCGGCTGGTGGCCGAGGTCGGGCGCATCAAGCAGGATTCCGGCGCCCCCATCTTCCAGCCCGAACGCGAGGCCGAAGTGGTGCGCCGGGTGGTGCAGGCCAGCGGCGGGCCGCTGCCCGATGCCGCGCTCGAGGCCATCTATCGCGAGATCATGTCGGCGGCCCGTGCCATCCAGCGGCCGCTCACGGTGGCCTACCTGGGCCCGCAGGGCACGTTCTCCGAGCTGGCCATGCTCAGGAAGTTCGGCAATTCGGCACAGCCGCAGTCGTGCGCCTCGATCGACGACGTGTTCCGCGCCGCCGAGGCCGAACGCGCCGATTTCGCCGTGGTGCCGGTGGAGAATTCCTCCGAAGGCGCGGTGTCGCGCTCGCTCGACCTGCTGCTGGCCACGCCGCTGCAGATCGTCGCCGAGGTCTCGGTGCCGGTGCACCTGCACCTGCTTACCGCTTCGGGCACGCTCGAGGGCGTCACGCGCGTGCTGGCGCATCCGCAGGCGCTGGGGCAGTGCGTCGCCTGGCTCAACCAGAACGCCCCGCAGCTCGAACGCGTGTCGGTGGCCAGCAATGCCGAGGCGGCGCGCCTGGCCGGCCGCGACCCGACGGCCGCGGCAATCGCCGGCGACCAGGCCGCGGTGCGCTACGGACTGCAGACGGTGGCCGCGCTGATCCAGGACGACGCGCACAACCGCACCCGCTTCGTCGTGCTCGGGCGCCACGCCACGCGCCGCAGCGGCAACGACAAGACCTCGCTGATCCTGTCGGTGGGCAATCGCGCCGGCGCCGTCTACGAGATGCTCGCGCCGCTGGCGCGCCACGGCGTGTCGATGACGCGCTTCGAGTCGCGGCCGGCGCGCAACGGCGCCTGGGAATACCACTTCTTCGTCGACGTCGAGGGGCACGCCAGCGACGCGCACATCGCCGCCGCGCTGCAGGAGCTGCAGCAGACCTGCGCGTTCTACCGCTGCCTGGGTTCGTACCCGAGGGACACATGAGCGCCGCGCCGCCGCTGCCCGCGCTGGCGTACGTGCGGGCCATCTCGCCCTACCAGCCGGGCAAGCCGATCGAGGAACTGGCGCGCGAGCTGGGCATGCCGGCCGGCGACATCGTCAAGCTCGCGTCCAACGAAAACCCCGCGGGCATGCCTGACTCGGCGCGGCGCGCGGCCGTCGCGGCGCTGGCCGACGTCGGCCGCTATCCGGACGGCAGCGCCTTCACGCTCAAGGCGCTGCTGGCGCGGCACCTGGACGTGCCGCCCGACTGGCTCACCATCGGCAACGGCAGCAACGACATCCTCGAACTGGCCGCCGCCGCGCTGCTCGCGCCGGGGTGCAGCTGCGTCTACGCGCAGTACTCGTTCGGCGCCTATGCGCTGGCCACGCAGGCGCGCGGCGCCCGCGCCATCGTGGTCGACGCCCTCGACTACGGCCACGACCTGCCGCGCATGGCGGCGGCCCTGGCGCCGGACACGCGGCTGGTCTACCTCGCCAACCCCAACAACCCCACCGGCACCTTCGTGCCGGGCGCGGCCCTGCTGGCCTTTCTCGAGCGGGTTCCCGCCGACGTGGTGGTGGTGCTTGACGAGGCGTACAACGAATACCTGCCGCCGGAGCTGCGCTACGACGCCATCGCCTGGGTGCGGCGCTTTCCCAACCTGCTGGTGTCGCGCACCTTTTCCAAGGCCTACGGCCTGGCCGGGCTGCGCGTGGGCTATGGTGTCGCCCAGGCCGATCTCAGCGGGCTGCTCAACCGGGTGCGCCTGCCGTTCAACGTCACCTCGGTGGCCCAGGCGGCCGCGGGGGCGGCCTTGCAGGACGCGGCCTTCGTGCGCGCCAGCTACGAGCGCAACCGCGCCGGCCTGGCCGCGCTGAGCGCGGCGCTGGGCGACCTGGGCCTGCAGATCATCCCCAGCTACGCCAATTTCGTGCTGGTGCGCGTCGGCCCGGCCCAGCAGGTCTACGAGCAGCTGCTGGCGCGCGGCGTCATCGTCCGGCCGGTCGCCGGCTACGGGCTGCCGCAATGGCTGCGGATCTCGGTCGGCCTGCCGGCCGAGAACGCGCGCCTGCTCGCGGCGCTGCCGGCGGCGCTGGCCGCGTCCGGCGCGGCCGCAGTCCGGCCGGCGCAATGAAGCTCGCGCTGCTGGGGTGCGGCTTGCTGGGCGGGTCCGTGGCGGCCGCCTGGCGGCGCGCCGGCCGCGTGCACGCGGTGACGGGCTACGACCGCGACCCGGCGCAGGCGCAGGCGGCGGTCGCGCGTGGCATCGCCGATCGCAGCGCCGCCACGCCGTCCGAGGCCATCGCCGGCGCCGACTGCATCGTGCTGGCCACGCCGGTGGGCGCCATGGGTCCGCTGTTCGGCGAGGTGGCCAGACACGCCGGCGGCCATGCGCTGATCACCGACGTGGGCAGCACCAAGTGCACGCTGATCGCCCAGGCGCAGGCCGCGCTCGGCCCGGCGTTCGCCCGCTACGTGCCGTCCCACCCGATCGCCGGCGGCGCGCTGCCGGGCATCGCGCAGGCCAGCGCCGACCTCTTTGCCGAACGCTGGGTGATCACGACGCCGCAGGCGGCCACCCAGCCGTCGGCCGTGCAGCGCATCGAGGACCTGTGGGCGGCGGCCGGCGCGACCGTCGAGCGCATGACGGCCGAGGAACACGACCGCCTGTTCGCTGCGGTCAGCCACCTGCCGCACCTGCTGGCGTTCGCGCTGGTCGACCAGATCGCCGGCCAGCCCGACGGCGCGCGCAAGCTGCAGTTCGCCGGCGCCGGCTTTCGCGACTTCAGCCGCATCGCCGCCAGCGATCCGGTCATGTGGCGCGACATCGCGCTGGCCAACCGTGCCGCGCTCGGCGCCGAGCTGGCGGCGTTGCGCCGGCAGCTCGACACCGTGCAGGCGGCGGTGGACGGCGCCGATGGCGAGGCGCTGCGCCGGATGTTCGAGCGCGCCAGCCAGGTGCGCCGCGAGCAGCGCTTCGGCGCCAATACGCCCGGGGACGAGGGTGACTGAGCGGCCGGCCGGGCGCGTTTTCCCGCCGGTGTTCACCGTGGCGCCCATCGTGCACGCCGCGGGCGAGGTGCGCCTGCCCGGCTCCAAGAGCATCTCCAACCGCGCGCTGCTGCTCGCCGCCCTGGCCGAGGGAACGACCGAGCTCACCGGACTGCTCGATGCCGACGACACGCGCGTGATGATCGCGGCGCTGCGCGCGCTGGGCATCGCCGTGGAGCCGGCCGGCGACGCCGTCCGGGTCACGGGCGGCGCCGGCCGCTTCCCGGTGCGCACCGCGCAGTTGCACCTGGGCAATGCCGGCACGGCGATGCGCCCGCTGGCGGCGGCGCTGGCGTTTGCCGGCGGCACGTATCGGCTCGACGGCGTGGCACGCATGCGCGAGCGCCCGATCGGCGACCTGGTCGATGCGCTCAACGGCCTGGGGGCGCGGGTGAGCTACCTCGCAACGCCGGGTTATCCGCCGCTGCTGATCGAACCACTGCCGCCGGCGGACCCCGAGGCCGCCACGGCCCGCACGATCCGCGTGCGCGGCAACGTCTCCAGCCAGTTCCTCAGCGGCCTGCTGATGGCCGCGCCGGGCCAGGCGCCGGCGGCGGGCCTGGCCATCGAGGTCGAGGGCGAGCTCATCTCGCGCCCCTACGTGGCGCTGACGCTGGCGATGATGCGCCAGTTCGGCATCGCCGTCGCGGTCGACGCCGGCATGCAGCGCTTTCACGTGCCGCCGGGACGCTACCGGGCGCCGGGACGCTACGCCATCGAGGGCGATGCCTCGGGCGCCTCGTATTTCCTGGCGCTGGGCGCGGTGGCCGGCGGGCCGGTGCGGGTGCTGGGCGTCGGGCGCGGCAGCGTCCAGGGCGACCTCGCCTTCACGCAGCTGCTGGCGGCGATGGGCGCCCGCATCGAGATGGGCGATGACTGGGTGCAGGCCCAGGCACCGGAGCGCGCGCACGGCGTGGCCGGCGCCCTGCAGGCCATCGACACCGACGCGACGGCGATCCCCGACGCCGCGATGACCGCCGCCGTGCTGGCGCTGTTCGCCGACGGCCGCACCCGCCTGCGGGGTATCGGCTCCTGGCGCGTGAAGGAGACCGACCGCATCGCCGCCATGGCTACCGAGCTGGGCAAGCTCGGTGCCGCGGTCGACAGCGGCCCCGACTGGCTGGCGGTCACCGCGCCGGCGCAGCTGCGCGAGGCCTGGGTCGACACCTACGACGACCACCGGATGGCAATGTGCCTGGCGCTGGCGGCGGCCCGCGGCGTGCCGGTGCACGTCCGCGACCCGGGCTGCGTGTCCAAGACCTACCCGGCCTTCTTCGACGACTTCGAGCGCCTGTGCGCGCCCTGGCGGCGATGAGCGCGCCCGCCGCGACGGTTCCGGTCATCGCCATCGACGGGCCCACCGCCTCGGGCAAGGGCACGGTCGCCCAGCGCGTGGCCCGCGAGCTGGGCTTCGCCTGCCTGGACAGCGGCGCCCTGTACCGGATCGTCGGGCTGCTGGCGATGGAACAGGGCATCGACCTGGATTCGCCGGCGCCGCTCGTGGCGCTGGCCGACGCGCTGGCGCCGCAGTTCGAGGGCGGGCGCATCCGGGTGGGCGGTCGCGACATCACCGGTGACATCCGCCGCGAGGACGTCGGCGCCGCCGCCTCGCGCGTGGCCGCCGTGGGGCCGCTGCGCCGCGCACTGCTGGAGCTGCAGCGGCGCCAGCGCCGGCCCCCGGGACTGGTCGCCGACGGCCGCGACATGGGCACCGTGGTGTTCCCCGACGCCCGGCTCAAGGTGTTCCTGGTTGCCGACGTCCGGGTGCGCGCCGAGCGCCGGCTTAAGCAGTTGATCGAAAAGGGATATTCTGCTACGCTGGCCGACCTTTTGCAGGGCCTGCAGGAACGCGACCGGCGTGACCAATCACGCGATTGCGCTCCGCTGGTTCCGGCGCAGGATGCCCGGGTGCTGGACAGCAGCGCGCTCACTCCCGACGAGGTGGTGGCGCAGGTGCTGGCCTGGTACCGGGCCTGAAATTTGGCGCACGGCGAAGGGATCTTCCCGTGCATTTGATCAACGCCGCCCGGGTGCAAGACCTGGGCGAGAACGAAAGTCCGAAAGTCCTCATGTCCTCCGTTGCCGCCGTAAGCAGTTCCGCAGCCGCCCCCGAATCCTTTGCCGCCCTCTTTGAAGAGAGCCTCACGCGCCACGAGATGCGCGCCGGTGAAGTGATCACGGCGGAAGTCATCCGCGTCGATTTCAATTTCGTCGTCGTCAATGCCGGCCTGAAGTCCGAGGCCTACATCCCCCTGGAAGAATTCCGCAACGACGCCGGCGAGCTCGACGTCAAGCCCGGCGACTTCGTCTCGGTCGCGATCGAGGCGCTGGAAAACGGCCACGGCGACACCATCCTGTCGCGCGACAAGGCCAAGCGGCTGGCCGCCTGGCTCAACCTGGAAAAGGCGCTCGACAGCGGCGAGCTGGTCACCGGCACGATCAGCGGCAAGGTCAAGGGCGGCCTCACCGTCATGACCAACGGCATCCGCGCCTTCCTGCCCGGCTCGCTGGTGGACACGCGTCCGGTCAAGGATACCTCGCCGTACGAGGGCAAGACGCTCGAGTTCAAGGTCATCAAGCTCGACCGCAAGCGCAACAACGTGGTCGTATCGCGCCGCGCCGTGGTCGAGGCCAGCATGGGCGAGGAGCGCGCCAAGCTGCTGGAAAACCTCAAGGAAGGCTCCATCGTCAAGGGCGTGGTCAAGAACATCACCGACTACGGCGCGTTCGTCGACCTGGGCGGCATCGATGGCCTGCTGCACATCACCGACCTGGCCTGGCGCCGCGTGCGCCATCCCAGCGAGGTCGTGTCCGTCGGACAGGAGCTCACCGCCAAGGTGCTGAAGTTCGACCAGGACAAGAACCGCGTGTCGCTGGGCGTCAAGCAGCTGGGCGAGGATCCGTGGGTCGGCCTGGGCCGGCGCTACCCGCAGAGCACCCGGCTGTTCGGCAAGGTCACCAACATCACCGACTACGGCGCATTCGTCGAGATCGAGGCCGGCATCGAGGGCCTGGTGCACGTCTCCGAGATGGACTGGACCAACAAGAACGTCGATCCGCGCAAGATCGTCCAGCTCGGCGACGAGGTCGAGGTCATGGTCCTGGAGATCGACGAGGACCGCCGCCGCATCTCGCTGGGCATGAAGCAGTGCCGGCCCAACCCCTGGGACGACTTTGCCATCGCCCACAAGAAGGGCGACAAGGTCAAGGGCGCCATCAAGTCCATCACCGACTTCGGCGTGTTCATCGGCCTGCCGGGCGGCATCGACGGCCTGGTGCACCTGTCCGACCTGTCGTGGAGCGAGACCGGCGAGGACGCCGTGCGCAAGTTCAAGAAGGGCGAGGAACTCGAAGCCCTGGTGCTGGCGATCGACGTCGAGCGCGAACGCATCTCGCTGGGCGTCAAGCAGCTGGGCGGCGATCCGTTCAACAACTTCGCCCACTCGCACGACAAGGGTTCGATGGTCGACGGCACGGTCAAGAGCGTCGATGCCAAGGGCGCGGTCATCGCGCTGGGCGACGAGGTCGAGGGCTATCTGCGCGCCTCCGAGATCTCGCCCGACCGCGTCGAGGATGCCCGCAACCACCTGAAGGAAGGCGATGCGGTGCATGCGATGATCATCAACGTCGATCGCAAGAATCGCAACATCAACCTGTCGATCAAGGCCAAGGACACCGCCGAAACCGCCGAGGCGATGGCGCGGATGCAGAACGAGGCCACGACCGGCACCACCAACCTCGGCGCGCTGCTCAAGGCCAAACTCGATACCCAGACCAAGTAGCCGGGTATCGAGTCGGCCCGGCGCGCGACCACGCGCCGGGCTGCTTGTTCCTTGCGACACCCGATCGCCATGACCACGCCCCGTGCCCTGACCAAATCGGAGCTGATCGTCCGGCTGGCGGCGCGCAATCCGCGGCTGGCGGCGCGCGACGCCGACGAGGCGGTCAAGCTCATCCTGGACATGCTCGGCGCCGCGCTGGCGCAGGGCGGGCGCATCGAGATCCGCGGCTTCGGCAGCTTCTCGCTCAACTATCGCCCCGCCCGCGTGGGCCGCAACCCGAAGTCCGGCGAGCGGGTCCAGGTCCCGGCCAAGTACGTGCCGCACTTCAAGGCGGGCAAGGAGCTGCGCGAGCGGGTCGACGTCGGCCAGGACGCCGGCGTGCAGCACGGCAATTCCCGGCCGGCGCTGGTCGAGTGACCGCCCCCGCGGCCGCGTGATTCCGGAAGGCACGGCATGGATCTCATCGCCTGGATAGGCCGACTCGTCTTCTTCCTGCTGGTGCTGTGGCTCGCGCTGGAGAACACCGCCACCGTGCCGCTGCACCTGAGCGCCTCGCTGCAGTGGCAGAACGTGCCGCTGCTCGCGGTCATCCTCGTGTCCTTCGTCGCCGGCGTCGGCGCCGGCACGCTGGCGCTGGTGCCGCGCCTCCTGCGGCTGCGCCGCCAGGCCGCGCCGCCGGTGCGTGCCGAGGCGGCGGCCCAGCAGGCCGCCGAAGTCGCCCTGACGCGCGCCGCGCGCCAGGGCGGCGCTGCCGGCGACCTGGAGCTCGAGACGCGCGGGCGCCGCTGACCGGTCATAATCCCGGGAACCGCCGCCCATGGATCTCCAACTCTGGTACCTGCTGGCCCTGCCGCTGCTCTTCCTGATCGGCTGGTGGGCGCGCGGCTACGAGGCACGCGTGCGCGCCGCCGACCAGGGGGGCGCACCGCAGTCGCTGTTCCACGGACTGAACCTGCTGCTCAATGACCAGCCCGACCGCGCCATCGACGCGTTCATCGCGATCGCCAAGATCGATCCCGAGACCATCGAACTGCACTACGCGCTGGGCAACCTGTTCCGCCGCCGCGGCGAGTTCGAACGCGCCGTGCGCATCCACAATTACCTGCTCAGCCGCGCCGACCTGCCCAAGGCGGAGCGCGCCAATGCGCTGGCCGAGCTGGCGCAGGACTATCTCAAGGGCGGGCTGCTCGACCGGGCCGAGGCGAGCTTTCGCGAACTGCTCGACGAGCCGCGGCATCGTTTCGATGCGCTGCGCGCGCTGTTGCGCATCCACGCGATGGAGCGCGACTGGGATGGCGCCATCGACTGCGCGCGGCGCCTGGAGCGCGAGGCCGGCGAGACCCATCGCGTGGCGATCGCCCACTTCCACTGCGAACTGGCCGAGCGCGCGGTCGCGGGCAAGGATCTGGCGGCGGCCAGCCGGTCGCTCGAAGAGGCGCTGGTGGCCAACCGCAATTCCGTGCGCGCCAGCATCCTGGCCGGCGATATCGCCCAGCGCGGCGGCGATACCGGGCAGGCGATCGAGCACTGGCTGCGCATCGCCACTATCGCGCCGGAGTACCTGCCGCTGATCGCCGAGCGACTGACGCTGGCAATGGACGCCGCCGGCCGCCGCGCCGAGGCGCTCAATCTGCTGCGGCGCGAATTGCTCGACCATCCGTCGGTCGACCTGCTCGACGTCGGGTACCGGCGCGCCCAGGAATGGGAAGGTCCGGCCGCCGGCGAGAGCATGCTGCGCGACGAGCTCAAGCGCCACCCGTCGCTGCTGGGCTTCGAGCGGCTGCTGGCGATTCGCGCGGCGTCGGCCCAGGGCGACCGCGAGCTCGAACTGCTGCGCGGCCTGATCAGCGTGCAGGCGCGCAACCTGTCGCGCTACCGCTGCAACAGTTGCGGATTCCGCACCCGATCTTTCCACTGGCAGTGTCCCGGCTGCGCCAGCTGGGACAGCTACTCGCCCAAGCGCATCGAGGAACTGGACGCGGTCACATGAAGCCGCAGTACGCCAGCGTCCAGGCCACGATCGGCAATACGCCGCTGGTGCGCCTGCAGCGCCTGGAAGCGGCGGCGCTGGCGGCGCGCGGCAACGTGGTGCTGGCCAAGCTCGAAGGCAGCAACCCCGGCGGTTCGGTCAAGGACCGGCCGGCAGCCTCGATGCTGGCGCGTGCCGAGGAGCGCGGCCAGATCCGTCCCGGCGACCGCCTGATCGAGGCCACCAGCGGCAATACCGGCATCGCGCTGGCGATGATCGCCGCCATGAAGGGTTACCGCATGACGCTGATCATGCCGGACAACCTGTCGGCCGAACGCCGCGCGTCGATGCAGGCCTACGGCGCCGAGCTGATCCTCACGCCCGCGGCTGGCGGCGGCATGGAATACGCGCGCGACCTGGCCGAGCGGATGCAGGCGCGCGGCGAGGGCCGCGTGCTGGACCAGTTCGCCAACCCGGACAACCCCCGCGCCCACTACGAAACCACCGGCCCCGAAATCTGGCGCGACACCGCGGGTACCGTCACCCACTTCGTCTCCAGCATGGGCACCACGGGCACGATCATGGGCGTGTCGCGCTATCTCAAGGAATGCAACCCGGCCATCCGCATCGTCGGCGCGCAGCCGTCCGAGGGTTCGCAGATCCCCGGCATCCGCAAATGGTCGGAACATTACCTGCCGAGGATCTACGATCCGGCGCGCGTCGATAGCATCGAGTTCGTGTCGCAGGCCGATGCCGAGTCGATGGCGCGTCGCCTGGCCAGCGAGGAGGGGATCCACGCCGGCATTTCCACGGGCGGCGCATTGCAGATCGCGCTGCGGGTCGCCGCGCAGGCGCAGGACGCCACGATCGTGTTCGTCGCCTGCGACCGCGGCGACCGCTACCTGTCGACGGGCGTGTTCTCGCCGGCCTAGTTTGCCGCGCCTCTGCCTGCGCGAGAGGGCCGGGGTGAGGGAGCGGAAGTTCGCACCCGCCGGCCCGGATGGGCCTCAGCCCGCCGGCGGCTTGCGCACGATGCTGGTCGCCATGGTGACGACCGACGCCAGGTCGCTCAGATTGCCCGGCACGACCAGCGTGGTGCTTTCCTTGGCCAGCTTGCCGAACTGGCGCACGTATTCCTCGCCGATGCGCAGCTGCATGGCCTCGATGCCGCCGCGGTCGCTCAGGGCATTGCCCACCTGGCGCAGTCCCTCGGCCGTGGCGCTGGCCACCGCGAGGATGGCGGCCGCCTGGCCTTCGGCCTCGTTGATCTGCTGCTGCTTGTTGGCCTCGGAGGCCTTTATGACCCGCTGCTTGTCGCCTTCGGCCTGGTTGATCTTGGCGTCGCGCTCGCCTTCCGAGGTGAGCACCACCGCGCGCTTCTCGCGCTCGGCGCGCATCTGCTTCTCCATGGCCGAGAGCACGTCCTTGGGCGGCGTGATGTTCTTGATTTCGTAGCGCATCACCTTCACGCCCCAGGCCACCGACGCCTTGTCCAGCTCCGAGACGACGTTGGCGTTGATGGTGCCGCGCGCCTCGAAGGTGCGGTCGAGCTCGATCTTGCCGATCTCGCTGCGCAGCGTGGTCTGCGCCAGCTGGCCGATGGCGAAGATGTAGTTGGTGATGCCGTAGGAGGCCAGGTGCGGGTCCAGCACCTGCAGGTAAAGCACCGCGTCGACCGCCACCTGCACGTTGTCGCGGGTGATGCAGATCTGCTCGGCCACGTCCATCGCCTGTTCCTTCAGGCTGTGGCGGTACGCCAGCCGCTCGACGAACGGGGTCAGGATATGGAAGCCGGCCTGCAGGGTGCGGCTGTACTTGCCCACGCTTTCCACCACGTAGGCGCTCTGCTGGGGCACCACCACCGCCGACCTGGCGATGACGATGACCACGACGAAGGCCAGGACGATGAATACGTACGATGTCACGAAGGTCTCCAGGAATTCAGCCGTGCTCGCTGTCGGCGCGGACCTTGAGTGTAAGGCCGTCGACGGCGACCACCCGCACGCGTGTGCCCGAGGCCAGCGGCGCCGGCCCGGCATTGCGAATGGTCCAGAATGAACCGCCATGTTCGGACTGGCAGGTCTGGCCCGGCGCCAGGGTTTCGGGCAGCACCAGCGCGCCGCCGACCGGCCCGGTGCCCACCGACGGCAGGTGACCGCGCAGCAGCGCGTAGACCCGCCCGCGGAAGGCCACCATCGAGCCGGCCGCCAGCACCGCGAAGATGGCCCATTGGGCCCAGGGCGCCAGGCCGGGAACGGTCGCGGTCAGCAGCCCGGCGACGATCGCGGCGCTGCCCAGGAAGACCAGGTAGAACTGCGCATCGACGAAGCCCAGTTCCGCCCCCAGCAGCACCGCCCCACCGACGACCCACGCCCACCATTGCATGCCGCGCTCCTTTGTCGATCCGCGCCGGTACCGGGTACGGGCGGGTTGCCGGCGCCGCGCATGGTCGGCGCCGCGACCCGTCGGGACGCGTGTTAGTCGGTCGCCGCCCAGCTTACGCCGGCCCGCGGCCCCGGGCCAGCGCGCGCCAGCAGCAGCGGCAGCGCGCTGCCGGCCACGGGCGACGCCAGCCACAGGGACGAGAGTTCGCCGGTGCGCTGCAGGTCGATCAGTGCCCGCAGCAGCAGCTGCTCGATGACGCGACTGAAGGCGACGTTCACCGGCAGCACCTCCGCACCGCCGGGCACGTCGCCATTGCCGATCACGGTGAAGAACTCGCCGCGGATGGCGCTGCGCGTCACGGTCCGGCCGTTGGCGGTGATCGCCAGCGACAGTTCGTAGGCATCAGGGACGGTGTTGCCGGCCAGGCCCAGCGTCAGTCCGGTGCCGGCCCCCTTGAGGCGCGCGTCGGCCAGGTTGGCGATATTGTTGACCGTGACGTGGACGGTACCGGCGGCGCCATCGGCCGCCGGAACGATGACGCCGGTGGCCCGCAGTACCCGCTCGACGTTGTCCTGCAGCGTGCTCTCGGCCTTGGGGTAATGCTCGCCATTGCGCTGGAACTCGACGCTCAACGCCAGGCGCAGCGGGGCATCGGACTTGCGCAGGTCCTCGTAGTGGACCCGTGCGGTGCCGGGGTCCAGGTAGGAGCGCGGATTGACGCAGGCGCCCAGCACCAGCGCGGCGAGCAGGACGACGGCAAGTCGCGGACGACGCAGCATGGATGACCTCTTCCGAGCGGGGCAGCCGCGCGGCGCGCGCGGCGGCCGAGCTTAGCGCCGCCGCGCCGTGCGCGCAACGCGCGGCGGCCGGCGCTACCGGGCGCCGCGCCCCATGGCGCGCAGGCGCGACAGCCAGCGGGCGCGCTGGGCATCGTCCATCGCCTCGACCGAGCCGATCAGCGTTTCGTGGACCGGCGCCATGCCGACGAAGCCCAGGATATTGCGCTCCAGCGCCTTGATGCTGTGCGCGCGGAAATACCAGCGATATACCAGTGCCGGCATGCCCATCGTCACCACGACCCGCGCCGACCGTCCGGCCAGTGCCTTGCCGGCGAACGGGTTGCCGTCCTGGCGGTGGAAGGCAAAGCCCGGCCGCGCGACCTGTTCGAGGAAGCCCTTGAGCAGTGCCGGCATGCCGCCGAGCCAGAGCGGGAAGACCATCACGAGGTGCCCGGCCCAGGCGATGTCCGCCTGCGCCGCCCGCAGCGCCGGCGGCAGGCCGCTGTCCTGCCACTGCGCCGCGCTGCGCAGCAGCGGAAAATCGAGCGTGGCCACGTCGAGCCGGCGCAGTTCGTGCCCCGCCTCGGCCGCGCCATCGGCATAGGCCTGCGCCAGCGCGTGGCAGTAGTGCTGCCCCATGGCATCAGGATGGCCCTGCAGCAGCAGTATGCGACGGGGGGAGAGCATCGTGCGGGCGCCGGCGGCGCGGTTCAATGGTCCACCTGCCATGGTATTGGCCAGCGACCGGGCACCATTGCCCTGGGTCAACGCTCCGTCGTTCGCCGCCCGCGGCAAGCCGGCCGCAGCGGGCGCCGTCAGCCGGCCAGCGGCGCGCCGGCCTTCTTCCAGGAATCGATGCCACCCTCGATGTGGCGGGCGCTGTCCAGGCCCGCGTCCTGCGCCGCCTGTACCGCCATGGCCGAACGCTCGCCGAAAGAACAGTAGAAAACCAGGGTCCGGCCGCCGGCACGGGCCAGTTCGTACAGCAGGCCGCCGGGCCGCAGGTTCTCCAGCAGCAGGGGGTAGGGCAAGTGCACGGAGCCCGTGATGACGCCGTCGCGGTCGCGCTCACCCCTTTCGCGCAAGTCGACCAGCGCGACATCGGGCCGCCCGACCAGGGCCTGCGCCGACGCGGCGCTCAGCGCCCAGCCGTGCCGGGCGATTTCGTCCTGGGCCAGGCCGACCCGCAGGTTGGCCGGCACCGCCACGTCCATCATCTTCGGGTCCGGCAGGTTCAGGGCGCCCATCAGCGCGACGTACTCGTCGACCGAACGCACCTGCAGGCGCGGATTGAAGGCCCGTTCCTCGCCGATGGTCGACACCGTGTCGCCCTTGTAGTCGTGGGCCGGGTAGACCAGCGTCGCGTCCGGCAGGCGCAGCAGGCGCCCGAAGATCGAGTCGTACTGGGCGCGCGCGTCGCCGTTCTGGAAATCGGTCCGCCCGGTGCCGCGGATCAGCAGCGTATCGCCGGTGAACACGCGGTCGGGCAGGCGGAAGCAGTACGAATCGTCGGTATGCCCGGGCGTGTAGATCGTCTCGAGCGCCAGCCCCTCGATGGCGAGGGTATCGCCGTCGGCCAGCCGCATCGATACCACGTTGGCCCGGGATTGCTCGCCCATGACGGTGATGCAGTGGCAGCGGTCGCGCAGCGCGCCGAGGCCGGTGATGTGGTCGGCATGCAGGTGCGTGTCCACCGCCTTGACCAGCCGCAGGTCGAGCTCGCGGATCAGCTGCAGGTAGCGGTCGACCTTCTCCAGCACCGGGTCGATGATCAGTGCCTCGCCACCCGGCCGGCTGGCCAGCAGGTAGGTGTAGGTTCCCGACGCCTGATCGAGGAACTGGCGGAAGATCATGCGGTTCTCCTGGCGGCCTGCCCCGGCCTCAGCGCACGGCACGGGGGGCCGGCATCATCCGGCGACCGTGCCGCCCCGGGCCGCCGCGCCGTCGCGCAGCAGCGCATCGATGAGCGCATCCTTCTCCAGCCACTGCTGGTCCACCCAGGCGCCGATGCGCTGGCGGTAGGCCTTGTCGGTGACCGGGTCGCTGCCGAGCACCGCCGCCGGGATGTCCCGCTGCTGCACGCGCACGATCACGTGGTCGATGCGCCCGCACAGCAGGTCCCAGAAGCGCGGCGCGCCGCCGGGGTAGACGATGGTCACGTCGAGCAACGCGCCGAACTGCTCGCCCATCGTCGCCAGCGCGATGCCCAGGCCGCCGATCTTGGGGTTGAGCAGGTGCCGGTACGAGCTCTTCTGGTGCGCGTGCTTGACCGGCGTGAAGCGCGTGCCTTCGACGAAATTGATGACGGAGGTGGGAATGCGCTTGAATCGCTCGCAGGCCACCCGCGTGGTCTGCAGGTCGTTGCGCCGCGCGCCCTGGCCGCGGCCGCGCTTGAGAAAGGGAAAGTCCAACGCCCACCACGCCAGGCCGATGACCGGCACCCAGATCAGTTCCTGCTTCAGGAAGAACTTCAGGAACGGGATGCGCTGGTGGAAGACGCGCTGCAACACGAGGATATCGACCCAGCTCTGGTGATTGCTCGACACCAGGTACCAGCCGTCGCGCTCCAGCCGCTCCAGGCCCTGGACGTCCCAGCGCGTGCGACCCACCGCCGCCATCCACGCGTTGTTGATCGCCACCCAGCGGGCCGCCAGCGCCACCAGCGCCCGATCGCAGCGGCGCCGCGCCCCATCGGTCCGCCAGACGCCCTTGACCAGGGCGGGCGGGATCATGGCCGCGAACACGACCACCGTGTTCAGTCCCAGGATCATTCCGGTGAGGCAACCGCGCAGCGGCGCGGACCGGCGGGCAGGAGCAGTGGAAAAGTGGCGGGTCGTCAATTTGCAGTTGGTGGTCGGGACATCGATCATCGGTCGTGCGCCGTGCCGGCGCTGCGCCAGTCGCGAAACAGGTCCAGATCGATGCCGTCGGGATTGTTCAGTTCCCCCGGTCCCCGGCCCGGATGGTCGGTACGTCCATATTGCCAGATAATCTTCTTCGTCTGCCGGTCGATGACGATGACGCGGTGGCGGTAGTCGTCGTTGAGGATCACGTCGCCGTTGGGCAGTTCCTGGGCCAGCGACGGGTGGTCGAGCATCGCCTCGCCGCCCTTGGGGAAGTAGTCCCACGTGACGGCGCGTGTACGCGGGTCGAAGACGATGACCCGGCCGGGCTTGCTGTAGTCGGCGACGATGACCTGGCCGTCGTGGGTCGGCATGGCATCGGAGGGATAGTGCAGGCCGAAGGCCGGCATCGCCCATACGAGGCTTCCGGCGCGCGTCAAGCGCGAGATCCAGGTGCCGGTGATCTCGGTCACGAGGATGTCGCCGCCGTCGAGTTCGACCGCGCCGTTGGGCAGGCCCAGCCGGCGCGGCGGATCGTGCCGGCAGTTCGCGTCGCGGTGCCAGTTTCCGTCCTTGCGTCCCGGGGCGCCCCACTGGGCCGTGATCGCCGATGTCGCGCGGTCGATGAACAGGATCCGGCAGTTGCGGATGTCGGTGACCAGGATCGTGCCGTCCTGCAGCACATGCGTATCGTCGGGAAAGTTGAGATACCCCGGTTCGGTGCCGTGCACGTCCGGCACGCCGTAGCTCCAGATCAGCTCGCGGCGCTCGTAGTCGATGAGATGGATGTCCTGGTTGTCCTCCTCGCTGATGGCCAGCAGGCGCCCGTCGGGCGAGAAGAAGACGTCGTCGTTGTCGTGGTAGACCTTCAGGGCCGGCGAATCGAATTCCCACACGATGCGCTTGTCGGGCGCCACCTCAATCAGGCGGTTGTTGCGGCGGTCGGCGATCACCACCGGATACGGCAGCGGCTTGCCCCAGGACGGCGGCGGCGCTGCCGGGCTGGCGCTGATCGGCGGCGGCGGCGGGGCATCGGCACCGGGCGCGGCGCCGCCGAGCAGGCAAAGACCCGCGGCCAGCAGGACGCGCGCGCGCGGGCGAAGGTACGGCAGGATACGGGGCATGGCGAGTTCCGCAGGGCACCGGACATTCCGGCGTGGCCGACGCTAACCCGCCGGTGGCGCCGGCGCGCGGGCGGCGATGCCGGCGCTTGATGTGCATCAACGCCGGCCCGCTGCGCGCCGGCTCAGGTGCCGAGCAGGTCGCCGACGGCCAGGCCGCTGGCGGCGCAGAACTGCGCCGCGCTCGTCTTGGCGCCGTCGGCCGGCTTGACCTTGAACACCTCGATCTGCCCGCCCTGGGCGCCGATGAGCATGCTGTCGACGCCGATGGCCAAGCACTGGCCGATCTCGCCGCGCACCGCGCCGTAGGTCCGGGTGGGGTGCTTGCGGGCATCGAAGATCTGCACGCGCGCGCCGCGCAACGTGGTCCAGGCGCCGGGCGACGGGTTGCAGCCGCGGATCAGGTTGTACACGTGGTCGACGTGCGCATGCCAGTGGATCTGCGCCTCGGCGCTGCGGCACCAGCCCTCGTAGCTGGCCAGCTTCTCGTCCTGCACCGTCTCGCGCGCCTGCCCGGCCACGACGAGGTCGGCCGCCTCCAGCAGCGCGGCCACGCCCAGCGGGAAGAGGTGGTCGAAATACAGGCTGCCCAGCGTGTCGTCGGGACCGATCGGCACGCGCTTTTGCAGGATCACCGGCCCCTCGTCCAGTCCGTCGGTCGGACGGAAGATGGTCAGGCCGGTTTCGCTGTCGCCGCGGATCAGCGGCCAGTTGATCGAGCTCGGCCCGCGGTAGCGCGGCAGCAGCGACGGGTGGTACTGGATCGTGCCGTGGCGCGGCACCCGCACGAACTCCTGCGGCGCGTATTGCAGCACGTAGGCCATGATGCCCAGGTCGGCATCGAGGCCGGCGATGGCGGCCTGAGCGTCGGCACCCTTGAGGCTGGGGAGCTGCCAGGTGGGCAGGCCGCGCTGCTGCGCTTCGACGCGCAGCGGATCCGGGCGCGCGCCGGGCTTGTCCGGCGCGCAAAATACGCCGGCGATGGTGTCGCCGCGCCCGCTGAAGGCTTCCAGGACGGATTTGCCGAAGTCCTGCTGTCCGATGAGTACGACGCGCATGCTGCTGCTCCTGTGCGGGGCGGCGGTGCCGCCCGGCCCGCGCCCCGGTATCGGGTCGAAAGGTCGTTGTTATGCGCCGATTGCCGCGGCTTGGCAACTACTTGGCGGCGGCAAGGTCGGGCCGCGGCGCGCCGGTGGTTTCGTAGACGGCCAGCAGCGCCCGGGCCAGCGCCGCGAAGCAGGCCGCATCGGCGCTCGATTCGAACTGCAGGGTGCCGCCGGCGCCCGCGCCCGCCGGCGCGCCCGCCGGCACTTCGTGCACCAGCCGCCGCTGCAGTTCGCGCGCGACGGCCGGCCCGGTTTCGATGATCTGCACGCCGTTGCTCGCCAGGTCGATGGCCGCGCGCAGGAACGGATAGTGCGTGCAGCCGAGCACCAGCGTGTCCACCCCCTGGTCGAGCAGAGGTTGTACCGCCTGGCGCACCAGGTTGCGGGCGCGCACCGAAGCGAGGTCGCCTTCCTCGACCAGTTCCACCCAGCCGACGGCGGCGTGCTCGACGAAGCGCACCGCGGGCGCCTGCTGGCCGACGCGCAGCAGCAGGTCGCGGTAGCGGCGGCTGGCCAGCGTGGCCCGCGTGGCCAGCACGCCGACGACGCCGTTGCGGGTGGCGGCGGCCGCCGGCTTGAGTCCGGGCTCGACGCCGATCACCGGCACCGGCGCCCAGGCGCGCAGCTGGTCGATGGCATTGGCCGTCGCGGTGTTGCAGGCGACCACCAGGGCGGCCACGCCGCGTTCGAGCAACACCGAACAGCAGGCCTGGGTGCGCGCCAGGATCTCCTGGTCGCTGCGGGTGCCGTAGGGCGCGTAGGCGGTATCGGCGTAATAGATCATCGACTGCCCGGGCAGCGCGGCGCGCACCGCCGCTGCCACCGACAGTCCGCCGGCTCCCGAGTCGAATACCCCTACCGGCGCCGCCATCGCGCGGTTTCTCATGCGCCGGCGGTCACGCCGCGACGACCGGGACGCCGGCGATGCGGCTGCGCCATTCCTTCGGTCCGGTCTCGTGCACCGAGGTGCCGCCGGCGTCCACCGCCACCGTGACCGGCATGTCCTGCACCTCGAATTCGTAGATGGCCTCCATGCCCATGTCGGCGAACGCCACAACCCGCGCCTTGCGGATGGCGCGGGCCACCAGGTAGGCCGCGCCGCCCACCGCCATCAGGTACGCCGACCGGTGCTTGCGGATCGCGGCGATCGCCGCCGGTCCGCGTTCGGCCTTGCCGATCATCGCGAGCAGCCCGGTCTGCGCCAGCATCATCTCGGTGAACTTGTCCATCCGAGTGGCCGTGGTCGGGCCGGCCGGGCCGACGACCTCGTCGCGCACCGGGTCGACCGGACCCACGTAGTAGATCACGCGGCCGCGGAAGTCCACCGGCAGCGGCTCGCCGCGGGCCAGCAGATCGCGGATGCGCGCGTGCGCCGCGTCGCGCCCGGTAAGCATGCGCCCGGAGAGCAGCAGCGTCTGGCCCGGCTGCCAGGCGGCGACCTGGTCGGGCGTCAGCGTGTCCAGGTCCACGCGCAGCGAATGGGCCGGGTCGGCGTGCCAGTGCACATCGGGCCAGTCGGCGAGCCGCGGCACGGGCAGTTCCGCCGGTCCGCTGCCGTCGAGCGCGAAATGCACGTGCCGCGTGGCCGCGCAGTTGGGAATCATGGCCACCGGCTTGCCGGCGGCATGCGTCGGATACTGCCGGATCTTGACGTCGAGCACGGTGGTCAGCCCGCCGAGCCCCTGCGCACCGATGCCCAGGGCGTTCACCTTCTCGTACAGCTCGATGCGCAGCTTCTCGGTCTCGTCGCGCGGACCGCGGGCCCGCAGCTCGAACATGTCGATGTCGTCCATGAGCGACTGCTTGGCCAGCAGCATCGCCTTCTCCGCCGTGCCGCCGATGCCGATCCCCAGCATGCCGGGCGGGCACCAGCCGGCGCCCATGGTCGGCACGGTCTGCAGCACCCAGTCGACGATGGAATCGCTCGGATTGAGCATGGCCAGCTTGGCCTTGTTCTCGGAGCCGCCGCCCTTGGCGGCCACCGTGATGTCCAGCGTATCGCCGGGCACCAGCTCGACCTGGATCACGGCCGGAGTGTTGTCGCGGGTGTTGCGGCGCGCGCCCTCGGGCGGGTCGACGATCGAGGCGCGCAGCGTGTTTTCCGGATCGAGGTAGGCGCGGCGCACGCCCTCGTTGATCGCGGCCTCCAGGCCGTCGTCGAAGCCGTCCCATCGCAGGCCCATGCCGGCCCGGACGAAGACATTGACGATGCCCGTGTCCTGGCAGATCGGCCGCCGGCCCTCGGCGCACATCCGCGAGTTGCTCAGGATCTGCGCGATCGCATCGCGCGCCGCCGGGCTCTGCTCGGCGGCGTAGGCGCGCCCCAGCTGCTGCAGGAAGTCCCTGGGATGGTAGTAGCTGATGTACTGCAGCGCGCCGGCGACGCTGTCCACGAGGTCGGCACGGCGGATGGTGCGGTGGCTTGCTGTGCGGGCAGTGCTCATCGCGAACGTCTCCTTGCCGCGACCCCGGGCCTGCCGTCGCGGCGCGCCCCCATTCTAGCGGCAGCGCGGCCGCCGCCCCGGCCTACTCCGCGCGGGCCCAGATGCGCCAGCGCTCGTCCGGGTGCACCCGGCGCCGGCCTTCCCAGCTGAGCTCCCACATGCCGCGCACGCCCGGCGGCGGATCCTCGTCGAGCGTGGAGCGGCGCGATTCGCGGTGCAGCGCGAAGCGGCAGGTCTCGGGCGACCCTTCGTGATCGAACCGGATGTGGCCGTAGTACGCCAGGATCGCGCGCTCGGCCAGCGGGATGCGGTGCGACTGCACGCAGCCCTGGCCGAGGCCGCGGGCGCGCAGCTGCGCCGCCATCTCGACGGCGAACGTGCGGTAGGAAAAGACGTAATCGACGGCCGGCAGGAACAGCAGGTTGGCGGTGATCCAAACGACGGTGACCCCGGCGGCCGCGAGCAGCGGACCGCGCCACAGCACGCGGGGACGGCGCAGCACGCGCCAGGCAATGAGCTGCACCCACGCGGCGGCGGCCGCCAGCGCCAGCACCATCGATACGAATTGCACGTGCGGCACGTAGCCGGGCGCCAGGCGGGCGATGGACGCCGCCATGGCCTTGGGTGCGCCGGCCTGCAGGGCGACGTAGTAGCCCCAGAAGAACAGCAGCGCCAGCGAGAAGACCGCGATGGCCAACCAGTCGATGACGTTGTCGAGCGCGCGCCGCAGCGTGGTGGCGCCGAAGGCCGCCAGCACGACCAGCGGGGGGATGACGGCCACCAGCGCGTGCTCGTTGGACGGCATGCCGGCAATGCTGGCCAGGAACAGGCCGGTGAAGGCCAGCAGCGGGCGCTCGATGTGCGGCGCGTGCACATTGCCGCGCCAGGCATACACCGCCCAGCCGGCCAGCGGCCACAGCGGCCACAGGAACCAGGCGCCGGTGCGCAGCAGCCATGCGCCGCCGTCGACCGCCGGCCAGCCCAGCGGCTGCGCCGCCCGCCACGCGTCGAAATACAGGCTGGCGTCGCGCGGCGCAACCCACCAGGCGCACAGCGGCCAGGCCGCGGCCATGGCCAGCGCCACGGCGATCATGGCCGACGTGGCTGCGACATCGGCCGCGATGCCGCGGCGTGCCGCCGCCGCGCCATCGGGCGGCGCGCGCCAGACGCTGGCCAGGCAGCCCAGCAGCAGGCCCAGGGCCGGCAGCGGACCTTCGGTGAGCGCCAGTGCGCCGACGCACCCGCCGGCCAGCAGCGCCGCCGGCAGCCGGCGCCATTCGACCAGGCTCGTGGCCAGCAGCGCGAGGCTGACGATGGCAACGGTGGCGCCGTCGGCCTGGGTCTGGTGCAGGCGCAGCAGGATTCCGATGGTGCCCACGAGCACGAGCACCGCCACGTCGGCGATCAGGCGCGCATAGTCGCTGCGCGTGGCTTCGCCGCCGAAGGCACCGGCCACCGGCTGCGCTTCCTGGCGGCGTGCCAGGCGCCGCGCGGCCAGCCAGAGCGCGGCAATGGCCAGCGAAATCCAGATCAGGTTGGCCGCGGCCGCCGCGTTGTGGTCGCCGATGAGGCCGCCCAACAGGCGGATCAGCAGCGCGCCGACCCAGTAGGGCAGCGGACCGCCCTGGGTTTCGGGCGCGCCGGCGACGTTCTGCAGCAACCAGTCGGCCGCACTGCCGTGGGCCATGGTCCACATGCGGCCGAAGCCCGCCGCATCCTGCGGCCACACATCGTGGCCGAACAGGCCGGGTACGGTGAAGGCGAGCAGCAGGCAGGCCAGCGCCCAGCGGGGCAGGGGCGCGGCACCCTGGGTGGAGATATGCGCCGGCGAACGGCGCGGTGCGTCAATCATGGGTCAGGCGGATCGGCCAGCCGTCGTTGCCACCGGGCCGGACTCCCGGTCGGAAGGCGCGGCGGGGCCAAGCCCCGATTCTGCCAAGAAAAAAGGCAGCCCCGGCTGCCTTTGTGCAACGGCACCGCATCGCCGCCCGTGTGCCCGGGTGCGCGGCGCCATGCCCGTGCGCTTCAGCGCCGGCGCGTCTTGGCAGCCGTGGCTTCGGCGGCGGCAGCGTTGACTTCCTTGGTCTTGGCGGCGAACTTCTGGCGGAACTTCTCGACGCGGCCGGCCTCGACGACGCGGGTCTGGGCACCGGTATAGAACGGGTGCGACTCCGAGGACGTATCGAGCTTTACCAGCGGGTACTCCTTGCCGTCCTTCCACTTGATCGTTTCGCGCGTCGGCGCCGTGGAACGGGTGACGAAGCTGAAATCGCAGGACAGGTCGACGAAGACCACGTCGCGGTATTCGGGGTGGATGCCTTCTTTCATTTTTCACTCTCGCTGGCGTGCCCCGTGGGCGCGCGCGTCAAGGGGTTGGATGGTTTCACAAGGCGAAACGCAACCCGAAATTCTAGCACCAAAGTGCCCGTGGCGT
Source organism: Burkholderiales bacterium (assembly GCA_037441485.1). Taxonomy (GTDB): domain Bacteria; phylum Pseudomonadota; class Gammaproteobacteria; order Burkholderiales; family Burkholderiaceae_F; genus GJ-E10. The sequence continues at coordinate 26,398 of JBBISD010000032.1, forward strand.
ACAAGCGCGGCGCTGCGGCCCGCTCAGCCGCCCCGCCGCATCATGTCGAAGAACTCGGCATTGGTCTTGGTCTGCTTCATCTTGTCGAGCAGGAATTCCATCGCCTCGATCTCGTCCATGCCGTAGAGCAGCTTGCGCAGGATCCAGACCTTCTGCAGGATCTCGGGCTTGAGCAGCAGTTCCTCGCGCCGGGTGCCGGAGCGGTTGACGTTGATCGCCGGGTACACGCGCTTTTCCGCCAGGCGCCGCTCCAGGTGGATTTCCATGTTGCCGGTGCCCTTGAACTCCTCGTAGATCACGTCGTCCATCCGCGAGCCGGTGTCGATCAGGGCCGTGGCGATGATGGTCAGCGAGCCGCCTTCCTCGATGTTGCGCGCCGCGCCGAAGAAGCGCTTCGGGCGCTGCAGCGCATTGGCATCGACGCCGCCGGTCAGCACCTTGCCCGAGGCCGGCACGACCGTGTTGTAGGCGCGCGCCAGGCGGGTGATGGAGTCGAGCAGGATGACCACGTCCTTCTTGGACTCGACCAGGCGCTTGGCCTTCTCGATGACCATTTCGGCGACCTGCACGTGGCGCACCGCCGGTTCGTCGAAGGTCGATGCCACGACCTCGCCGCGCACCGAGCGCTGCATTTCGGTGACTTCCTCGGGGCGCTCGTCGATCAGCAGCACGATGAGCACCGCATCGGGGTGGTTGGCGGTGATGGCATGGGCCAGGTGCTGCAGCATCACCGTCTTGCCCGACTTCGGGCTGGAGACCAGCAGGCCGCGCTGGCCCTTGCCGATCGGGGCGATGATGTCGACCAGGCGGCCGGTGATGTTCTCGTCGCCGCGCATCTCGCGCTCGAGCGTCATCGGCTTGTCGGGAAACAGCGGCGTCAGGTTCTCGAACAGGATCCGCTGCTTGGTCGAGTCGGGCGTCTGGCCGTTGACCTTGTCGACCTTGACCAGCGCGAAATAGCGCTCGCCGTCCTTGGGCGTGCGCACCTCGCCCTCGATCGAGTCACCCGTGTGCAGGTTGAAGCGGCGGATCTGCGAGGGCGAGATGTAGATGTCGTCGGTATTGGCCAGGTACGAGGTCTCGGGCGAGCGCAGGAAGCCGAAGCCGTCGGGCAGGACCTCGAGCGTGCCGTCGCCGAAGATCTGCTCGCCGGTCTTGGCGCGCCGCTTCAGGATGGCGAACATCAACTCCTGCTTGCGCAGGCGGTTGGCGTTGTCGATTTCCAGGCTGGCGGCCATCTCGAGCAGTTGCGAGACGTGCAGCGCTTTGAGTTCAGAAAGTTGCATGGGGTGGGGTCTGGCGCAGAGGCGTGCGGGTGATGGAGTGGGGCGGGAAAGGGCGGCGATGGAGCCTGTTGCAACGGCAGCGCGCCGGAGGGAGGACTGTGGAGACGAACCGCGCTGGAGAGTGCCGTCGACCGCGCCCGCGGTGGACAGCGGGCGGCGCCTGCCGCCCGCCGGGGCGGAAAATCAGAGATTGCTGTCGATGAATGCGATCAGTTGGGGTTTGGACAGTTGCCCGACCCGCGTGCCGGCGACCGTGCCGTTCTTGAACAGCATCAGCGTCGGAATGCCGCGGATGCCGTACTTGGCGGGCGTGAGCTGGTTGTCGTCGACGTTGAGCTTGGCAACCGCCAGGCGGCCCTGGTATTCGTTGGCGACCTCGGCCACGATAGGCGCGATGTTGCGGCAGGGGCCGCACCATTCGGCCCAGTAGTCCACGAGGACGGGGGTGGTCGACTTGAGCACGTCTTGCTCGAAACTGGCGTCGGATAGCGTTTTGATGTCACTCATTTGGGGGAAACCCTCGGCTCCCACTGCCCGGCCCGCAGGCAGGGATTCGGTGATGATTGAGAAAAAACGGAGCGCCTGGACGCGCCCGGCGCCCGCAGCGACCGGGACCGTCCCGACGCCGGCGTTCTGCATGGCCGCAGTCGTGGACAGCGGAAGGATACCGCGCGATGCCGCCGTTGCGCTGCATCCCTGGCTGAAGCTGCGGTCTTCAGGTACAAACCGATGGTAGCACTTTGGCCGCGCGTTGGCGCAGCGGCCTGAACCGCCGCAAAATCGCCGCTTTTTCAATCCGCATCGTCACCCGTCCGCCCGCCCGCATGCCCACGTCCTCCGGCGCGCCCGACCCCCCGGCTGCCTGCGCGCCGCTGGCGCTGCCCCGCGATGCGCGCTGGTGGCCCGGCGTTGCCCGGGCGGTGCTGCAGGCGGCACTGCCGGGTGCCGGTGCCGAACCGTCGGCCGCCGGGCTGCTGGACCTGCGGCGCGTGCACGTCATTGTGCCGCGCGCGGGCGATGCGCCGCTGCTGCACGCCGCCCTCAATGCCGCGCTCGGCGGGCGCGCATGCATCGCGCCGCGCGTCGCCACGCTGGAGTCGTGGGCGGGTCTTGCCAGCGACCTGCCGCCGGCCGCCCAGCGGTCCGCGGCGCAGGCGGCGCTGTTCGAGGCGCTGCGCGCCAACGCCTGGGTGCGCACGCATTTCGGCGCGCACGCCGGCGCGCTGTGGTCGCTGGCGCGCGATATCGCGGCCCTGAGCGACGAACTGACGCTCGCCGCCTGCGGTGCACCCGAGGCGTTTGGCGACCGCTGGCGCGCGGCCGTGCAGCGCCATTTCACGCAGCGCGCGGCGGCGGCCGGCGAACCCCAGGCGCAACTGGTGCTGGCGCTATGGCGCGCGGCCGCCGACGGCGACGATGGCGCGGCCCGCCTGCGCAGGCGCCTGGCCGAGCGGGCGCGCGCCGCGCG